>NZ_JBEXIA010000006.1:0-225548 GCF_040608335.1 Micromonospora sp. NPDC005194 | reverse complement strand
CCAACAACCACACAGACCTACAGCTTCCACGCCGAAATCACACTCTTCGAGAAAGGACTTGCCTCCCGCTCACGGCGCTAAACGCAACGGCGTTGTCGTTGATGTAGTGGCCTCGGGGGCACGGCGAGGCCACTACTTCCTGGATCGAGCGCGACCTTGGGGAGTGTCGCCGTTGGGCGAGCCATCTCCTGTTGAGCGGTATACCTGTGAGTCATAAAAATGACTCACAGGTATACCGCTCAACACAGCAAGTGGCTCCGGTCGAGTGGGGCGTCCCGCACAGGAGGTCGGCAGGTCTTGGGCCTGCGGGCTGTGTCGGAGACGCCGCTGGCCCGGCGTCCGAGGTGGCGGACGACGGGCCAGCGGGTGTGCCGGGCGTGATCGGCCCGGTGGTCGGCTCGGAGCGGGTCAGCTCCGGGCCGAGGCTCGCGATGGGTCAGCGGCTCGCAGGGGTCAGCGGCTCGCAGGGGGTCAGCGGCTCGCAGGGGGTGAGAGGCCGGCGCGGGCGGCGACGGCGGTGTCCGGGTGGTCGCTGAAGACGCCGTCCAGACCCAGGCCGAGGAAGAGTTCGTACTCGGCCGTGATGTCGCCGCGCGCGTTCGGGTCGGTGCCGATCCGGAAGTCCACGGGGAGGAACTGGTTCTCCGCGCGGAACGTCCAGGCGTGCACGAGCAGCCGCTCGCGGTGCGCGTCACGCACCACGTTCGTCGGGGCGAGCAGCTTGCCGGCGGCGTCGCGGGGCACGATCAGGTTCTTGTTCGCCCCGATGCCGTCGGCGTACCCGGCGATCCACTTCAGGCCAGCCGCCGTGGCGAGGTCCTGGTAGCTGCGGGTGTCGCCGGCGACGGTGAAGTCGTACGGACGGCCGGTGGCGTCGAGCAGCTGAACGAGCTTCACGTCGGTCATCCGGCTCAGGCGACGCAGGTTGGCCGTCTCGAACGACTGGATGAAGACCGGCGAGTTCCGGTGGTCCAGCTTGTTCTGCCGCAGCACCTTCAGCAGCGGCTCCTCCAGCGGCAGGCCGATCGACGTGAAGTAGGTCGGGTGCTTGGTCTCCGGGTAGATGCCGATGGTGCGGCCCCGTGCCCGCCCCTCGGTGCGAGCGAGGTCGATGACCTCCTGGAGGGTGGGCACCTCGAAGCGTCCGTCGAAGGCGGTGTTCGCCACGCGGACCTGCGGCAGCCGCTCCTTGGCCCGCAGCGTCTTCAGCTCGGCCAGGGTGAAGTCCTCGGTGAACCAGCCGGTCACGGCGACCCCGTCGATGGTCTTCGTCGTCTTCCGGCCGGCGAACTCCGGGTGCGTCGACACGTCGGTGGTGCCGGAGATCTCGTTCTCGTGTCGGGCGACCAGGACACCGTCGAAGGTGGACACCAGGTCCGGCTCGACGTAGTCGGCACCCATCCGGATCGCCAGCCGGTACGCCTCCAGGGTGTGCTCCGGCCGGTAGCCGCTGGCGCCCCGGTGACCGATGACGATCGGCCGGTCGTTGCCTCGGGCGCGGTCGACCCCGGTCGAGGGGTCGGCGGCGGCCAGGGTGGGCACGGCCACGGCGGTGGCGGCGAGCAGCGCGCCGGCCACACCGAAAATCGAGAGGGTACGTCGCAACGCCGTCTCCTGTCATCGAGGGATGTCGCAGACAGCAGACCGCCCGCGATTGACCGGAAGTTGGTCGATGACTGGCCGGCAGGTGAATCTCCGGAATGGGCGTTCCCACTCGGGCGGCCACCCGGAAAAGGAAGATTGTCTGGTGCGCCGGTTACTCCGCAACCCCGTGCGGCTGGTGCCGCTGGGGTTCCTGGTGCCGATCCTGCTCGGCACCGCGCTGCTGCTGGCGCGCTGGTCGACCATCCAGCACCAGCGTCCGCCCCTGGTCACCGCCCTGTTCACCGCCACCTCGGCGGTGTCCGTCACCGGCCTGGCGGTCACTGACACCCCCAACTACTGGTCCGGTTGGGGCCTGGTGGTGATCACCCTGCTCACCCAGCTCGGTGGTCTCGGCATCCTCACCGTCGCGGCGCTGGTCATCCTCGTGGTCTCCCGCCAGCTCGGGCTGCGCAACCGGCTGCTGGTGCAGGCCGAGACGGCGGAGTTCGGGGTCGGTGACGTGGCCCGGCTGCTGCGCCGGATCGCGGTCACCGTCTTCGCGTGCGAGGCGGTGATGACCGCGCTGGTCGCCGGCCGCCTCTGGTGGGCGTACGACTACACGCCCGGTCGGGCCCTCTGGTCCGGCGTGTTCCACGCCGTCCAGGCGTTCAACAACGGCGGCTTCTCGCTCTACTCGGACGGGCTGCTGGCCTTCGACCGCGATCCGTGGGTGTCGTTGCCGCTGGCGTTCGGCGCCATCGTCGGCGGGCTCGGGTTTCCGGCCCTGTTCGAGGCCGTGCGCGAGTGGCGCAGGCCGGCGGGCTGGGCGGTGGCGACCAAGCTGACCATCTGGGGCAGCGTGGCGCTGCTGATCCTCGGCGTCGTCGGCCTGCTCGCCGCCGAGTGGACCAACGTCAGCACCATCGGCTTGTACGACGCCGAGGGCAAGGTGCTCGCGTCCTTCACCCAGATCGCGTTGAGCCGTACCGGTGGCTTCAACGTGCTGAACATCACGGACCTGCAGGAGGAGAGCTACCCGCTGCTGATCGTGCTGATGTTCATCGGCGGCGGCAGCGCCAGCACGGCCGGTGGAATCAAGGTGTCCACGTTCTTCCTCCTGGCGTTCACCATCTGGGCGGAGCTGCGCGGCGAGCCCGACGTGACGGTCGGGCACCGCCGGGTGGCCACCGCCAGCCAGCGGCAGGCCATCACCGTGGCCCTGCTCAGCGTCGCGCTGGTCACGGCCGGAACGATGCTCCTGTTGCTGCTCACCGAGGGCGTGCGGTTCATCGCCGCCCTGTTCGAGGTCACCTCCGCGTTCAGCACCACCGGGCTGACCATCGGCCTGGCCAGCGAGTTGCCGCCCAGCGGCCAGGTGGTGTTGACCGTGCTGATGTTCATCGGCCGGGTCGGGCCGCTGACCCTCGGGTCGGCGATCGCCCTGAACACCCGGCGCAGGCTCTATCGCTATCCCCAGGAACAACCCATTGTCGGCTGACGAGAAGGAGGGTCGAGGTGTCGGCGAGACGATCGGACGGCAGCGGCATCGTGGTGATCGGGCTGGGTCGGTTCGGGTGCCACCTGGCCGGCGCTCTCACCCGGATGGACCGTGAGGTGCTGGCCATCGACCGCGACCCGGATCAGGTGCAGCGCTTCTCGACCCAACTCGACCGGGTGGTCCAGGCGGACACGACCGAGGAGGGCGCCCTGCGGCAGCTCGGCGTCACCAGCTTCGGCCGGGCCGTGGTGGCCATCGGGGCCTCGGTGGAGGCGAGCGTGCTCACCGTGCTGGCGCTGGTCGAGCTGGGTCTGCCGCAGATCTGGGCCCGCGCCACCTCGCAGAAGCACGCCAAGATCCTGTCGTCGGTGGGCGCGCACCACGTGATCTTTCCGGAGGCGGAGACCGGGGACCGCGTGGCCCACCTGATCGTCAGCCGGCTGCTCGACTTCATCGAGTTCGACGACGACTTCGCGATCGCCACCGTCCGTGTGCCACAGTCGCTGGCCGGTCGTACCCTGCTCGACCTGCGCCCGGAGGAGCGTTACGGGGTCCGGGTGATCGGCGCGAAGGTGCCGGGTGAACGCTTCCGGTACGCCTCGGACGACACCGAGCTGCAGCAGGGCGGGGTGCTGGTCGTGGAGGGTGGGATCGACCAGGTGCAGCGGTTCGCGGGGCGACGCTGACGCCTCATTTGTGGTGCGCGGCGCGCTTATGGGGCGCCTTCACCCTTTTCCCGGACCACCCGGCCCCTTGGCGTCGGTCGGCTTCGCGTGCTCCTTCGCGGGGGCCTTGGCGGGCTTCGGGGGCTTGGGCTTCGGCGCGGCACCGCCGGAGCCGCTGCGTACCGTCGTCTTCTTGGTCGGTGCCTTCGTCGGGGCCTTCGTCGGGGCAGCCTTGCTCGGCGGGGCCGTGGACGGGGTCGTCCCGGCCACCCCGGAGACGCGTACCCTGCAGGTCGCGTCGCCGAGCCGGAACTCCACCGGCAACGGGTTAGCCCCCTTGTACGTCCCGGCGAGGGTGAGCTTCTCGGCCGCGCCCGGCGCCAGAATCGTCCGCTGCGCAGCGGGCCGGATCTGCACCGATCCGCCCTGCTGCTGCACCGGGGCGGGCTCCGCCTTCGTCACCGTCTGTTGGCCGGGGAACGTGAAGTTCATCGTCCAGTCGCGCAGCTCGCGGTCACCGGTGTTGGTCAGGGTCAGCTCGGCGGTGAAGTCCTTGCCGGAGTCGGTGCGCAGCGCGTACGCCACCTCGCAGGGGGCCGTCTCGGGCAGGCCCATCCGCGCCTCGGTCGTGGGCCGGTCCTCGCCGCTGGCGGGGCTGCGGGAGGTGAACCCCCACATCGCCCCGGTGACCGCGATCAGCCCGACGGCTGCCACCCCGGCCTCCACCCGCCGCCGCCGCCGGTTCACCCGTCGGTCGCGGCTGCGCCGGGTACGCGAGAGCGGAAGCGCGTCCGTCTCCGCCGACCAGGGCAGGATCGTGGTGCCGGCGTTGGCCAGCTCGGCGGGATCCAGCGGACCGGCCGCCGGCGACACCGGCACCGCCGCCAGCATGCCGGCCGCCTCGGCGAGGGTGCGGGCCAGCTCGGCGGTGGTCGGCCGGTCGGCGGGGCGCTTGGCCAGGCAGCGCCGCACCAGGTCGGTCACCGCGTCGGGCAGTCCGGGCACCGCCGGCATCGGGTCCGGGTCGCTGTACATGTGCGCACGCAGCATCTGCGTGGTCGTGTTCGCCTCCCACGGCAGCCGGCCGGTGAGCATCCGGTAGAGCAGCAGCCCCACGGCGTACACGTCGGTGGCCGGGGAGACCTGGCCGTTGTCCAGCCGCTCCGGCGCGAGGTACGCGGGCGTGCCGAGCAGCGCGCCGTCCGGCCCCTTCTCGCTCTCCCCGACCAGCGCGGAGATGCCGAAGTCGACCACCTTCACCCCGGTCGAGGTGAGCATGACGTTGCCCGGGGTGACGTCGCGGTGCACGACCCCGCGAGCGTGCGCGGTGGCCAGCGCCGAGCTGACCTCCGCGCCGATGGTCACCGCCGCACGCCACGGCAGCCGCACCTCCCGGCCCAGTCGGCCGGCCAGCGAACCGCCGTCGACAAGCTCCATCACCACGTACGGCACGGTGATGCCGACCTGGTGGGACTCGCCGTAGTCGTACACGTTGGTGATGTTGGGGTGGCAGAGCCGCGCGGCGGCCTGCGCCTCGATGCGGATCCGGTGCCGGAAGGCCCGGTCGCTGGCCAGCCGCGAGGCCAGCACCTTCACCGCGACCTGGCGGCCCAGCACCTCGTCGTAACCGCGCCAGACCACCGACATGCCGCCCGCGCCGAGCTGCTCGATGAGCCGGTACCGCTCATCGAGGAGTTGTGCGCCGTTCCGGTCCCCACCGCCCATGGTGGCCGTTGTTGCCCGCAGGAGACCGGGCTACACCTGAAGGATCGGAATCGGTCAGGAATATCACCCGTTCAGGCGGTCGCCAGCAGTTGGTCCACCGGGGCGTAGTCGTCGGTCAGCACCGTCGCCTCCCCGACGAATTCCGTGAGGCCCGCGCCGGAGAGCAGGCTGACGCTCCGGTCGACCTCGTCGAGGCGGGCGCGGACGGCGGCCAGCGGCAACGGCGCGTCGGAGCCGACGATGAGGAAGTTGCTGCCCCGCTCCTCGGCGAGCGCCTCCGGCGGGGCGATCAACGCGACGTGGGTGAACTCGGCGGCCACCGTGGCCAGCTCGGCGCGGATGAACCGCAGCGGCGGGTAGTCGATGACGTTCTGCACGTACACGCCGCCGGGGCGGGTCACCCGCCGGATCTCGGCGGCCATCTCCCGGGTCGCCAGGTGCCAGGGCACCACCAGGTGACCGAACGCGTCGCCGACGACCAGGTCGCGGCTGTCCGCCGGCTCACCGGCGACCAGCATGCGGGCGTCGCCCACCACCGTTCGCAGGCCCGGCCCCGGGCGTACGCCCAGTTCCCGCTCGCCCAGCTCGACGAGCCCGCCGTCGATCTCGAACACCACGTTGTCGGTGCCCGGTCGGGTGGCGCTCAGGTACGTCGGCACGGTGAACCCGCCGCCGCCCAGGTGCAGCGCGTCCAACCGCTGCCCGGCCGGCGCGACCACGTCGGCGACCGCGCCGATCCACTTGGTGTACGCGTACTCCAGGTGTTTCGGGTCGGCCAGGTCGACGTACGAGTGCTGGGCCGAGTTGAGCAGCAGCGTCCGGCCGCTGGGCCGGAGCGGGTCCGTGGTGACCCGGGCGCAGTGGTACGCGGTCTCGATGTCGCACGGGTTCGGCGCGACGGTGGTCAGCCCCGCCCCGAGCAGGCCGAGGACGGCCAGCGCGGCCCGGGTACGGGCCGGACCGGGCAGGTCGGTGCGCGCCTGCCGCCGCAGATACCACCCCAGGCCGATGCCGGCCAGCCCGAGCGCCACCGCCAGCGACAGCAGGATGACCGTGCTGGGCAGGGCGGCGACCAGCACGAACCCGGTGAGCAGGGTGGCGGTGATGCCGCCCAGGGTGCCGATGCCGGACAGCCGGCCGACCACCTGGCCGGTACGACGCAGGTCGGCGAGCTGGAGCTTCACCACCAGCGGGGTGACCGCGGCCAGCAGCGCCGCCGGCACGAACACGGCGAGCGCCACCAGCAGCAGGATGGCGCTGGCCGCCCCGCCCCGCAGGACCTCCCCGGCGTAGCGCACCACGGGCAGGGTCACTGCGGTGGCGATCCCGGCCAGCACCAGGGCGGGCGCCAGCAGGCCGCGTGGGTCACGCCGGTCGGCGAGCCAGCCGCCGGCCCAGGCCCCGTACGCGATCGCGGCCAGCGCGATGCCGATGACCGAGCTGGTCACCTGGAGGGTCACCCCGACGTACGGGCCGACCAGGCGCAGCGCGACCGTCTCCAGCACCAGCACGGCGCCGCTTGCGAAGAAGACCAGGAAGGCGGCCAGGCCGCCGGGCAGCGCCCGGCCGGTGACCGGCACGGACGGGCCCGAGGAGACCGGCGTGGTCGCGACGTCGGACGGTGGGGAGCTCATCGTCGCGATGGTACGCAGCGAAGCGGGCGCTTCGGGTCAGTACATCGAAAGATGAACATGGTTTGTGTGGCTGGCGGCCGGGCTGCCGCTGCCGCTGTACGACCGCCAGCCCGTGCCCGGATGCCAGATCTGCCGGTACCAGATCACGTAGAGCACACCCAGTCGGTCGGCGTTGCGCACGTGCCAGGCGGCGAGGCTGTCCCCGTACGCCTTGTCGCCGCCGGTCGCGTTCTTGTCCTCGAAGCCGTTCGTGGCGGCCGAGAAGTCGCAGGCCCGCCCCTTTGGGTGCTCGCCGCCGCCGCCCTCACGCTTGCAGGAGACGTGCCGCTTGTAGCCGGCGGCCTGGGTCTGCTTGAGCGCGTTGAGGGTGCGCGGGGTGATGCAGCCCGAGGTCGTCGGGTCCTTCACCGAGCAGGACTCCGACGGCCAGGACCCGTCGGAGTTGCGCGGCGCGGGCTTCGCCGACGTGGAGCTGCCGCCGCTGAAACCGTTGCTGCTGCCCGAGCTGACCTCGGCGAGAGCCGCCTCGGCCTCCTTCTTCTTCTTCGCCATCACGGCGAGCTGCTTCTGCTGCTCACGGACCTCGGTGTCGATGGCGATCTTGGCCTGCTGGGCCTGCTGCCGGGCCTCGGTGAGATCGCGCAGCCGCTTGCTGTCCCGCTGGGCCATCAGGTCGAGGTCGGCGGCCCGTTGCAGGAACGCCTGCGGGGTGGCGGTGTTGAGCAGCATCGCCGTCGGGGTGAGCCGACCGGCCCGGTACGACTGCGCGGCCACCTCGCCGACCTGGGCGGTGAGCCCGACCAGCCGAACCTCGACGGCCTTCAGCTCGCCGGTCAGCGCCGTCTGCCGGCGCTTGGAGTTGTCCAGCTTGGCCTTGGCCTCGATGTGACCCTTGGCGGTCAGCTCCAGCGCGTCCTGCAGCTTCTTGGTGCCGCCCTCACCGGGCTCGGCGTACGCGGGCACCCCGCCGGCGAGCACCAGCGCGACGGCGGTGAGCAGAGGGAGCAGTACGCGGCGAACGCGCCGCTGGCTGAGCCTGGTCCTGGGCACGACAGCGTCCTTCCGTCGACCGCCGGCCCCCGGTGACCTCTGCGCGGCGGCGTCCCCGCCGGCGCCGGTCGGCGGCCTGCTGGCGGAGACCGCCGGTCACAATACCGGAACGCGCGCCGGTGACCAGCCCCGCGAGCGCCCGCCGGCCCCAGTGTCGACACAGCGTGCCGCCGTCGTCGCGCACTGCGCGCCGATGCCGCGCTGGCCGTCGTCGCACACCGGGCGGAGACGCCCCACGGCCGTCGTCGTCGACGGCCTGGAGTCGCGGCGCGGACGTCCGTCACACGGTCTGGAGACGTCGCGCGGTGTGCGGATCAGGAGCCGAGCAGGGCCTCGTGCACCTCGGCCCAGACCTGCTCGTTGGCCGCGACCAGCAGCCCGCGGCCATCGTCGGCCGGGTGGTAGTCGACGCCGTCGAACCGGCGGGCGACACCCCCCGCGGCGCGGACCAGCAGGGTGCCCGGCGCATGGTCCCACGGCAGGGTGCGCCAGAAGAGGGTGAACTGCTGCTCGCCGGTGAGGATGTCGAGGTATTCCCGGCCGGCACAGTGCTGGCCGGGCAGCAGCTCGCCGAGCCGCCGACCGCCGGCGCGGACCCGGTCGCGGGCCTCCGCCGGCAGGAACCGCGTCATCGCCGCGCCGCGCAGGTCGCCCAGTGGCGGCACGGCGTCGGCGGCGTCGACCGGCTGGCCGTTGACCAGGGTGCCCTCGTCGGCCCGACCGGCGGCCAGCGTCCCGGCCAACGGGTCGAGAATCCAGCCGGCGGTCGGGCGGCCGTCGGTCAGCAGGGCCACCATCAGGGCGAACGGCCGGCGGCCGGCGGCGAAGTTGGCGGTGCCGTCGACCGGGTCGACCAGCCACACGTCTCCGCTGTCGCGCAGGTGCCGCAGCAGCCCCGGATCGTCGGCGACACCCTCCTCCCCCACCACCGTCGAGCCCGGCCGCAGCCTGCGCAGCCCAGCGGAGATCAACTCTTCGGCGCGGCGGTCGGCGACGGTGACCACCTCGCCGGGCGCCTTCTCCGACACGTCGGCGTCGTCGAGCTTGCGGAACAGGGGCAGCACGACCTGGTCGGCGGCCTCCAGGAGCAGGTCACCGACGTCGTCGAGCAGGGTGTCAGCCACGAGGCGGCAGCTTGACCACGCTGACGAAGAACTCGTCGATCTGCCGGACCACGGCGATGAAGCGCTCGAAGTCCACCGGCTTGGTCACGTAGGCGTTGGCGTGCAGCTGGTAGCTGCGCAGGATGTCCTCGTCGGCCTGGGAGGTGGTGAGCACGACCACCGGAATCCGGCGCAGCTCGTCGTCCTTCTTGATCTCTTCGAGCACCTCGCGGCCGTCGCGGCGGGGCAGGTTGAGGTCGAGCAGGATCAGGTCGGGCGCCAGCGCGTCGGCGTACTGGCCCTCCCG
Source organism: Micromonospora sp. NPDC005194 (assembly GCF_040608335.1). NCBI lineage: Bacteria > Bacillati > Actinomycetota > Actinomycetes > Micromonosporales > Micromonosporaceae > Micromonospora > Micromonospora sp. NPDC005194. The sequence goes on along the minus strand of NZ_JBEXIA010000006.1, from coordinate 215,982 downwards.
CCGCAGGTAGGCGAGCGCCTCGGCGCCGTCGGAGACGACGGTCAGCCGGTTGCGCAGCTTGTGCTCCTCGAACGCCTCCTGGGTCATCAACACGTCACCCGGATCGTCCTCCACGAGCAGGACCTCGATCGGGCTCTTGCCGTCCGCCGGCGCGGTCATCCCACCGTCTCCCTCATGTCACCCGTTCTACCGCTTTCCGGCGACCCGTCGGCCCGGTCCGGCTGGTCCGCTCCGGCGGAGTGCTCCGGCAGCGCGGACGACGCCTCGTCCGCGGGCGTCGTGTCCCCCGGCGTGGCCGGCTGCGGCTGCTCGGCGGGGTCGGTGGCGGCAGCCGCCTCCACGTCCTCGGGACGTGCCGGGAGGGTGAACCGGATGGCCGTGCCCTCCGGTACGTCGGTGTCCACCCAGACCCGGCCGCCGTGATATTCCGCGATCTTCTTGACGATCGCCAACCCGATGCCGGTGCCCGGGTACGCGTCCTTCGAGTGCAGCCGCTGGAAGATCACGAAGATCTTGTCGGCGAACTCCGGCTCGATGCCGATGCCGTTGTCCTGGCAGCTGATCTCCCACTCGGCCCCGACCAGCCGGGCCGAGATGTGCACCTTCGGCGGCACGTCGGGACGGCGGAACTTGATCGAGTTGCTGACCAGGTTGGCCAGCAGGTTGGTGAGCAGCGGCTCCTCGCCACGGATCACCGGCAGCTCGGTCCAGGTCAGCTCGGCGTCGGCGTACTGCCGGGCAGCCTCGGTCTGACCGGCCACGTCGCCCATCACCTTGTTGAGGTCGACGTCGACGAAGCCGGTGGTGAGCCGGCCGATCCGGGAGAACGCGAGCAGGTCGTTGATCAGGCGCTGCATCCGCTGCGCGCCGTCCACCGCGAAGGCGATGTACTGGTCGGCCCGCTCGTCGAGCTGCCCGGCGTAGCGGCGCTGGAGCAGCTGGCAGAAGCTGGCCACCTTGCGCAGCGGCTCCTGCAGATCGTGGGAGGCCACGTACGCGAACTGCTCCAGGTCGCGGTTGGACCGGGTGAGCTCCTCGGCCTGCTTCTGGAGCTGGCTGTTGACCCACTCGATGCGCTCGCGGGCCTCCCGCACCTCGGCCAGGTCGGAGGCGATCTTCTGGCGCATCGCGTCCACGTCGTCGCCGAGCCGGATGAACTCGGGTGGGCCGACGGTGGCGATGCGGTGCTGGTAGTCGCCCTCGGCGACCTCGCGGACCTGGGTGGCCAGCCCGGTCAGCGGCCGGATCACCATCCGGTCCAGCGAGAGCAGCAGCACCGTGCCGGCCACGACCACCACCACGGCCGCGATGATCAACAGGATGACCAGCACGTTGCTGCTGTTGCGGACGTTCGCCGCGGACTGCTCCCGGGCGGCCAGGATCTCCTGCTGGAGGTCGTCGACGGCCGAGCGCACCTCGTCGAACCGCTGCCGGGCCTGCTCGGTGACCAACGCCTGGCCGGCGCGGGTGCCATCCTGTTCGGTCGTGGCGATGACCGGCTCGGCCACGGCCCCCCGCCACTGCTCGGCCCTCTCCTCGACTACCCGCAGCTCCTGGCCGATCTGCGGGTAGTCGTCGAGCAGCGCCCGCATCGCGCTGATGGTGGCCTTCTCCTGCTCGAGCCCCGCCTCGTACGGACTCAGATCAGCCGGGTCACCGCTGACCGCGTACCCGCGAACCGCCGTCTCCTGGTCGAGCACCGCGTTGAGCAGCTCCTGCGACTGCACCCGCAGCGGGCCGGTCTGGTTCAGGATGGCGTCGATCTGGGTGCGGTTGCGGGCGGCCATCGCCGCCTCCGCGGTGGCCAGGCCGATCAGCAGCACGCCCACGACGGTGAGCAGGGTGATGACCCGGCGGCGCAGACTCCAGCCGCCGCTCACCGGCTTCACCGGCCACCGCCCCGGCTGACCAGCAGCATGGCCACGTCGTCGGCGAGCGGGCCGCCGTTGATCTGCTCGGCCCGACCGACCAGCCAGGCCGGCAGTTCGGGCAGCGACACCTCCCGGTTGGCCGGCTCGTCGAGCAGCCCGCTCAGGCCCGGCACGTCGAGCCGTTCGTTGCCGGCGCCCACCCGCCCCTCGATCAGGCCGTCGGTGTACATCAGCAGGGACCAGTCATCGGTGTCGAACTCCAGGTCGTAGGCGATCGGCCGGCGAGGTCGTACGCCCAGCAGCAGGCCGCCGGGCGCGGGCACCGGGACGACCCGGCCACCGGAGAGCAGCAGCGGCGGCGGATGCCCGGCGAGTCGGACGGTGGCCCGGTTGGCGTCCAGGTCGAGTCGGGTGGTGGCCACCGTCGCGAAGATCTCCTGAAGTCGGCGCTCACTCATCAGCACCTGCTCCAGTGCGGGCAGCACCTCGTCGTCCGGCACCCCGGCGAGCACCAGGGCCCGCCAGGCCACCCGCAGTTCCACACCGAGCGCGGCCTCGTCCACCCCGTGCCCGCAGACGTCCCCGACGATCAGGTCGAGACGGTCCGGACGGGTCTGCACCACGTCGAAGAAGTCTCCGCCGATCAGCGCGGCGTGTCGACCCGGCCGGTAGAAGGTGTGCACCGCCACCTGGTCGGTCGTCATCAACGGTTGGGGCAGCAGGCCACGTTCGAGTCGGGCCGACTCGGCCTGGCGCAACTCGACCTCACGCAGCCGGCGGGCGTTCACGTCGGCGCGCTTGCGCTCGACCGCGTAGCGCAGCGCCCGCGTCAGCAGCACCCCGTCGACCTGGCCCTTGACCAGGTAGTCCTGTGCGCCCTCGGCGACGGCCACGATGCCCATGTGCTCGTCCGAGCGGCCGGTCAGCACACAGACGGCGGCCCCACTGGGCATCTCCAGCACCTGGCGCAGCCCGTCCAGCCCCTGCGCGTCGGGCAGGCCCAGGTCGAGCAGGACGCAGTCGACGCCGGTGATCCGCTGCCGCGCCTCGCTGAGGCTGGTGGCGACCACCAGGTCGATCATCGAGTTCGTCTCGGCGAGCAGCTCACCGACCAGGAAGGCGTCACCCTCGTCGTCCTCCACCAGCAGCACCCGCAACCGCTCGCCGGGCGGCAGGTTGGCGTGCCGCGCCAGGCCACCGTGCGGGTACGGCACAACTGGGGACGCGGCCAGGCCGCCTCCCCGGTGCGGCCGGGTCACCGCCGCGAGACGCGGGAGTTCGCTGGTGATGTCGGGCTCCTTCCGAGTGCCCTGCTGATCCTGTATTAGACAACGGTCGCACACAACACGATGGGCGCGGCACGGGCGGGGATGGGCCGGATCACTGCTCGTCACGGGGCAAACCGGGCGGCCGGGCGGTGCGCGGGTGGCCGAGCGCCCCCGCCGACGGGCGGGAGATCGGTGGACGCCCGGCCATCCCGTCCCCGGCCAGCGGAGGGCAGGATGGTGCCACCCCAGGCCCCACCACCTTCGAGGAGTTCGGATGGGCGCACCCCCCACCCCCGTCACGGCGGGCGTACCGCTCCGGCCGGGTCCGGGCGTACCCCCGGCCGACCGTGCGCTGACCCGACCGCGCCGACGGCTCCTGGCCGCCGCGGCGGCGCTGGTCGCGCTGGCGGCCGTCGGCGCCGGCAGCCTGCTCGACCTGCGCACCCCGGCGCCGAGGCCGGCGGACGCGCCGGCGGGCGAGTTCAGCGCCACCCGGGCGTACGAGGACGTCCAGGTGATCGCGGCCCGGTCGCACGTCGCCGGGAGCCCGGCCAACGACCAGGTTCGCGCGCACGTCGAGCAGCAGTTGCGCGGCCTGGGCCTGGAGACGGAGGTGCAGGACACCGTCGCGCCGGAGGCCGGCCAGCTCAGTGGCGCGGCCGGCGGGGCGACCCTGGCCCGGGTGCGCAACGTGGTGGCCCGACTGCCCGGCACCGACCCGACGGGTCGGGTGTTCCTGGTCGCCCACTACGACTCGGTGCAGACCGGGCCGGGCGGCAACGACGACGCGGCCGGCACCTCGGCCATCCTGGAGGTGGCCCGCGCGCTGACCACCGGCCCCCGGCCCCGCAACGACATCGTCTTCGTGCTGACCGACGCCGAGGAGGCGTGTCTCTGCGGGGCGGCCGCGTTCGCCGCGAGCCACCCGCTCGCCGCCGACGGCGGTGTGGTGCTCAACCTGGAGGCGCGCGGCTCCACCGGCCCGGTGATCATGTTCGAGACGTCGAAGAACAACGCGAAGCTGGTGGACGTCTTCGGCCGGGCCGCCCCGCACCCGGTCGGCACCTCGTTCGCGGTGGAGATCTACCGGGCGCTGCCCAACGACACCGACTTCACCGCCTTCCTGGACCAGAAGTTCGTCGGGCTGAACTCGGCGTACATCGACGGCGGCGCGATCTACCACACGCCGCTGGACACCCCGGCCGCGATGGATCGGAGCAGCCTCCAGCAGCACGGGGACAACGCGCTGGGCCTGGCCCGGGAGTTCGGCCGCACCGATCTCACCGACCTGCGCTCCGGGTACGACGCCACCTACTTCCCGGTCCCGCGTGGGCTGGTCCGCTACCCGGGCTGGCTCGTCCTGCCGCTGGCCCTGCTCGCGGTACTCGCCGTCGCGGCCCTGGGTTGGCTGACCCGCCGCAGCGGTCGGGCCAGCACGGGACAGCTCGCCGCCGGTTTCGGCCTCGCTCTCGGGCCGATCGTGGCCGCGCCGGTCGCCGCCCAACTGCTCTGGCTGGCGATCACCGCGATCCGTCCGGGGTACGCCGAACTGCTCGACCCGTACCGGCCGATCTGGTACCGGATGGCCGTGCTGGCGCTCGCCGCCGCCATCCTGTTCACCTGGTACGCGCTGGTCCGCCGCCGGATCGGCCCGGCCGCGCTCGCCGTCGGCGGGCTGGCCTGGCTGGCCCTGCTCGGGGTGCTGCTCGCCGTGGCGGTGCCCGGCGGGGCGTACCTCACCACCCTGCCGGCCCTGGCCGGCGCCCTCGGCGGGCTGGTCGCGCTGCGGACCCGGCAGACCGGGCCGTGGCCGGTGGTGGCGGTGACGGCCGCCGCCGCGGCCGGCGTGGTGATCCTGCTGCCGACAGTGGTGCTGCTCTTTCCCGCGTTGGGCATGGCGATGGGTGGGGTGGCCGCGCTGGTCGCGGTGCTGCTCGGCCTGACCGCGCTGCCGGTGGTCGACCTGCTGCACCCGCAGGCCGGCGGGCAGCGCGGCCTGGTGGCGCTGCGGGCCCGACGACTCGCGGCGCTGCCGGCCGGGGCCGCCGCCCTGGCGGCGGTGGTGCTCGCCGGGGTCGGGCTGGCCGTGGACCGGTTCGACGCCGCCCACCCCGCGCCCACCCACCTGATGTACGCCCTGGACGCCGGCACCGGGCAGGCCCGCTGGCTGAGCCACGAGACCGACCCGCAGCCGTGGACGGACGGCTACGTGGACGGGGTGGCCAGCGTGGCGGACGACTTCCCCGGCCTGGGCGACGCGGAGCTGCGCGCCGGCCCGGCGCAGGCGGCGAACCTGCCGGCGCCGAAGCTCGACGTGCTGGCCGACACCAGCGCCGGCGGTGAGCGCACGCTCCGGCTGCGGCTCACCCCGCAGCGGGCGGTCCGGCTCGCCACCCTGCACGTCGACACGGCGACCGCCACCGTGGTGCGCGCCGAGGTGGCCGGCCGTCCGGTGCCCGTGGAGCCCCGCGCGGGCAGGTGGGGCTTCGGACTGGTCTTCCACGCCCCACCGCCGGAGGGCGTCGAGGTCACGTTGACGCTGCGGCCGATCGCCGCGCAGGTGGCGCTGCGGGCGATGGACGCCAGTGACGGGCTGGACGCGCTGCCCGGCTTCCGGCCCCGGCCGCCGGCCGTCGGCGTCGTCGGATCACACAGCTCCGAGATGCTGGCGGTCGCCCGCACGTATCCCCTCTGAGAAGAAAAACCGGTGGTCCGGCGGCACGAATCAGCCGCCGGACCACAGTCGTTGGAATTGCGTTTCGGTCAGCTCACCGGCTCGGGTTGACCGGAGCCGATACGCCGCCAGCGGTTTCCGTCATGATCGGTGAAGGTGAGCTCCACCAGAACGGTGTCGGTCGCCGCTTGTAGCCGATGCTCCGCCGTGACGGTGACGAACAGATCCGAACTTTCCCGGCCGTGGATCCGGCGGACCTGTTTCGCACCGGCCAGGTCCACGGGGGTGCCCTCCGGATCGTCGGACGGGACCAGTCGCGGCAGCGCCGTCACGTCCAGGACCGGCGCGTCACTCTCGTTGGCCACGGTCACCCGCAGCACCGACTTGCCCCGGATCTCGGCCACCGCCGAGACCAGCCGGGCCTGGGTGGCGCGGAACCGCAGCTCGTCGGTGCGCCGGGCGCGGATCTCCCGGCGCAGCCCGAGATAGACGAAGAGCACACTCGCGATGGAGCCGAGCGCGCCGAACCAGTCCGGCACCGAACCCCAGTCGGTCACATCGTCGTACGGCAACCAGTTCATGCGTCCATCGTGGAACCGCCGCGCGAGGAACGAGCACGGCGGATCGGCCCGAATGGACGGCGAATTGGAATTCCCGGTGCCGATTCCGGTCAGCCGGGCGACCTAAACGGAGAGTGTGCAAGCCAGCACAGTGGTGGATACCCTTGCGGTTGACGTAGGGCGGGTAACTATCCCTCCGAATGTCCACTCAGTGGACATGATCTTTTCTGCCACCCGCCGCGCCGCAATTTCGCCACCGAAGGGGGACCGCATTGACTGCGGACGTTCCACCCGAGGATGCGGGCGTGCGCCGGCCGGCCTACGACCGACCGAGTCGCGTCTCCGTCGACCCGCCACTCGGGCGCCTGGACAGCCCGCTGCACGGCCGGGACGACCTGATCGACGAGATCATGCATCCGGCAGACGCCGACGGCGAACAGCCGTCGGTGCACATCCTGTGCGGCATGGGCGGCTCCGGCAAGAGCCACGTGGCCCTGGAGATCGCCCGCCGGGCCCGAGCGGACGGCCGGACCGTCTGGTGGGTGCAGGCCGGCCGGCTCAACTCCGGAATGCGCGAGGTGGTCAGTCAGCTCGGCGCCTCGGAGAGCCAGGTCGACCAGGCGTGGGCCGGCATGATCAGCGCGACGGACCTGGTCTGGCGCTACCTCAACCAGGCCCAGCAGCCCTGGCTGCTGATCTTCGACAGCGTGGACGAGCCCGGCACGCTCGGCCCCACCGACGGGGTGCTCGCCGACGGCACCGGCTGGCTGCGCAGGCCGGAGGCCGAGGACGGGATGGTCCTGGTGACCACCCGGGACGGCAACCGGGCGACCTGGGGCACCTGGTCGATTCTGCACCAGGTGCGCCCGCTCGACGCCGACGCCGGGGCGCAGGTGCTCATCGACCGGGCCGGCGCGCAGGCCGGCGGCCTCGACGACGCCCGCGAACTGGCCCGCGAGCTGGGCGGGTTGCCGCTGGCGCTGCGGGCGGCCGGCAACTACCTCCGCTCGGTCAACGCCAGCCCGGTCTGGCGCGGCTCGTCCACCATCACCACCTTCGCCGACTACCGCTGGGCGGTGCAACGCCGGTTCCGCTCGCCGCGCGACGCCGCCGACGTCGACCTCGACGAGTCGCTCGGTCTGGAGATCGTCCGCGAGGTCGACGACATCTCACTGGACCTGCTGGCCCGCCGCCAGCTCCAGCAGAGCCGACCGCTGCTCAACGTGCTGGCCTGCCTCAGCATCTCCCCGGTGCCCTACGAGGTGGTGCTCAAGCCGGCCATCCTGGCCGGGTCGCCCCTGTTCGAAGGGCTGACCGCCCGGCAGCGGGTGAAGGTGCTGGAGGGCATCGGCGACCTCGCCCTGGTCGACTTCGACGTCCAGGAGGACGTCACCGACCCGGCCTTCGCGCACGTGCTGTCGCTGCACCCGCTGGTGCACGCGATGTTCCGCGACCGCGACGAGGTTCGCGAGCAGATCGCCGAATACCACGGCGTGGTCATGAAGCTGCTGCTCGCCGCCACCGAGGGGCAGAGCCCGGACGACTCGGCGGTCTGGGCCAACTGGGACGTGCTGGTGCCGCACCTCGTCGAGGCGGTACGCGAATACCTCGTGCCGCAGCGACAGAAGCACGACCCCGAGACCGTACGCCGGGCGCTGGAGCTGACCCGGCTCACCGCCCGCTACCTCATCGCGATCGGCCTGCCGGGCTCGGCCTTCGACATCCTCGACCCGATCGTGCGGGGCTGCGCCGCGTACGACCACGACCTGGACCGGCCCCAGGTGCTGGCGCTGCGCCACGAGCTGGGCCGCACCTGGCTGGAGCGCAACCAACCGGAGATGGCCGACCGGGTGCTGCGCGACGTGATCGCCGACCGCACCCGCGTGCTGGGCAGCGACGACCCCGACACCCTCGCCAGCCGGCACAAGCTCACCAAGGCGATCATGGCGCAGCGCCAGTGGCCGGAGGCCGAGTCGGAGCTGCGGCAGATCGTCGCCGCCGAGGACCAGGTCCGTGGGCCCGAGCACTGGGACACGATGATCGTGCGGCACAGCCTCGCGCTGGCCGTCCTCGCCCAGCACCGGGCCCCCGAGGCGGAGGAGATGCTGCACGCCATCCTGGAGGTCCGCTACCGGCTGTGGCCGCTCAACCAGCCCGAGACGTGGCAGGCCCGGCACACGCTGGCCCGGTGCATGCAGGAGCAGGGCCGCCTCGCCGAGGCGGAGGCGGAGCTGCGGGCCACCCTGGCCACCGTGGAGCCCCGGCACGCCGACCGCAGCGAGGTGCTCGCCATCCGGGCCACGCTCGCCGTGGTGCTGCTGCTCGACGGGCAGGTCGACGCGGCGATCGGGGTGTACGAGCACCTGCTGGCCGACCGGCGGCGGCTGCTCGGGGACACCCACCTGGACACCCTCCAGGTGGAGCACGCCCTGCGCCGCCTGCGCAACGGCGGCTGACCCGTCAGTGCGGCGCCGCCGGGCCCAGGTCGCTCGGGTCGGTGTTGCCACCGCAGACGATCAGCGCCACGCGCTCCCCCGCCTGCGGCACGTACGCCCCGCCGACCAGCGCGGCCAACGCGGCGGCGCCGCCCAGCTCGGCGGCGACCCGCAGCTCCGACCAGAGCAGCCGACGCGCCCGCACCAGGTCCTCGTCGCGCACCAGCACGGACACCACGCCGGTACGACGGGCGGTGTCGAACGCGATGTCGCCGATCCGGCGAGCGCCCAGTGAGTCCGTGGCGATGCCGCCCACCTCGATGTCGACCGGTCGGCCCGCCTTGAGGGCGGCGTGCAGGGTGGGGATCTGCTCCGGCTCGACGGCGACGACGCGTACCGACCCGTCGAACCAGGTCGCGATGCCCGACACCAGCCCGCCGCCGCCGACCGCCACCAGCACGGTGTCGATCCCGTCGAGCTGGCGTTCCAACTCCCGACCCACGGTGCCCTGACCGGCCACCACCTCCGGCTGGTCGTACGCGTGAACCACCAGCGCCCCGGTCTCGCCGGCCCGCTCGGTGCTGGCCGCCAACGCCTCGGCGTAGTGCTGGCCCACCTGCCGCACCTGCGCGCCCAGGCCGGCCAGCCGCTGCACCTTGACCGGCGAGGCGGTGACCGGCACGAAGACCTCCGCCGGCACGCCCAGCGACCGGGCCGCGTACGCGACCGCGAGGCCGTGATTGCCCCCCGAGGCGGCGATCACCCCGGCCGACGGCAGCGAACCCTGGAGCATCCGGTTGAACGCGCCGCGCGGCTTGAACGAGCCGGTGTGCTGGTGCAGCTCCAGCTTGAGGCTCAGCAGACCGGGCACGCCCAGGTCGGCACCGTCGACGGAGATGACCGGCGTCTGCCGGACCCGACCCTGCACCAGCGCCGCAGCCGCCTCGACGTCGCTCTTGTCCACCATGGGGAAACGCCCTTCGCTACGACCAGAGAGCCAGTCGACCGTCGTCGGTGAGCCCGACGAAGCATCCTATGGAGATTCGCCGGCCATCCGTCGCCGGACGCACCGTGTGATAGTGACGCGGGTCAAACAGAAATCCCTCTCCCAGTTCGGGCCGCAACGTCAACGACTGCGCGCCGTCGGCCACCGACTCGTGATAGCCGTACCCGCCGGGAATCCGCAGGTCCTCGTCGCTCGGCTGCCACCGGCGACGCCACAGCACCGTCTCACCGCCGACGGGCGGCACCCGGACGTAGATGTTGAACGCCAACTGGGCCACCACCTCCGCGTCGAGCAGCCGGCCGGCGTACTCCCGGACCGCGTCGTCGAAGTGCACCTGCAGGCCGGCGTTGATCTCGCGGACGACGCCGACGTGCATCTCCCGCCGCTCCCGCCGCCCGGGCGCCACATCCGGCCAGGCGGACCGGAACGCGGCCACGCACAGCTCGCGCGGCGCGTCCGGCAGACCCAGCGTGGACCAGCCCTTCTCGGCGGCACGAGCCGCCTCCCAGTAGTCGTCGCGCAGGTCGCCGCCGTCCCGGTGATCGTTGATGGCCGGGCCGAACTTGGCGACGACGGGAAACACCCGGCTCTCGTCGTAACGGTCCATCTCCGCGTCGGCGAGTGCGGCGGTGATCGCGTGGCAGCGGGCGGCGGGCAGCAGCCCCGGCACCCGGACGGCGGCGATCCGCCCCGCCACGAGTCCGGCGACGTCTGCCCGGGTGATCGCCGCGGACACGACGGCCACGAACAACGGATCGGTTCTGCTCGGTTGCCGCACGGCGGTCCTCCCGTACCGAAGATCCCTCACCGGACAAGTCGCGCCCCCCGACCCGCGCACGGTGCAATGTAGCCACCGGCGGCAAACCCGCACCTCACCATTGACCGCAGCGCATGTCGTGAACACTTCCGCAGTTCAAGGGCGGGGTGGCGGATGCGCCGTTACCATCGGCCCCACCAGGGGTACGTCACACAGGGCCGTACGGCGGGTCGATTCCACCGATCGGGGAATGGTGACGGCTCCCGGCCCGGTGGATGATGCGAGTAGTTCGAATGCGGACGAGGAGTTCGATTATGGCTGGCGCCGGCCCGACCGATCTTGACGCGTACGTCGACCGCCTGGAGATGGCGCGTCGAATAGCCCGGGAAATGATCGAGTCCGACCACCTCGCTCTGGAGCTGGCCGTACGGCAGCGCCCACAGTGCTGGTCCCGTCGCCCGGTCGTGCACACCTCCCGCACCGACGCCTGACTCGCGGGGCCACCAAATGTGGCACGGCCGGGCAGAATGCCACCCATGCGCCGGCTCGCCACCGTTCTCTGCCTGCTGACTGCCGCGGTGCCGGGAGTGGTTGCCTGCGCGGCTCCCCAGACAAGGCCCGGAGACGGCTCCGCCGTGTGGGGCACCTACGAGGCCGAGGTGAGCGGCGTGACCCCCGGTCCGGGCGACCGGGCGGTCACCGTGCACGTCAAGGCGCTCGCCGGTCGCTACGGCTGCTCGCGCAACGTCCAGGTCGGCCACCACGAGGAGGAGAACGGCGTCATCTTCGCCAACATCGTGCAGGAATCGGCCGAGTCGGACACGTTCGGCGCCTGCCCGACCTTCGCGCCCGCCGAGGTGACCCTCACGTCGGCGGAGCCGACCGGCGACCGTCCGCTGTCGCTCAACCAGAAGACGTGGGCGCTGAAGAACGGCGCCTACACCCGGTGTGACGAGAACCTGGGTTGCAACCCACCGAAGGACCGCTGCGACCCGACCTGGACGCGCGCGGCCGTACGCGGGATGGACGTGTCCCGCCACTCGCAGGGTCACGTCGAAGCCTGCGACGGGACGTGGCTGGTCATGACGGTGGCCGACGACCCGACATCGTGCGGCGCCGAGCCACGCCCTGGGTGCGAGGTGAACACCGCCGTGCGGCGCTACTTCCTGCGTAACGAGCCGGCCGGATGGTCGATTGTCGCCCGAACCACGTCGGGTGGGTGCGACGCGGTCTGCGAGGCCGCGCCTGCCTTCCCCCGGAATCTCTGTGCCAACCTGGAACCGACGCCCCGGCTCGTCACCGTGGCACCAACGCCGCCGCCCGATCGGCCGGGCGGCTGATCAGACGACAGCCGCTACTTCCAGCGGCATTGATCTTTGCCGGGGATGCTTCCGAAGGACGAGATTGCGATTGGCATTCCGACAGAGGAAAGCTTGTTTGGCAGGCTACGCACAGCGGTCAAAGTTGAGTCAAACCAGCATCAAGTTGCCCCAACTCAGCGTCCTCGGCCGTCCAGTCCAGCCACCCCGGCCACATCCGATCGCCCCTGGCCATCCCGTCGGCCTTCGTCCGCGCCTCGGTGGAGTGGGTGGGGCCTGCCCGGACGGAGGTGGTCGGGATGGCGTCACATCCCGGAGTGCCCGAGGACCCCGCCAGAGGCCCCGCCCTCCCTGGCACAGCCGGAAGAACTGGCCGCAGCATGCCTAGGCGTGCTGCGGGTAGGCGTGCACGCGGCAGCGTTGCCACCTGGTACCACAGGTAGTACCATCGAGGCGTGCCCTCGGTAAACAAGATCATAGAAGCGATGCGAAGCAACCCGCAGAACATCGCCTACAACGATCTCAAGAGGGTCTGCAAGCACTACTTCGGGGAGCCCCGACAAGACGGGACTTCCCACGCGGTTTTCAAGATGCCGTGGGCGGGGGACCCGCGCGTGAATATTCAAGACGATAGAGGCAAGGCAAAGGCATACCAGGTACGGCAAGTGCTAAAGGCGATCGAGAAGAAGGAGGCCATGTGATGCAGACCGTTGCCGATCCAGAGGTAACTCACTATACCTACCGCGTTACATGGTCGGCCCAGGACAACGAGTTCGTCGCCACCTGCGCCGAGTTTCCTTCCCTTTCGTGGCTGGCTTCCTCTCAAATCGAGGCCCTGCAGGGACTCGAACAGCTACTGCGTGAGGTGATCGCGGACATGGAGCAGCAAGGCGAGGAGGTGCCGGAGCCATTCGCCGAACGTAGCTACTCAGGCAAGTTCAATGTCCGCGTCGGAGAAAGCCTGCACCGCGAGCTGGCAACCCATGCCGCCGAGGATGGACTGAGCCTCAACCAATATGTCGTACGGAAGCTGACAGCAGCCTGATCAACGCGAAAGGCCCGGCTCCCGCAAGGAAGCCGGGCCGCGTCGGATACCACTTCAGCCGATGCAGGGCGAGCCCCGACGCCGGAAACCGTGGTCAATGCGAAGCCGCACTGATTGGTGGATCTGCAGATCCTCTAGTTCGTCGTGAGCCACCTGCTGCCGACGAGCGAGGACCGCACCCGCCGCGTCATCGACAAGGCGCTAGGCGAGGACCAGGACCCGGAGGACGCTCCCGAGCCCGGCAACGGCCTGGAGACGGCATGATCTTGTTTCGGACCCGCCGCCAAAGACCTCAGCCGCAGGTCAGGGCGCATGCCGTCGCTACTTCCAGCGGAAGTGGACGAAGAGGCGGCCGAAGTTCTTCGAGTCCTTCTCGACGCGGTGGTAGAGCTGTTTGACGTCCTTCTGGTCGAGGAACCGCAGCACCCGCTTCTTGAGCTGCCCCGACCCCTTGCCCGGGATGATCTCCACGAGGGTGGCCTTCTTCGCCACCGCCTCGTCCATGATCCCGCGCAGCGCGCGGTCGATGTCCTGGCCCTTGTTGAAGATGTCGTGCAGGTCCAGCTTGAGCTTCATGCCGCAGCCCCCGGCCGGTCAGGTCCCATGTCCGCCATCCTAGGCACGCCCGTCGGCCCGTCCGCCGGACGACGAAGGGGCGGTCCGCAGGACCGCCCCTTCGTCATCACCAGGTCTCCGCTCAGCGCGTGCCGCCCACTCGGGTCTCCACCCGCTGCAGCGCGATCCGGTAGTCGTCGTTGGCCGCGTACATCGCTGCGGCGATCCGCAGGTGCCGCAGCGCGTCGGTGTGCCGGTTCAGCCGCTCCAGCGTCCGGCCCAGCACGTGGTGCGCGTAGTGGTCGCTCGGGTCCCGGTCGACGAGCTCCCGCAGCTGCTCCTCGGCCCGGTTGAGCTGGGCAGACTGGAAGTACGCCCGGGCCAGCAGCTGCCGGACAGCGGCGTTGCCGGGTTCGGCGTCGACGATCGGCTCCAGCAGTCGGGCCGCTCGGCTCGGGTCACCGGTTTCGAAGAACATGGTCGCCCGCCGGTAGTCCGCCAGAAGATCCATCTGCCCACCTCCTCGGGTCGCGCCGTCACCTGTTCCGACGCTGGCACAACACTCGACGTTTGGCGACTGTTCCCCGGGTGGAAATAGGGTCAGGCGCGAGCGTCCCGGCGGCCGGCGGCCAGCTCCCAGGCGCGGACGCCGCCGACGATCCCGGCCGTGTTCGGCACCACCACCACATCGTCGCCCATCCGGGCCAGCTGCTCCGGCCGGATCAGCCGGGAGTTGCCCCCGCCCAGGTAGAGCCGGTCCCACCGGAACACCGGGCGCAGCCCGTCCACCACCTGCCGGATCCGCCGGGACCAGAAGGCGTCGCCGAGCCGCCGACGCTCCGGCTCACCCACGTACGTGTCGTAGGTGGTGCCCCAGCGCACCGGCGCGTGCGACAGCTCCAGGTGCGGTGCGAGCACGCCGCCGTCGAAGAGGGCGCTGCCCAGCCCGGTTCCCAGGGTCAACACCAGTTCACAGCCGGTGCCGGCGACCACACCCGCTCCGTGCACCTCGGCGTCGTTGAGCACCAGCGCGGGCACCCCGAACGCGTCGGCCAGCGCGCCTCGCGCGTCCCAGCCGGACCACTCGGCCAGCAGGTCCGGGTCGATGCGGGAGCGGGGGCCGCTGCGGGTGACGTAGTGCGGGGTGGCCACCACCACGCCGTGCCGGATCATCCCGGGTACGCCGACCGTCAGCCGGTCCGCCGTGGGCAGCCGCCCGCCCAGCTCCAGCAGGGTCCGGACGAACAGGGCGGGAGGCAGCGGGTACGGGGTCGGCACCCGCAGCGGGCGGGCGCGCATCGTGCCGGCCTCGTCGAGGACCGACGCCTTGATGCCCCCGCCACCGCAGTCGATCGCCAGAGTGGTCACCACGCCGTTGAGTCTGCCCGCTGCCGTCGGCTCTTATGCGAGCAGCCGGATAGGCTGCCGTCCTGATGAGCGCCACGATGATCGTCAAGGACCTGGCCGCCGGGCACGGGGACCGCCCACTCTTCTCCGGGTTGGACCTGGTCGTCGCCCCGGGCGACGTGGTCGGCCTGGTCGGGCCGAACGGGGCCGGCAAGTCGACGCTGCTGCGTACCCTCGCCGGATTGTTGCCGGTCGAGGCCGGCAGCGTGCGACTCAGCCCGCCCACCGCGAGCGTCGGGCACCTGCCGCAGGAGCCGGAACGGCGACCGGGCGAGACCGTACGCGACTTCCTGGCCCGCCGGACCGGGGTGACCGCCGCCCAGGCGGCGCTGGACGCGGCCACCGAGGCGCTGACCGCCGGGACGGCGGGCGCCGACGACGCGTACGCCGACGCGCTGGAGCGCTGGCTCGCCCTCGGCGGCGCGGACCTGGACGAACGCGCCGAGCAGGTGAGCGCCGACCTCGGGCTCGCGGTCGACCTGGACCACCCGACGACCGGGCTCTCCGGCGGTCAGGCCGCCCGCGCCGGGCTGGCGTCGCTGCTGCTCAGCCGGTACGACGTGTTCCTGCTCGACGAGCCGACCAACGACCTGGACCTGGCCGGCCTGGAGCGGCTGGAGGAGTTCGTCACCGGGTTGCGGGCCGGCACGGTGCTGGTCAGCCACGACCGGGAGTTCCTCACCCGCACCGTGACCCGGGTGGTGGAGCTGGACCTGCCGCAGCAGCAGGTGCACCACTACGGCGGCGGTTACGCGGCCTATCTGGAGGAGCGCGAGGTGGCGCGGCGGCACGCCCGCGCCGACTTCGAGGAGTACGCCGACACCAAGGCCGGCCTGGAGGCGCGGGCCCGCACCCAGCGCGGCTGGATGGACAAGGGCGTGAAGAACGCCCGCCGCAAGGCCACCGACAACGACAAGATCGGCCGCAAGTTCCGCAGCGAGGCGAGCGAGAAGCAGGCCGCCAAGGCCAAGCAGACCGAGCGGCTGATCGAACGGCTCGACGTGGTCGAGGAGCCCCGCAAGGAGTGGGAGCTGCGGATGGAGATCGCCGCCGCGCCCCGCGCCGGCGCCGTCGTGGCCACCCTGCGACATGCGGTGGTACGCCGGGGAGGCTTCACCCTCGGGCCGGTCGACCTCCAGATCGACTGGGCGGACCGGGTCGCGGTGACCGGGGCGAACGGTTCGGGCAAGTCCACCCTGCTGGCCGCACTGCTCGGGCGGCTGCCGCTTGACGAGGGCACCGCCTCGCTCGGGCCGGGCGTAGTGGTCGGCGAGGTGGACCAGGCTCGGGGACTGTTCCTCGGCGACGCGCCGCTGATCGACGCGTTCCACGCGGCCGTACCGCATCTGTCGCCGGCGGACGCGCGGACCCTGCTGGCCAAGTTCGGGCTGCGGTCGGCGCACGTGCCGCGGCCGGCGGCGACCCTCTCCCCCGGCGAGCGGACCCGCGCGGCGCTGGCCCTGCTCCAGGGGCGCGGGGTCAACCTGCTGGTGCTCGACGAGCCCACCAACCACCTCGACCTGCCCGCCATCGAGCAGCTCGAATCGGCGCTGGCCAGCTACCCCGGCACGCTGCTGCTGGTCACCCACGACCGGCGGATGCTGGCCGCCATCGAGACGAACCGTCGGCTGCGGGTCGACGCCGGGCGGATCGCCGAGGATTGATCCGTGCCGGAGGGCCGGGCCGGGGTGAGAATGACGCCATGCTCAAGTGGGAGTACGCGCTGCTGGTCCGCCGCCGCCAGGCGGCGACCAACGACCTCGGCTGGGAGGTCGTCTTCGTCTGGTACGGCCCGGACGGCTCGATGGTCGACGTGACGCCGTACGGCGACACGGCGCTGGCTCACCTGAACCGGGCCGGCGACCAGGGCTGGGAACTGGTCGCGATGAGCGAGGACCCGTCCCTGCCCGGCCACAACGAGTTGCACCGCTATCACCTGAAGCGGCCGAGGGCCGCCGCCCCGCAACCCCGCCAGCGGATGCGCGGCAGCCGGCGCACCCTGTCCGGCTGACCCGGCCGTCCGCGGGGCCGATGGCCCTGGTGAGCGGTATACCTGTGAGTCATATTGATGACTCACAGGTATACGGCTCACCACGGTGGCCGCCGTGGGCTGCGACACGCCTGCGACGAGGCGGCGGCCCTACGGCGTGGTGGACGAGCGGGGCATACCGGGCGCGAATGCGGGTAACGCGCGGCGGGAGGTGGCCCGAATGGTCGCTTTGGCACAGACTCCGCCCTCGGCCGACCGGCTGCGGTTGATCGACGAATCCCTCGCGCAGGCGTGGGCGGACCAGGCCCGGCACGACGACCGGCTGCGTGCTCTGGCGGTCGAGGTGCGGTTCGACCGGGGGGTCGCCCATCTCACCGGCGAGGTGGCCGAGCCGGCCGAGCTGCGGCTGGTACGGGACCTGGTGGGACGGCTGGCCGGCGTCTACGGCGTCTGGTGCCGGGTCGGCGTCGGCGGTCGGGCGCCGGTGGTGGTGGACCTCGGTTGCGGTCCGACCAAGCAGTGGTCGGGCAACCTGGGGCTGGACATCTACCCGGCGCCGGGGGTGGACGCGGTCGCGGATCTGTCCGGCTCGCTGCCGCTCGCCGACGATTCGGTGGACGTCCTCTTCGCGGTGCACATCCTGGAGCACCTGATCGACTTCCTGCCGCTGGTGGACGAGTGCCATCGGGTCCTCCGTCCGGGTGGCGTGCTGCACGTGATGAGCCCCTGGTGGGGGCACGTGAACGCGGTTGCCGACCCGACTCACGTCCGGCTGATGGATGTGCAGACGTTCAAGGGGATCTGCCAGCTCCGCCCGCCGGGCACCCCGCGGTGGTACCCGCTGCACGCGGGCTGCGACGGCGCCTCGATCTTCGCCGATCTGACCCCCCTCCCCCCAGAGGCCGACCCGGCACCCCGACCCCACCTGGCCCGCTTCTTCGACTAGGGCCTGGTGGACTCGCGGATCTCCAGGCGGTACGGGGCGGAGAGCTCCTTTGCCGGGGCGGCGCGGTCGCCGTCCAGGCGGTGGGCCAGGAGTTCGACGGCCAGTTGGGCGATCCGCTCCTTGTCCGGGGCGACCGTGCTCAGTGTCGGGATCGAGAACCGGCCGTCCTCGATGTCGTCGAAGCCGACCACCGCCACGTCCTCGGGCACCCGCAGGCCGGCCTCGTGCAGGGCGCGCAGGGCGCCCAGGGCGAGCGTGTCGTTGAAGCAGAAGACGGCGTCGGGGCGTACCCCCGCGGTGAGCAGGCCGCGCATCGCGGCCGCGCCGTCGGCGCGGTGCCAGGCCGGCGCGGGCGCCACGAGGGCTTCGTCGTAGGCCAGGCCGGCGGCGCGCAGCGCCTCGGCGTAGCCGGCCAGGCGCAGGCGGGCGCTGGCGCCCTCGTCGGTGCGCTGCGAGCCGATCGCCGCGATCCGGCGGTGGCCGAGCTGGATCAGGTGGTCGGTGATCTCGCGGGCGGCGGTCACGTTGTCGATCACCACGCGATCGGCGGGGCCGTGGTCGACACGCTCGCCGAGCAGCACCATCGGGGTGCCGTCCAGACCGGCCAGGTCCTCGGCGGTGAGCGCCAGCGGGCTGAAGATCAGCCCGTCGATCAGGTGGTCGGTGATGCCGGAGGCGACCACCCGTTCCTGCTCGCGCCGGCCGCCGGTCTGGTCGATGAGCACCGTCCAGCCGTAGTCGGCGGCGGCGGTGACCACGTAGCGGGCGAGTTCCGCGAAGTACGGGATGTCCAGTTCCGGCACCGCCAGGGCGATCACCCCGGTACGTCCCTTGCGCAGGTGGCGGGCGGAGAGGTTGGGCCGGTAGTTCAGTTCGGCGATGGCCTCCTCGACCCGGGCGCGGGTGTCCGGACGTACGTGCACGTAGCCGTTCACCACGTTGGAGACGGTCTTCACCGAGACGCCCGCCCGTTCGGCCACGTCCTTGAGCCTGTTTCGCACGCCGCAACCTCCCCGATGCAACCCAGCGCACCATACCTCGTCATCAGCTCTTTACAACGTTGACTACAACGTTGTAGAAACGAGGGACGCCGGGTGGGCGGTGACTGCGGTCACCCGGTTCCGGCACTGAGGAAAGGTGGCATCCCTTGCGGACCGCGCAGCTCACGATCGACCCGGCCTTCTCGATCGGGCCGGCCGACCGACGTCTCTTCGGCTCGTTCGTCGAGCACATGGGGCGGTGCGTCTACGGCGGCATCTACGAGCCCGGCCACCCCAACGCCGACTCCCGCGGCCTGCGCCGCGACGTGCTGGACCTGACCCGCGAGCTGGGCGTCTCGGTGGTCCGCTACCCGGGCGGCAACTTCGTCTCCGGCTACCGCTGGGAGGACGGCGTCGGCCCGGTCGGGAACCGGCCGCGCCGGCTCGACCTGGCGTGGAAGACGATCGAGACCAACGCGTTCGGGCTGGACGAGTTCATGACCTGGGCCGCCGAGGCCGGTGTCGAGCCGATGATGGCGGTCAACCTGGGCACCCGGGGCGTCCAGGAGGCGCTCGACCTGCTGGAGTACGCGAACCACCCGGGCGGCACCGAGCTGTCCGACCTGCGCCGCAAGCACGGCGCGGAGGACCCGTACGGCGTGCAGCTGTGGTGCCTGGGCAACGAGATGGACGGCCCGTGGCAGGTCGGCCACAAGACCGCCGACGAGTACGGGCGGCTGGCCGCCGAGGCGGCCCGCGCGATGAAGATGATCGACCCGTCGATCAGCCTGGTCGCCTGCGGCAGCTCCAACCGGCGGATGCCCACGTTCGCCGCGTGGGAGGCGACCGTGCTGGAGCACACCTACGAGCACGTCGACTACATCTCGGCGCACACCTACTACGACCCGTCCGACGGCGACCAGGCAAGCATCCTGGCGTCGGCCGTCGACATGGACAACTTCATCACCGAGGTCGTCGCGACGGCCGACCACGTGGCCGCCAAGCGGCGGCAGAAGCGCAAGCTGAAGATCTCGTTCGACGAGTGGAACGTCTGGTACGAGTCCCGCCTCCAGGCCGACCTGGACCGGCGTGGCTGGGTCGAGGCGCCCGCGCTGATCGAGGACGACTTCACGGCGGTGGACGCGGTGGTGGTCGGCGACCTGCTGATCACCCTGCTCCGGCACGCCGACCGGGTCGGGGTCGCCGCCCAAGCCCAGTTGGCCAACGTGATCGCGCCGATCCGCACCCGCAACGGCGGCCCGGCCTGGCGGCAGAGCATCTTCCACCCGTTCGCGCTGACCGCCCGGTACGCCCGGGGCACCGTGCTGCGCACCGAGCCGGTGTCGCCGCGCTACGACACGAAGAAGTACGGGGACGTGCCGGTGCTCGACACGGTCGCCGTGCACGACGAGGAGACCGGCGAGCTGACCATCTTCGCGACGAACCGTGACACGACGGACCTCGCATTGGACATCGACCTGCGCGGCCTGCCGGGACTATCCGGTCAATCTTTCCAGAGCATCGCTGCCGGGTCCGACCCGTCGGCGACGAACACCGAGGCCGAGCCCGACCGGGTGACGCCGCGGGAACTGCCCACCCCCACCCCCGACGGCGGCCGGTGCACCGTGCGCCTGCCCGCCGTGTCGTGGAGCGTGCTGCGCTTCGGCCCGACCGGCGTCTGAAGTCGTAACGGTTCTGCGCAGGCACAATTCATCCCGTCCCCCTCCAAGGAGAGATACAGCATGATCCAGAACGACATGAGCCGGCGACGCCTGCTCGGCCTCGGTCTCGGAATCGGTGCCGCGGCCTCGCTGACCCTCGCCGGCTGCGGCGGCGACGACAGCACCTCCGGGCCGGCCGTCGGTAACGGCGGCAAGGAGTACACCGGCCCGAAGGTCGACCTGAAGCTGTGGAACGGGTTCACCGGCGGCGACGGCGACATCTTCAAGGCGCTGGTCAACCAGTTCAACACCGAGCACAAGAACATCGCGGTGTCGGTGGCCACGTACCAGTGGGAGGACTACTACAACAAGCTCCCCGGTGCTGCCTCCAGCGGCAACGGCCCGGACATCGCGGTCATGCACATGGACCAGCTCGCCACCTTCGCCGCTCGTGGCGTGATCACCGAGCTGGACGACGTGGCCAAGAACCTGGAGCTCTCCGAGGGCGACTTCGCCCCGACCGTCTGGAAGGGCGGGATCTACAACAACAAGCGGTACGGCATCCCGCTGGACATGCACCCGCTGGGCTTCTACTACAACAAGGCCGTCATGCAGAAGGCCGGCCTCGACCCGAACAAGCCGCCGACGACGAAGGACGACTACACGGCGGCCCTGGTCGAGCTGAAGAAGGCCGGTGTGCAGGGCTTCTGGGTCAGCCCGTTCCAGTTCACCGGCGGCATGACGTTCTACTCGCTGCTTAACCAGTGGGGCGCCACCCTCTTCGACGCCGAGGTGGCCAAGGCGACGTTCAACTCCGACCCGGCGGTCGAGGCGTGCACCTGGCTGGTCGACGTGATCAAGCAGGGCTACTCGCCGGCCAACGTCGGACAGGACGCCGACTACCTGGCGTTCAAGAGCGGCAAGAACGCCTTCACCTGGAACGGCATCTGGCAGATCAACGACCTCAAGAAGAGCCCCGAGGTCCAGTGGGGTGTCGCCCCGCTCCCCCAGATCGGCAGCAAGCCGTCGGCCTGGGCCAACTCGCACAACTTCACGATCGTGAAGCAGCGGGCCAACGACGCCAACAAGGTCTCCGGGGCGAAGGTCTTCATCAACTGGCTGAGCCAGCACTCGCTGGACTGGGCCAAGGGCGGGCAGATCCCGGCCCGCAAGGAGGTCCGTGACGGCGCCGAGTTCAAGGCGCTGCCGGAGATCTCGTCGCTCGCTCCCGAGCTGGAGTACGCGGCCTTCCCGCCGGCGGCCCCGGGGCTGGGCGAGGTCATGACGACCTTCTACAACTCGTTCAACGAGGCCGCGCTGGGCAAGAAGTCGCCCAAGCAGGCGCTCGACGACGGCGTGTCCAAGGCCAACAAGCAGCTTGAGGACAACCGCAAGAAGTACGGGAGCTGATAACCCGTGGCGGACGTGATCGAGGTCGGGGCGGCGCGCGGTGACGCGCCGCCCCCGGCGGCCACCGCAGCCCGCCGGGGCGCCTCGGCGCGCCGGACCGGACGGGCGACGCCATACCTGTTCCTCGCCCCGTACCTGGTCCTGTTCGGGGTCTTCGGCCTGCTGCCGATCATCCTCGGCCTCTGGCTGAGCGTGCACCAGTGGGACTTCCAGCTCCCCAACCGACCCTTCGTCGGGTGGGACAACTACAAGCAGCTGTTCTCCAGCGACTCCGCCGTCTACGGCGACTGGTGGCAGAGCGTCCGGGCCACCGCGATCTTCACGGTGCTGTCGGTGCCGCTGCTGGTGGTCGTACCCCTCGGGCTGGCGCTGCTGTTGAACCGCTCCTTCCCGGGCCGCACCTTCTTCCGGGCGATCTACTTCGCCCCGTACGTGCTGGGCGTGGCGGTGATCGGCCTGCTCTGGCGGTTCCTGCTCGACGCCAACCTGGGCCTGGTCAACCGGCTCCTCGGAGTCGTCGGGTTGCCGTCGGACACCCCGTGGGTGACCAACATGCCGTGGGCGTGGATCTCCCTGGTCGGGGTGACCGTCTGGTGGACCTCCGGCTTCAACGCGGTGATCTACCTGGCCGGTCTGCAGGACATCTCGCCGGAGCTGTACGAGGCGGCCCGGATGGACGGCGCCAACGCGTGGCAGCGGTTCCGCAACGTCACCCTGCCCGGGCTGCGGCCGGTGCTGCTCTTCGTGATCACCACGACGGTGCTCGCCTCGGCGAACATGTTCGGCCAGTCGTTCCTGATCACCCAGGGAGCGCCGGGCACGGAGACCCGCACTGTGGTGTGGTTCATCGTCGAGGAGGGCCTGCGCAACAACAACGCCGGTCGAGCCGCCGCGATGAGCATCGTGTTCGCCCTGCTGCTGGCGGTCGTGAGCATCGCCAACTTCCGCCTCTTCCGCTACCGGGAAGACTGAGGGGACCGCCATGACGACGCCTACGCCGACCACCAACGGCTCCGCCTCCGGGCTGCGCCGGGTCGTCTTCTACGCCACTCTGGTCGCGCTCACCCTGATCTTCCTGACCCCGCTGGTGTGGATGGTCATCACCTCGCTGAAGACCTACACCGCCGCCCAGCAGATCCCGCCGAGCTGGCTGCCGGACCCGCTGGCGGGGTACGGCTACGAACAGATCATCAACAACTCGGCGAACCCGGTGCTGCGCTGGTTCCTCAACAGCATGCTGGCCGCCACGCTGCACTCGCTGCTGGTGCTGGTCACCGCCTCGATGGCCGCGTACGCGCTGGCCCGGCTGAAGTTCCGGGGACGCGGGGTGAGCTTCGCGCTGATCGTCGGGACGCTGTTCATCCCGCCGACCTCGCTGATCATCCCGAACTTCCTGATCGTCGACCAGCTCAACTGGATCGACACCCTCGCCGTGGTGGTGGTGCCCGGCGCGGCCAGCGCGTTCGGGGTGTTCTTCCTGCGGCAGTTCTTCCTGTCGCTGCCGAGCGAGCTGGAGGAGGCCGCCACTCTCGACGGCGCCAACCAGTGGCAGATCTTCTTCAAGGTGGTGCTGCCGCTGTCCAAGCCGGCGCTGGCCACCCTGGCCGTGCTGTCGTTCCTGACCAACTGGAACGACTTCCTGTGGCCGATCTTCGTGCTCTTCAGCCCGGAGAAGCTGACGCTGCCTCCGGGCCTGGGCCTGCTCCAGGGCTCGTACGTCACCGACTACCCGGTGATCATGGCGGGTGCGGTGCTGGCCAGCCTGCCGGTGCTGATCCTCTTCGTGCTCGCGCAGCGGCACATCATCCAGGGCGTCTCCCGCAGCGGTCTGAAGGGATGACGCGGGCGACAACTCGGCGAGTCGGCGCGGCGGCGATCACCCTCGCCGCCGCGCTGCTCGCCACGGGCTGTTCCGACGGCGACGAACCCACCTACACGAGCAACGGGAGCGGCACCAGGATGTTCACCAACCCCGTCGTCAGCACCGACGCCCCGGACCCGCAGGCGATCCAGGTGGGCGACACCTGGTACCTGTTCCACACCAACTCGCAGGGCCGCAACGTCCCGGTGCGCACCTCGACGAATCTGGTCGACTGGACCGAGGCGGAGGACGCCCTGCCGACGCTGCCGGACTGGGCGGACCCCGGCAAGACCTGGGCGCCGGAGGCGATCGAGCTGGCACCGGAGAAGTTCCTGCTCTACTACACCGTCGCGGGCCGGGAGTCGGGCCGGCAGTGCGTCGGGCGGGCGGTGGCCAGCGCGCCGCAGGGGCCGTACTCCGACGACGCGACCGGCCCGCTGATCTGCCAGGCCGAGTTGGGCGGGGCGATCGACGCCAGCCCGTACCGGGACACCGACGGCAGCCTCTGGCTGCTGTGGAAGAACGACGGCAACGCCATCGGGGTGGACACCTGGCTCTGGTCGCAGCGCCTCGCCGACGACGGCCTGACCCTCGTCGGTGAGCCGACGAAGCTGCTCAAGCAGACCGAGCCGTGGGAGGGCACCCTGATCGAGGGGCCGTTCTTCCACCGCCAGGACGGTCGGCTGCTGCTGTTCTTCGCCGCCAACGCCTATGACCGGGCCGAGTACGCCGAGGGCTACGCGGTCTGCGAGAGCCCGAGCGGGCCGTGCGTGAAGGCCGCCGAGAACCCGATCCTGAAGAGCAACGAGGCCGCCTCCGGCCCGGGCCACGCCTCGATGGTGGTCAAGGACGGCCGCACCTGGCTGCTGTACCACGCCTGGCCTCCGGGCCAGGAGGGCAGCACCGACCCCGGTCGTCAGGTGTGGCTCGACGAGGTGACCTGGGTCGACGGCAAGCCGGTCGTCAAGGGTCCGACGGCCACGCCGCAGACCCGCCCCTGACCTGGTCAGACGGAAGGGCCCCCGGATCGGGGGCCCTTCCGGCGTTCGTGGGTCAGGCGCTCGGTTCGCGCGGCGCCGGGGCGACGGCGGGTTCGTGCCGGGCCAGCCGGTTGCGGCGGTAGCCGTAGCCGAAGTAGATGACCGCGCCGAGCAGCATCCAGGCCAGGAACCGCAGCCAGGTCTCCACCGACAGGTTGAGCATCAGGTAGAAGCAGGCCAGCGCCGAGACGACCGGCAGCACCGGGGAGAACGGCACCCGGAACGGCCGCTCCAGGTCGGGGCGCTTGCGGCGCAGGATCGGCACCGCGATCGAGACCAGCACGAACGCGCAGAGCGCGCCGATGCTGACCAGGTCGGCCAGGGCGGAGAGCGGCAGGAAGCCGGCCAGCAGCGCGACCGCCACCGTCATGATCGCCGAGATCCGGTACGGGGTGCCCCAGCGCGGGTGCACGGCCGCGATCGAGGGCGGGATCAGGCCGTCCCGGGCGATGGCGAAGCCGATCCGGCCCATCGCCACCAGGTCGACCAGGATGACGCTGGTCAGGCCGGCAACCGCGGCGATGGAGACGAGCGTCGCCGCCCAGCCGGCGCCCACCGACTCGAACGCCGAGGCGATCGGGGCGCCCCGGTCGATCTCGGTGTACGGCACCATGCCGACGAGCACCAGCGAGACGCCGATGTAGAGCACGGTGGAGATCAGCAGCGTGCCGAGCAGGCCCAGGGTGAGGTCCCGCTTGGGCTTGCGCGTCTCCTCGCCCAGGTTGGCGACGGCCTCGAAGCCGGTGTACGCGAAGAAGACCACCGCGGCGGCGCTGAGCACCCCGACGAAACCGAAGACCGACGGCTCCAACCCGAACAGCGCCTGCGTCACCGGCTGCTTGATGCCATCGTCGCCACTGCCGGCGGGCTCGGCCGGCGGGATGAACGGGGTGAGGTTGGCGGCCTTGACGAAGAACAGGCCAGCGACCACCACGAAGACGCAGATCGACACCTTGACCAGCACCAGCAGGTTGGTGATCCGGGCGGACTCCCGGATGCCGACGATCGCCACGATGCCGAGGATCAGCACGATGGCGATCGCGCCGATGTTGACCGTGCTGCCCTCCTCGCCGAACCACCGGGTCGGCAGGTCGAGCAGCTCGGCGAGGTAGCCCGACCAGCCGCGGGCCACCACCGCCGCGCCGAGCGCGAACTCCAGCAGCAGGTCCCACCCGATGATCCAGGCGACGATCTCGCCCATCGTGGCGTACGCGTAGGTGTAGGCGCTGCCGGCCGTCGGCACGCTGGAGGCCAGCTCGGCGTAGCAGAGGGCGGCGAGCAGGGCGACCACGCCGGCGATGGCGAAGGAGATCACCACGCCCGGACCGGCGCTGTCGCGGGCCTCGATCCCGGTGAGCGTGAAGATGCCCGTGCCGATCACGATGCCGATGCCGAAGCCGGTGAGGTCGATCGCGCCGAGCCGCCGCTTGAGCCCCAGTCGGCCGTCGGTGCCGTCGGCGTCGCCCTGGGCTATGACGTCCTTGATTGGTTTGGTTCGCAGCACCGACATGCGCTCACCCCTCCCACCGTGCGACCACCACCATGGCGGCCGGTGACCGGCGTTGCTACCCACCCCGGATCCCGGCCAACCGCCACGGATCATGCCGATCAGGTCACGACGCGGCGTGCGGTCCCGATCACTACCCGCAATCGGGCGCTCGGCGCGAATCGTCCGATCCGGTGACCGGGGAATCGATCAGGCCCGGCCCCTTGCGGGACCGTGCCGAGTGTGAAAATTTCCTACCAGCGGCACATTGCCCACGGCGAATCTTGCCGGGACGCCGCGAGAACCCCTGACACGGGAGCCCCAACGAAGGGACACACCGCATGAAGGCACCTCGACTCGGAGCGGCCGGGCTGGTCGCAGCCCTGCTCGGCACGCTGGTCGCCGCCACCCCCGCCCACCCCGCGAGCGCCGCGACCGATGCCGCCACCACCACCACCTGCGTCACCGACCCGGCCACGCCGAAACGACAGTTCCGGGCGATGTGGATCTCGTCGGTGGTCAACATCGACTGGCCCAGCAAGGCGTCCCAGACCAGCCCGGACCGGATCGCGGCCCAGCAGGCCGAGTACCGGGAACTGCTCGACCTCGCCGAACGGCTGCACCACAACGCCGTCGTGGTGCAGGTCCGACCGACCGCCGACGCGCTCTGGCCCTCGCCGTACGAGCCGTGGTCGGAGTACCTGACCGGCGTACGCGGCCAGGACCCGGGCTGGGACCCGCTGGCCTTTCTGGTCGACGAGTCGCACAAGCGCAACCTGGAGTTCCACGCCTGGTTCAACCCGTACCGCGTCTCCATGCCGGCCCCCGGCGGCGCCGGCGCCGACCTCAACCTGCTCGCCCCCGGCCACCCGGCCCGGGCGCACCCCGACTGGACCTTCGCCTACCCACCGGCCGGCGTGGCCGGCAGCCGGCTCTACTACAACCCCGGCATTCCCGAGGTCCGCGAGTTCGTCCAGACCGCGATGATGGACGCGGTCAAGCGGTACGACATCGATGGCGTGCACTTCGACGACTACTTCTACCCCTACCCCAGCGGCACCTACCAGGTGCCCGACGATGCCGCCTTCGCGGCGTACAACCGGGGCTTCACCGACCGGGCGGACTGGCGGCGGGACAACATCAACCTGCTGATCCAGGAGATGAACGGCAAGATCAAGGCGGCGAAGCCGTGGGTGAAGTTCGGCGTCAGCCCGTTCGGCATCTGGCGCAACAAGAGCGCCGACCCGCTCGGCTCGGACACCACCGGCAGCCAGTCGTACGACATCATCTCCGCCGACACCCGCAAGTGGGTCAAGCAGGAGTGGATCGACTACGTGGTGCCGCAGCTCTACTGGTACATCGGCCAGTACCCGGCGGCCGACTACGCGCGGCTGGTCCCGTGGTGGGCCGAGACCGTGCGCGGCACCCGTGTCCAGCTCTACATCGGCCAGGCCGACTACAAGAGCGGCGACCCGGCGTACGGGCCGTACTGGCAGAACCCGCGTGAGCTGTCCGACCACCTGACGCTCAACCGGTCGTACCCCGAGGTGCAGGGCAACGTGCACTTCTCGGCCGTCCAGGTGCGGGCCAACCGGCTCGGCGCCACCGACATCTACGCGGCCGAGCACTACTCCCGCCCGGCTCTCGTGCCGGCCATGCCGCACCTGCCGTCGAAGCCGTTGCTCCTCCCGGTGGTCACCAGGGTCGCCCGGGAGGCCGACGGGGTGCGGCTGACCTGGCGCCAGCCCGCCGACGGCGTGGGCCCGCTGGGCACGGCCACGTCGTACGCGATCTACCGGTTCGACGGCACCACGCTGCCCGGGCGGTGCGCCACGGCGGACGCCACGCACCTGGTCGACACCGTCCGGGCCACCCCCGGCGGCACCCAGTCCTGGGTGGACACGTCGGCCGAGCCCGGCCGGCGCTACACCTACCGGGTGACCGCGCTGGACCGTACCGCCAACGAGAGCCCGGCCAGCCCGCCGGCGTTCCTGCTGCACTGACCCGTTCCGCGGAATGCCCCGGGTGCCTCGCGCACCCGGGGCATTCGTCTGTTTGAACGTATGTCACCAATAGTTGGCGGCGCACATACCGCCCAGTTGATCAGCTGATCGACACTCATCGACATCCGGTAACCCGCCGGTAACTTCCGTCCCACCGCTCACCCCGCGGAGGTAAACCGTGCCCCGACGTCTCGCCACCCTGTTCGCCTCGGGCGCGCTAGCGCTGCTCGCCACCCTCGCCGTCGCCTCCCCCGCCGCCGCCGTCACCCCCGCGGAGCGACTGTCCGTGCTGTCGAGCTGGACCCAGACCAGCGCGTCCAGCTACAACTCCTGGAACAGCGCCCGCGTCAACCGGGCCCCCTGGGCCGAGTACAACTTCGACTGGTCCACCGACTACTGCTCGTCCAGCCCGGACAACCCGCTCGGGTTCACCTTCAACCTGAGCTGCTACCGACACGACTTCGGCTACCGCAACTACAAGGCGGTCGGCCAGTTCTCCGCCAACAAGTCCCGCCTGGACAGCGCCTTCTACGAGGACCTGAAGCGGGTCTGCGCCACGTACAACTCGGTCGTCCGCCCGGCCTGCTACAGCCTGGCCTGGACGTACTACCAGGCGGTCCACATCTTCGGCTCGGTGGCCGCCGTCCAGCAGGCCGACATCGACCGAGCCGCCCGCATGAAGGCCCAAGCCGAAGCCAAGGCCGCAACCCACTAACCCCACCCCACCCCCACCCGGCCCACCCACCCCACCCCACCCCCGTCGCGGTGATCATGAAGTTATTGCCCGTCCGCCCGGCGTGTCGTGGCAATAACTTCATGATCAACAAGCAGGGGTCAGGCGCGTTCCGTTCGGGTTGCGGGGTGGCGGTTGGGGTCGGCGGGGCGCGGGGGCGGCGCGTGTTGGGACAGGTCGGTGCTGAATCGGGTCGAATCCGCTGCCAGGTCCGGGTGTTCCACGTCGAGCGCCAGTGCCACGGCCTCGTCCAGGCCCATCTCGGCACCCTCCCCGTACGCGTCGTCGAACGCGGCGTCACCCGCCATCGACCGCAGCTCCGCCTGCTGGTCGGCCCAGTAGCCGCCGTAGATACCCGGCGTCGCTCGCATGCTCGCCCGGGTGGCCTGGGCCGCCCCGAACAGTCGCGCGGCCGTCAACCGGTCTCCACCGAGAGCGCAGCGCACCGCGATCGCGTTCAGCGTGTCGCAGGCCCGGCCGTGGTAGCCGTGACCCATCCGTGAGCGCAGCGCCACCAGCAGGTGCTCGTGCGCGGCGATCACGTCGCCCCGGGCCAGCGCGACCATCCCGAGCAGCATGTCCACCGAACGCCGGCCCCGCTCGACCGGCCGGGCGGCCTCCACCGGACGCGCCGCTCCCAGCAGCTCCGCCGCCTCCTCCAACGCGCCGCGCCGCCACAGCAGCTCGGCCAGGCTGAACACCGCGAACAGCGCCTCGCCAACCACGTCCTGCCCGTGGGCCCAGTCGATGACCTCCCGACAGACCCGCTCGGCCTCGAAGAACTGGCCCATGTCCACCAACGGCGCGGCCCTGCCGGCGAGCACCCGGGCCAGCAGCCCGGCGTCGCCGGCCTGTCGGGCGGCTGCCTCCGCCCGCTGCGAGTAGCGCAGCTCCTCGGCGAACTCGCCGTCGGCGCCGGCGTGCAGCGAGTGCATGTGGTACGCCGCCGCCAGCTCCGCGTCGGGGATCCGCTCGCCGGTCTCGGCGATCCGTCCGTACAGCCGGAACAGCCAGAGTCGACCCTCCCGGGCCAGCCCGCGCTCGCGCCACCACTGGTCCAGCCCACCGGCCAGGCGGAGACCGGCACGGGCGCTGCCGCCGGTGGCGCACCAGCGCAGCGCGGCCCGCAGCTCGTCGGCCAGCGGGTCGAGGGTGTAGAGCGACAACGTCACCGGCCGGCCGTCCGGCCCCAGGTGGGCCCGCTCCAGCGCGTGCGCCGACCAGGCCACGTGCCGGTCCCGGGCAGCCTGCTCCTCACCCGCCTCGGCCAACCGCCGTGCCGCGTACGCCCGAATCGGGTCGAGCATCCGGTACGAACTGCCGGCGGCGCGCGGCTCGGCCAACACCATCGACTTGTCCACCAGCACCGACAGTGGATCCAGCGGATCGTCGCCCAGCAGCCACTCCACAGTCGGCAGATCCACCGGCCCCGCGAAGACCGCCAGCCAGCGCAGCAGCCGCGCGGCCCGCGGCCCCAACGTGCGGTACGACCACGTGACGGTCGCCTGCATGGTCAGGTGCCGTTCGGTGGCCGAGCGCTGCACGGCCCTGCTCGCCGGGGTCGGCGGCGGTGTCCCGATCGCCGCGGCCACGAGGTCCACGGTGTCCTGCTGGTTGCCGGACCAGCCCCGCTCGACCGGCGGTGGATCCGGATCCTCCCGGCCGGCGTCCAGCGTGCCGAGGACGTCGTCCAACCGCTCGGCCAGCTGACCCACGGAGAGCACCCGCAGCCGGGCGGCCGCCAACTCGATGGCGAGGGGCAGCCCGTCCAGCCGCTGCACCACCCGGCGCAGGTCGGCCGACTCGGACGGGTCGGGCCGCCGACCGCCGCGGGCCGCCGCCGTACGGTCCAGCAGCAGCGCGACCGCGTCGCTCTCCGCGCCGTCCGGGCGGGGATCGACCGAGAGCGGCGGGATCCGCCAGACCACCTCGCCGGGCAGGCTGAACGACTCGCGGCTGGTCGCCAGCACCCGCACGCCACCCCCGCCGGAGAGCAGCCGCGAAATGACCTCGCCGCAGGCCGCCGGTTGCGTGTCGCAGGTGTCCAGCACGACCAGCATCCGGCGGGCGGCCGCGTACTCGACGAGGGTGTCCAGCATCGGACGGCCCGGCTCGGGCCGCAGCCCGAGCACCGCGGCGATGGCGAACGCCACCAACCCCGGGTCGGTCACCGCGGCGATGTCGACGAACCAGACCCCGTCCGGGTACGCCTCGACGACGCCACCGGCCAACTCCACGGCGAGCCGGGTCTTCCCCGCGCCGCCCGCGCCCAGCACGGTGACCAGTCGGTGCCGCTCCACCAACCGGCCCAGCTCGGCCCGCTCGACCTCCCGCCCGACGAACGAGGTCACCTGGGTCGGCAGGTTGTGCGCCACCGCGTCGGCGGTGCGGGGGCGGGGGAACTGCCGCTCCAGGCCGGGCGCGACCAGTTGGAACAACCGCTCCCGGTCGTCGAAGCCACGCAGCCGGTGCAGGCCCAGGTCCAGCAGGGTGGCGCCCGGGGGCAGCGGCTCGGCCCGGCGGGCCGTGGACGCCGAACAGAGCACCTGTCCGCCGTGCGCGGCCGCGGCCACCCGGGCGGCCCGATGCACCTCGGGGCTCGCGTACTCCCCGTCGCGGGGCTCGGCGTAACCGGTGTGCAAGCCCATCCGCACCCGGGGCGCGGCCTCCTCGGTCGGCCAGTCGTGGCTCGCCAACGCCCGCTGGGCGGTCAGGCAGGCGGTCAGCGCCGCCGCCGCGTCGTCGAAGGCCAGGAAGAACGAGTCGCCCTCGGTCAGCAGCTCCGCGCCACCGGTGGTGGCCAGGGTGCGACGCAGCAACCGGCGGTGCTCGGCGAGCACCGGGCGGTAGTCCGCGCCGAGCAGTTGGGCCAGCCGGGTCGAGCCCTCGATGTCGGTGAACACGAAGGTCACCCAACCGCTCGGGAGCTGGATCCGTGGCGACATGCGTGGAACCTCCGCCCGTGACGTCGGGTTCATGCTGCCTGACTCCGAGCGGTCACGCATCGTGAGAACGGCCGGGCACGTGCCGCCTCAAGGTGCCACTCGAACCCGCTCCCGGCAAGGCCGGCCCACCGGCCGGTCACCGGAACGCCCGGCTCAGCAGCCGCAGGCACCCCCGCAGCAGCCACCGCCACCAGCGGGAGCTTGCGCGCCACCAGCGCCCCGACCGGTGACCGACACCGCCGAGAGCAGCTTGACCGTGTCGACATGGCCCTGCGGGCAGGTGGCCGGCGCGCCGGCCTCCGCCATCGGACGGTTGACCTCGAAAGTGTCGCCGCAGGCGCGGCAGCGGAACTCGTACCGGGGCATGGCGATCAGGGTACGTGGGCCTGACGGTCGCCGGGGACATGAGTGATACTCGACGGGTGGTGGACGGCGAGGACAAGACGCGTGTGCAACCGCTTCGGCCGGCCGCGCCGCTGGACGGGCCGCTGGCCGAGTCGGGCGCCGCGCCGGATCCGGTGCCCGCGGCCATGCCCCGCCCCCGCCGGCCCTGGCTCAGCGGCCGCACGACCGACGCGAAGGCCAAGACCCCCGCGACGCCCGTGACCGCACCCCTGCCCCCGAGCGTCGATGCCGCGACCGGTGACCAGCTGGGGGACACCGCCACCGGCGACATCACCGCGGCCAAGCCCACTTCGGACACCACCGCCGCCCCGCCGACCACCCCAGCCGCCGACGTCCCAGCCGCCGCCGACGACGCCCCAACCGCCGACACCGACACCGACGCCGCCAACGCCGACAGCGCCGACGCGAAGGCCGACGACGGGGCAGTCACGGTCGCGGCGGGCGCCACCGCCACCGACCTGACGGCGACCAAGGTAGACGGTGTCGCAGTGGTGCCGACGCCCGAGCGCGGCCGCCGGCGGCGGGTGCCGTTCGCGCACGCCGTACGGGTGCCACCGCCACGTCAGGCCGCGGTGACCGCCGCCCGGGCGACCCGCGACTGGGCCCGCCGGCCCAGCGGTCGACTCACGGTCCCGGGGGTCTTCCTGCTGGTCCTGGTGGCCGCGACCGCCGCGGCGGGGGCGTTGCTCGTCCCGGCCACGATCCGTGGGTCCCGACCGGTGGCGGTCGACGTCACTGCCGCGCCGACCGTGGCCGTGCCGCCGGCGGTGCCGCTCGACCCGCGGCCCACCGGCCCACTGCCCACCGGCCCTCTGCCCACCGGGCCGATGCCGACCGCACCGCTGCCCACCGGAGCGTTCCCGAGCGGCGGCATGCCGACCGGGCCGGCCGTCGGTCCGACGACCGGCGGCCGTCCGTCGGACTCCCTGGCCGCCTGGGCGCAGCAGGTCGGGGCCAAGGTCAACATTCCCGCGACCGCGATGCAGGCGTACGGGTACGCCGAGCTGATGCTCGCCCAGACCAACCGCAGCTGCGCGTTGAGCTGGACGACGTTGGCCGCGATCGGCCAGGTCGAGTCCGGCCACGGCTCGGCCAACGGCGCGCGGTTGGGGACGGACGGCAAGGCGCTGCCCCAGATCATCGGGCTGCCGCTGGACGGGAACGGCGGCCGGATGCGGATCATCGACACCGACCGTGGGTTGCTCGACAAGGACAGCACCTACGACCGGGCGATCGGGCCGATGCAGTTCATCCCGACCACGTGGCAGGAGATCGGCGCGGACGCCGACGCCGACGGCGTGAAGGACCCTCACGACCTGGACGACGCCGCCCTGGCGGCCGGCAACTACCTGTGCAAGGGCGGCCGCAACCTGAGCATCCCGGGCGACTGGTGGAACGCGATCCTGTCGTACAACGACGTGCGGCGGTACGCCCAGGCCGTCTACGACACCGCTGACCGGTACGGACGGGCCAGCCGTACGTGATGTGATCGTCCGCGTACATTGGAGAACTGGACACTTCCCCCGAGCAGCCGTTAGCGGCAAGCTAGACGGGTGATGGTGCGCGAGTGGGACCCCAGGACCGCGTCGTCCGCCGAGATCGCGTCGCTGCTGACAACGCTGAACGCGGTGCTGGCGGCCGATCTGCCGCAGGACCCGCCGTGGCGGGAGACCTCCCTGCGGGAGTATCTCGGCGAGGTGATGCCCGGTGAGCGACGGATCTCCTGGCTCGCCCAGGCCGAACCGAGCGCTCCCGGCGAGACCGGCGCCGTCCTCGGGCAGGTCCACGTGCTGCTCCTCGGCGACATCGGGGTGCTCGAGGTGCTGGTGCATCCCTCCGTACGACGCAACGGCCTCGGCCGTGAGCTGGTGCTACGCGCCGCCCGCCGCGTCTACCAGGAGGGTTTCCAGTCGATCGGGGTCGAGGTGGTCGGCGACACGCCGGCGGTGGGCTTCTACGAGTCGCTCGGCTTCACCCGGGAGTACGTGGAGACGCGCAGCGTGCTCGACCTGACCTCGGTGGACTGGGCCGAGCTGGCCGAGATGGCCATCGGGATCGGCGCGGGCTACCACCTGGAGTTCTACCCCGGTGGGCCACCGGACGACCTGATCGAGTCGTACGCGCGGGCCAAGGCCGAGGTGCGCGACGTCGACGACGGCGAGTTGCGTCCCAGCTCGTATGACCCGGAGCGGCTGCGGGACAGCCTGGACACCCTGCACCGGCGGGGCATGAAGCCGTACATCGTCCTGGCCCAGCACGAGCAGAGTGGCGAGGTGGCCGGCCTGACCGAGGTCGTGGTGCCGGCGCAGCACCCGACCCGCGCCGATCAGTACGACACGATCGTCGCGCAGGACCACCGGGGTTACGGCATCGACCGGGCGATCAAGGCGCGGATGCTGCTGGAGCTGCGCTCCGCCGAGCCGGAACTGGCCGAGGTGCAGACCTGGAACGCCCAGGCCAACGAGGCGATGCTCAAGGTCAACGCGGAGCTGGGCTACCGGCCCGACCGGGACTGGTGCGAATACAGCGTCGACGTCGCCGAGCTGGTGCACCGCCTCGACCAGCCGCGCTGAGGAATTCACGAAACTGTCCGGTGGGGGATGGACGATGGACGGTTACGCACCTTAACGTGCGTTGACCCCCATCCACCCATCGTGGAGGCCCTATGCGCCCGCGCCGCACGACAGCCGCGCTCGCGATCGCCACCGCCGCAGTGACCGTCACGGCCCTCGGCGTCACACCCACCGCGGCCAGCGCCGCGCCTACCGACCTGTTCATCTCGGAGTACGTCGAAGGCTCGTCGAACAACAAGGCGATCGAGCTGTTCAACGGCACCGGCACCGCCGTGGACCTCACCGCGGGCGGCTACCAGCTCCAGCTCTACTTCAACGGCTCCACCACCCCGACCACCATCGCGCTGGCCGGGAACGTGGCCGCCGGGGACGTGTTCGTGTTCGCCAGCGCCTCGGCCGGGGCGGCCATCCTCGCCCAGGCCGACCAGACCACCGGGGCGAGCCTGTTCAACGGCGACGACGCGATAGTGCTGCGCCGGGGCACCACAGTGCTCGACTCGATCGGCCAGGTGGGCGTCGACCCGGGCACCGAGTGGGGCGCCGGCGCGACCAGCACGGCGGACAACACACTGCGCCGGCTGCCCACGGTGACGGCGGGCGACACCGACCCGTCGGACGCGTTCGACCCCGCCGCACAGTGGACCGGTCTGCCGGTCGACACCTTCGACGGGCTCGGCTCGCACACCGTGGACGGCGGTGGCCCGGTCGACGCGCCGGCCACGCTGACCTGTGGTGGGCCGCTGGTCACCGCCGCCGGAACGGCCGCGAGCCGCGAGGTGACCGCCGCCGACCCCGACGACACGATCGTCGACCTGGCGGTGACCGCGATCAGCCCGAGCCCGACCTCCGGCTCGATCACCCGTACCGCATTCACCCCGGCCGACGGGGTGGGCGGCACCGCCCGCGCCACGATCAGCGCGAGCGCCGACCTCACCGCCGGGGCGTACACCGTCACCGTGACCACGACCGACGCGGGCGGTGGCACCGCCACCTGCGCGCTGGCCGTGCAGGTCACCC
The DNA here is from genome assembly GCF_040608335.1 of Micromonospora sp. NPDC005194. NCBI lineage: Bacteria > Bacillati > Actinomycetota > Actinomycetes > Micromonosporales > Micromonosporaceae > Micromonospora > Micromonospora sp. NPDC005194. The sequence goes on along the minus strand of NZ_JBEXIA010000006.1, from coordinate 180,035 downwards.
GGGAGCTGACCGTCGGCGAGGTGCAGGGTCCGACCACCGACACCGAGTCCGGCCCCGCCGACCGGTCACCGCTCGCACCGGCGAGCGGCAACGGCACGAGCAGCACGATGTACGACGTCCGTGGCGTGATCACCCAGTTGACGCTTGCCCGTACGGCGGCCGGCGCGGAGCAGAACGGGTTCTTCCTGCAGAGCCGCAGCGGTGACACCGACGGTGACCCGACCAGCTCCGACGGCATCTTCGTGTTCATGGGCACGTTCACCTCGCTGATCGGCGGCTACGTGCCGACGGTCGGCGACGAGGTGGTGCTCCGGGCCCGGGTGTCGGAGTACTACAACCTCACCCAGCTCTCCGGCGCGTCGCTGGTCCGCCGGATCGCCACCGGCCTGGACGTGGACACGGCGGTCACGGTGACCGACGCGGTGCCGCCGGTCGAGCTGACCGACGCGCAGCGCTGGTGGGAGCGACACGAGGGCGCCCGGCTGCGCGTACGCGCGGGCAGCGGCGCGGTGAGCGGTCGCGACGTCTTCTCCTCCACGGCGGACGCGGAGCTGTGGGTCGTCGACCGGGACGACCCGCTGCTCGACCGCGCCGACCCGTACGCCCGGCGGGTCTTCCGGGACTCCCACCCGCTGGACAATGACCCGAGCCGGCGCTTCGACGACGGCAACGGTCAGCGCGTGCTGCTCGGCAGCATGGGTGTGAAGGGCACCGCCGGGGACAGCACGGCGCTGCTCCCGCCGGCGCACACCTTCGACACGCTGCGCGCGGACGCGGTGGGCGGCGTCTACTACTCGTTCGAGAAGTACGGCGTGCAGGTCGAGCGGGCCGAGTTCGACGCCGGGGCCGACCCGTCGAAGAACAACCCGCCGAAGCCGGCCGACCGTTCCCAGGAGGTCGCGGTCGCCACGTACAACGTGGAGAACCTGTACGACTACCGCGACGACCCGTTCGACGGCTGCGACTTCGCCGGTAACGCCGGCTGCCCGGGCGTCGCCCCGCCGTTCGACTACGTGCCGAGCAGCGAGGCGGACTACCGGGAGCATCTGACGTCGCTCGCCGACCAGATCGTCAAGGACCTGCACGCGCCCGATCTGATCCTGGTGCAGGAGGCCGAGGACCAGGACATCTGCACGGTCTCCGGGGCGGCGCTGGCCTGCGGCGACACCAACAACGCCGACGGCGCTCCGGACAGCATCCAGGAGTTGGCGCTCGCGGTGGCGGCGGCCGGCGGGCCGGCGTACGCCGCCACCTATGACCGGACCGGCGCGGACGCCCGCGGTATCACCGCCGCGTTCCTGTACCGCACCGACCGGCTGTCGTTGGCGGCCGCGACGGCGAACGACCCGCTGCTCGGCTCGGCGCCGACCGTCCAGTACCGGGCCCCCGGACTGCCCGGCAACGCCGACGTGCAGAACCCGAAGGCCCTCAACGCGGTGCTGCCGGCCGATGTGGACACGTCGACCGGGAAGGACGGCAACAACGTCTTCACCCGGGCACCCCAGCTGGGCAAGTTCACGGTGGCCGCGGCGCCCGGCGCGGCCGAGCGGTTCACCCTGTACGCGCTGAGCAACCACTACTCCTCCGGCCCGGACAGCCGGATCGGGCAGCGGCGGGAGCAGGCGGCGTACGGCGCGGCGATCGTCACCGCGATCGAGGCGGCTGATCAGAGCGCCCGGGTGGTCTACGGCGGGGACCTGAACGTCTTCCCCCGCCCGGACGACCCCATCGCCACCGGCGCTCAGCCGACGCCGTCGGACCAACTCGCCCCGCTCTACGAGGCCGGCCTGCACAACCTGTGGGACACCCTCGTCGCGCAGGTGCCGGCATCGGCCTACTCGTACAGCTTCGAGGGGCAGGCGCAAACGCTGGACCACCTGTTCGTCAACGACGCGCTCTACGGTGACCTGGTGCAGGTGCGGGCGGCGCACGTCAACGCCGACTGGCCGGCGGAGTTCACGGGTGACGGGTCGCGGGGCTCCAGCGACCACGACCCGCAGGTGGCCCGTTTCCGGTCCCGGGCGTCGTTGACCGTCACCGACACGTCTGTGGTCGAGGGCGACCAGGGCACCCGTCAGCTCACCTTCACGGCGACCGTGTCCCGTCCGTTGTCCCAGCCGGTGCTGCTCTGCGCCGCGACCGTCGGCCTCACGGCGCAGGCCGGTTCGGACTTCGAGCCGTACGCCGGCTGCAAGGTGCTGGCCGCCGGTGACACCTCGGTGGCTTTCCCGGTCACCGTGCGGGGTGACCGGCGGCGCGAGTCGGACGAGAAGTTGACCCTGCTGGTGGCCGGGGTGCCCGGCCTGCGGCTGGCCGACCCCCTGGCGACCGGAACGATCACCAACGACGACTGAACGACGGCGCTGACGGCCCACCGTCCGGTTTCCCCGGAGGGTGGGCCGTTCGCGGTGTCAGTAGTATTCGTCGATGATCGGGGGCGGTGGCAGGTGCCGATACTGCGCGACCCGCACCTCCCACTGGCTGCGTCGGCGCCGCGCCTCGCGGTCCGCCGAGCTGCGGTGGTAGGTCTCCGGCGGCCGTGCCAGGCCGTAGATGTCCCCCCACCACTCCCCCGGCTCAGGATCGAGGATCGTATCGAGGTGGGCGGGGTAGCGGCGTCCGGCGCCGTCGTGAACGTCGTCGCGGTCGGCCATCGGTCGAATCACCCGGCCCTCCTGGTCCACCACCACCAGATAGAGCCCGGCCGCGCCGAGTAGGCGCTCCAGCACCGCCAGACTCGGTGTCAGACTGCCGGCCTCGACCTTGCCCACGGTCGACGGTGAGACCTTGGCGAAGCGGGCCATCTGGCGTTGACCCAAACCCTTCATCCGACGGGCCCGCCGGACCAGGCCGGTGATGGGAAACCGCCCGACGGTCGGGCCGGGTGGCGGAGGAGGAACGAGTGCGGAAGCCATCCGACAACCATTCTCGGCCGAGACCCGCCTCTCAACCCCTGTGGATAACCCTGTGGAAAGCTGGCCGGCTCAGGGACTCGCCGCACCCCCCACGCATCCTTTGCTCTGCTTCAACGGAGGCGACAGTGTGAGGCTCTTAGTGTTGCCTCCGCTGAAGCAGAGCAAAGGACGTCAAGGTGGCCCTTGGGCCTTGGGCCTTGGGCCCATGCCGGTGAGCTGCTCGCCGCCGTCGTCCGGATGGCCGTGGTTGACCAGCCGGGGCACCTGCCCTGATCGTCAGGGCGCGCGGGCGACGATCAGCGGACCGCGGACCGGTCGAGGTCACAGCTCGCAGAGGCGGCGACCGGAGCCGATGTCGTCCAGTGCCGCGTGCAGGTCGCGGATGCGCCGCTCGGCCTCGGCGGTCAGCCGATCGTGCAGACTCTGCCAGTCGGCCAGCTGGGGGTCGGGTGGCAGGGCCGCGAGCAGGTCACGGATCTCGTTGACGGTCAGGCCGACGCGCTGGGCCACCCGCGCCACCCTGATCCGGCAGGCCGCGTCGGCGTCGAAGCGCCGCTGGTTGCCGCCGGTACGGGCAGCCGTGATCAGGCCCTGCCGCTCGTAGAACCGCACCGCGGAGCCGCTGACCCCGCTCTCCCGGGCCACCTCGCCGACCGTCAACGTGCCCATCGCCACTCCCCCGCCGCCATTGACTTCACCATTAGTTCAAGTCCTAGCGTCCGAGGCATGACTACGCAAGAGGACACCGCACCGCCGACCGTCGCCGTGCTCGTCGGGAGCGTCCGGCAACCTCGGGTGGGCCGCTCGATCGCCGACTGGTTCGTCGCCCACGGGAGCCGCCGCCGGGACCTCGACCTGGACCTCGTCGACCTCGCCGAGGTGGCGCTGCCATTCGCCGACACCCCTCCCGGGGGCAATTCGGCCAGCCCGATCAGTGCCCGGTTGGCCGCCGCCGACGCGTTCGTGGTGGTGACACCCGAGTACAACCACAGCTTCCCGGCCGCCCTGAAGAACGCCATCGACTGGCACTACCGGGAGTGGGCCCGCAAGCCGGTGGCCTTCGTGTCGTACGGCGCCGGTTCCGGCGGCATCCGCGCGGTCGAGCAGCTCCGGCTGGTCTTCGCCGAGGTGCAGGCCGCCACGACCCGCTCCGGGGTGGTGCTTCGGGCTCCCTGGGAGCGACTCGACGTCGCCGGTCGGCTGGTCGACGACGAGCCGCTGCGGCAGGCCGCCGACGCCACGCTGAGCGAGCTGGCCTGGTGGGCCGAGGCGCTGCGCACCGCCCGCCGGGTCCGGCCCTGAGCCGACGACATGGACGCCTCCGCGCGACGGCTCGGCTGGTACCTGACCCTGGGTGGTCTGCTCGCGGTGATCGACACCACGGTCACCGTGGTGGCCCTGCCGAGGCTGGTCGACGACCTCGACACCAACCTCACCACATCGGCTGGGTCACCAGCGGCTATGCGCTCGCCCTGGTCGCGGTGATGCCGACCGCCGCCTGGGCGATCGGCCGCTTCGGCGCCCGCCGCACCTACCTGACCGCGCTGCTGATGTTCACGGTCGGCTCCGTGTTGGCCGGGGCCGCCTGGGGCGTCGGGTCGCTGATCGCGTTCCGGGTGCTCCAGGGGCTCGGTTGGCGCTCGCCTGGCTGACCAGCCGGCGACTTCCGGCCGCCGTCGCGGGCGCCGACGAGGTGGCCACCCCGGCGGGACCCATGGAGTCGGTCAGTAGCGCTGGCGGAGCAGACCGGCGGCTTCGACCGCCCAGTAGGTGAGGATGATCTGCGCGCCGGCCCGCTTGATCGAGGTGAGCGTCTCCAGCATGACCCGCTCCCGGTCGATCCAACCGTTCGCGGCAGCCGCCTCGACCATCGCGTACTCCCCGGAGACCTGGTAGGCGGCGACCGGGACGTCCACCGCGGCCCGCACCGCCGACACCACGTCGAGGTAGGGCAGCGCCGGCTTGACCATCACCAGGTCGGCGCCCTCGGCGACGTCGAGCGCCACCTCGCGCAGCGACTCGCGCAGATTGGCCGGATCCTGCTGGTAGGCGCGTCGGTCGCCCTCCAGCGCCGACTCCACCGCCTCCCGGAACGGGCCGAAGAACGCCGAAGCGTACTTCACCGCGTACGCCAGCACCGCCACATCCTGGTGGCCGGCGGCGTCGAGCGCCCGGCGGACCACGCCGACCTGGCCGTCCATCATCCCGGACGGCCCGACCATGTGGACCCCGGCTTCGGCCTGGGCGACCGCCATCTCGGCGTACGCGGCCAGGGTGGCGTCGTTGTCCACCGCACCGTCCGCGGTGAGCACGCCGCAGTGCCCGTGTGAGGTGAACTCGTCCAGGCACAGGTCGCTCATCACGACCGTGCTGTCACCCACCTCGGACACCACGTCGCGGATGGCGACGTTCAGGATGCCGTTCGGGTCGATGCCGCCGGACCCGGTCGGGTCACGCCGCTCGGGCACCCCGAAGAGCATGATCCCGCCGACGCCGGCCTGGACCGCCTCGGTGGCCGCCTTGCGCAGGGAGTCCCGGGAGTGCTGGAGCACCCCCGGGAGCGACCCGATGGCCCGGGGCTCGGTCAGCCCTTCCTTGACGAACATCGGCACGACCAGCTCGGCCGGGTCGACCCGGGTCTCGGACACCAGCCGACGGATCGCCGGGGAGCGGCGCAGGCGGCGGGGCCGGATCTCGGGGTACGACATGGGAGGGCCCTCCTGAAGACGACTACCGGAAGCGGAGGGCGGTCGGCCCCTGCACCTTCGAGCCACGGCGCTGCTTGGCCGGCATGGCGGCCAGCTTCTCGCGCAGCTCGACGGCGTAGGCGGCGAGCGCCTCCACCAGGTCGGGCACCGAGGCGTGCGGTGGCTGAACGTCGACCCGAAGGCCGAACTCCGTCGCGGTCTCCGCCGTCTTGGGCCCAATCACGGCAACAACGGTCCGCGCGTGCGGCTTCCCGGCGATGCCGACCAGGTTCCGCACAGTGGAAGAAGACGTGAAGAGGACCGCGTCGAACCCGCCCGACTTGATCGCGTCCCGGATCTCGGCGGGCGGCGGCGCGGCCCGCACCGTCCGGTACGCGGTCACGTCGTCGACCTCCCAGCCGCGCTCGGTGAGCCCGGCGGCGAGCGTCTCGGTGGCGATGTCGGCGCGCGGCAGCAGCACCCGGCCGACCGGGTCGAGGATCTCGTCGTGCGGCGAGAACTCGGCCAGCAGCCCCTCGGAGGACTGCTCCCCGGCGGGGATCAGCTCCGGCTGGATGCCGAACGCGCGGACCGCGTCCGCGGTCGCCTCGCCGATGCAGGCGATCTTGACGCCGCCGAAGTGCCGGGCGTCCAGACCGTGCTCGGCGAACTTCTCCCAGACCGCGCGGACCGCATTCACCGAAGTGAAGATCACCCAGGCGTACCGGCCGTCGACCAGGCCCTTGACGGCCCGCTCCATCTGCGCCGGGGTGCGCGGCGGCTCGACCGCGATGGTCGGCACCTCGCACGGGATCGCCCCGTACGCCCGCAGCCGGGCGCTCATCGCGCCAGCCTGCTCCTTGGTGCGGGGCACCAGCACCTTCCAGCCGTACAGCGGGCGGTTCTCCCACCAGCTCATCTTGTCGCGCTGGCCCACACCCGCGCCGACGGTGAGCACCACCCGGCCGGTGAAGCCGAGCGCGGCGGCCACGAAGCTGTCCACGGTCGACGTGGTCGTGTACTGGGTCTCGCCGGTGCCGTCGCCGGTCACCCCGACACCGGTGGTGCCGTCGACCCCGGCGGCCAGCAGGCCGTCCCGGACGGCGGCGAGGTCGCCGGCGTCCACCGCGAGCGCGAGCGAACCCCGGCCGACGGCCGCGGCCAGCGCCTCGAAGTCCAGCGTACTGACGTCCTCGACGTCGGCGGCGGTACGCACACCCGGCAGCGGGACCCCCGCGTAGGTGGCGACGCCCTCGGCCTGGCCGACGCCCGGCACCACCTCGAAGTGGGCGGCGGTGCGGGCCACCGCCTGCACCTCCTTGACCACCGAGTCGTGGCCGAACGGGTCACCGGCAACCAGGTGCACCGCGTTCAGCCCGGACCGGGCCGCGGAGATCAGCACCTTCGCCACGTCCCCCGGCGCGCCTTCGGCCGGGGTGAACTCGGCGTCGTCTCTGGCCTCGGCGCGGACGACGGCGAGCAGCGACTCGGGGACTCCCCGGTCGTAGATCACCTGGTCGGCGTCGACCAGGGCGTCGTGCGCCCGACGGGTCAGCAGGCCCGGGTCACCGGGGCCAGCCCCGACGAACGCGATACGGCCGACGGGCTTACGGGTGCGGGTCATTCTGTGCTCCCAAATTGCTGGGTCCCCGGGCCGGTGTGTCCTTCGTGGCCGAGGATCGAGTCGGCGCCGAGTTCGAGGAGTTCGGCGGCGAGTGCCTTACCGATCTCCGCCGCGTCGGCGGGCGTTCCGGTGCGGGACAGCCGGAGGTCACGAGTGCCGTCCGGGCTGATCACCGCCCCGCGCAGGTAGATCTCATCGCCGGTCTCGCCTTCGGCGAGTTCGGCATAGGCGGCGACGGGTGCGCTGCACCCGGCCTCCAGGGTTGCCAGCAACGCGCGCTCCGCGGTGACCGCGGCGCGCGACGGTGCGTGGTCGAGCGTCCCGAGCAGCTCGACCAGCTCCTGGTCGTCGACCCGGCACTCCACGGCCAGCGCGCCCTGGGCGGGCGCGGGCAGCATGAGCATCGGGTCGAGCGTCTCGGTGATCGCGTCGGTCCGGCCGATCCGGGCCAGTCCGGCCCGGGCCAGCACGACCGCGTCGAGGTCGGCCTCGGGGCCGAGCACCCGCGCCAGGCGGGTGTCGATGTTGCCGCGGATCGGGGTGACCTCCAGTTGCAGCCCGAGAGCGTGCAGCTGGGCGATGCGGCGCAGCGCGCCGGTGCCCACGGTGGCGCCGGGCGGCAGCTCGGCGAGCGTCCGCCCGCCCTGGGCGATCAGCGCGTCGCGCGGGTCCTGTCGGGCCGGCACGGCCGCGATGTGCAGCCCGGCGGCACCGGCCGTGGGCAGATCCTTGTAGGAGTGCACGGCGAAGTCGATCGTCCGGGCGGTCAGCGCGTCACGCAGCGCGGAGACGAACACCCCGACGCCGAGCCGGTGCACCGGCGCGCTGGAGCGATCGCCGGCGGTGACCACCTCGACCAGCTCGACCGGGCGGCCGGTGGCGACGGTCAACGCCTCGGCGACCTGGCCGGACTGGGCCAGCGCCAGAGCGCTGCCCCGGGTGCCGAGGCGCAGGGGGGCGGTCATCGCGCACCTCCGGTGGGCGGGATCTGCTCGGTGGCGTCGGCGCCGGTCACCGGGTAGTTGGCGGGAGTCAGCACGTCGGGGACGGTGTCCACCGGCGAGGTCTGCGGCACCTGGAGGTCGAACAGCTCGCGCAGCAGCGCCGCGTACTGGTCGCCACCGGGCTCGGCCGCCAGTTGGCGGACCTTGACGGTGGGCTGGTGCAGCAGTCGCTGCACCACGCGGTGCACCGTACGGGCCACCTCGGCCCGCAGGTCGTCGCCGAGGTCGGGGCGGCGCTGGGCCAGACGACGCAGCTCGGCGGTGACGACGTCGTCGGCGCGACCGCGCAGCGCCGCCACGGTGGGCGCCACGTCGGCGCCGCGCAGCCAGGTGAGGAAGCTCTCCACCTCGCCGAGCACGATCCGCTCGACGGCGGCGGCGTCCGCCGCGGCCGGGCCGTCGGCGAGCAGCGCCGCCATCCGGTCGATGTCGATCACCTCGACGCCGGGCAGGTCGGCGACGCCCTCCTCGACGTCGCGGGGGACGGCCAGGTCGAGCAGGACCAGCGGACCCCGCGCGGGGCCCCGCTCGGCGAGCGCGGCGCTGACCACCGCCCGGGTGAGGACCGGTTCAGTCGACGCGGTGGCGGCCACTACGATGTCCACTGTGGAGAGCGTGGCGGCCAGCTCGGTCATCGGCGCGGCGTCCGCCCCGTACGACTCGGCGAGCCGGACGGCCCGGTCGGCGCCCCGGTTGGTGACCGTGAGCGGCCCGGCGCCCTGCCGGGACAGCGTGGCCACCCCGAGCGACCCCATCGCGCCGGCCCCGATCACCAGGGCCGGGTGGCCGGCGAGGCTGCCGTCGAGGTGCCCGGCGGCCAGCTCCAGAGCAGCGGTGACCACGCTCTGGCCGGCCCGGTCGATGCCGGTCTCGGCGTGCGCCCGCTTGCCGACGCGCAGCGCCTGCTGCATCAGCTCGTGCAGCAGGCGGCCGGCCGAGTCGGCGCCGGTGGCCCAGTGGTACGCGTCACGCAGCTGGCCGAGAATCTGCGCCTCGCCCACGACCATCGAGTCCAGCCCGGTGGCGACCCGGAAGACGTGGTCCACGGCGGCGGTGTCGTAGTGCACGTAGAGGTGGCTGGCGAGCGCCGCCGGCGAGCTGCCGGCCTGCTCGGCCAGGACGGCGCAGATGTCGCCGAGCCCGCCGTGGAATCCGGACACGGCGGCGTAGACCTCCACCCGGTTGCAGGTGGAGACGAGTACCGCCTCGCTCACGTACGGCTGGGCGACCAGGCGGTCCAGGGTGCGGGTGAGGTCGGCGGGGGGCACGGCCAGCTGCTCCAGCGTGGCGACCGGGGCGGTCCGGTAGGACGCGCCGACGACGAGCAGTTTCACGTGCCGATCGCCTCCTGGGTGTCGGTGGCCGCGAGCCCGCCGGGCAGGGCCGTGAGAGCGGACCCGCCGGTGGCGGGCAGCGCGGTCAGCGACGCCTTGCGGTGCTCGTGGAAGGACAGAATCTGCAGCTCGATGGCGAGGTCGACCTTGCGCACGTCGACCCCCTCCGGAACAGAGAGTACGCACGGCGCGAAGTTGAGGATGCTCGTCACGCCGACCGCGACCAGCTGATCGGCGACCCGCTGGGCCGCGGCGGCCGGGGTGGCGATCACGCCGATCGCGATGGATTCCTCCGTGGCGACCGCCGGCAGCTCGTCGACATGCCGGACAACCAGGCCGTTGATCTCCTCGCCGACCCGGGAGGGATCGGCGTCGAGCAGTGCGGCGATCCGGAAGCCCCGGCTGGCGAAGCCGTCGTAGCCGGCCAGAGCGTGACCGAGATTACCCACGCCGACCAGTGCGACCGCGCGACGCTGAGTGAGCCCGAGCACGTACTCGATCTGCTCGATCAGCAACGCGACGTCGTAGCCGACGCCCCGGGTGCCGTACGAGCCGAGGTGGGAGAGGTCCTTGCGGAGCTTGGCGGAGTTGACCCCGGCGGCGGCCGAGAGGCCCTCGCTGGAGATCGTCTCGTGCCCGGCGTCGGCGAGGTTGTGCAGCGCGCGCAGGTATTCCGGGAGCCGAGCGACGGTCGCCTCGGGAAGGTCCGGGAGCGCCGGTACGGCACCGGCGCGGCCGGGCGCACCTGGGTGACGGTGCTGACTCATGAGACTCCGTGCGGTGCGATCCTCGGCCAACTCCGCTGGTCGGCCGCTTATGGACTCCCGCTGGCGACCGAGGTTGCCGGCTGTGCTAGCAGGGCGCGTCGGAACTAGAGAGTAGGCGCTTGTGAAGACGTGCACAAATCGCGATCTTGCCGCTCCGGGACGCGACCCCACCAGCACCTCCATTCCACAAGATCGATTGACCGGCCCTGCGCGCCCGCCACCTGGGCGATTATTGCTCAATCCCGACTTCTCTGACCAATCCCGCGTCGGCCGGTCCCGACGGCGGTAGGGCCCCTGGTCACGGGCGACGGTAGGGACAGCACTACGAGGGAGAGGCGGGGCTTCGGGATGGGGACACCGAGCCCAGGTGCCTAGCCTTTGGGCTATGACCGCCGTTGCCGCCAGCGACCATCCGACGCTGGCACCGAGCATCCCCCGCCAGCTCTTCGTCGACTCCGGGTACGTGCTGCTCGGCCTCCCGCTGGCGGTGGCCAGCTTCGTCGTCCTCCTCGCGGGCCTCGTGGCCGGCGTCGGCCTGGTGGTCACCGTGATCGGCCTGCCGATCCTCAGCGGCACCCTGTACGCGGCCCGAGGGCTGGCCGACATCGAGCGGCTGCGGCTGCCCGCCGTGCTGCGGCAACCCCGGATCCGCCCGCACTACCGACTGCCCGAGGCGGGCGCGAACGCCTGGCGGCGGATCTTCCTGCCGATGCGCGACGCCCAGTCCTGGCTCGATCTGGCGCACGGCATCCTGCGGGTGATCGTGGCGCTGGTCACCTTCGTGCTGACGCTTGCCTGGTGGATCGCCGCGGCTGCCGGCTCCCTCTACTGGGTGTACGACTGGGCGCTGCCGCGCGGCGAGGGCGACGGCGACCTGGCCCAGCTGCTCGGCCTGGGCGAGTCGACCACGGCCCGGATCGGGGTGACCACCGCGATCGGCGTGTTCTTCCTGATCACGCTGCCGATCGTGGTCCGGGGCTGCGCGCTGCTCCAGGCCAGCTTCGCCAAGGCCCTGCTGACCGGGGTGGCCGAGATGCGGGACCGGATCACCGTGCTGGAGGAGCAGAAGCGGGCCGCCGTGTCCGCCGAGGCGTCCGCGCTGCGCCGGCTCGAACGCGACATCCACGACGGCCCCCAGCAGCGCCTGGTCCGGCTCGCGATGGACCTCAGCCGGGCCCGGATGCAGCTCGCCTCCGACCCGGAGGCCGCCGGCCGGACCATCGACGAGGCGGTGACCCAGACCCGGGAGACGCTGGCCGAGCTGCGGGCGCTGTCCCGGGGCATCGCCCCGCCGATCCTGGTCGACCGGGGTCTGCCCAGCGCCCTGGCCGCGCTCGCCGGCCGCGGGCTCATCCCCATCGAGCTCCAGGTGGACCGGCAGCTCGGCACGCCTGGCGGCCGGCTCGATCCGGCGGTGGAGAACACCGCGTACTTCGTGGTGGCCGAGGCGTTGACCAACATCGCCAAGCACAGTCGGGCCACCGAGGCCGTGGTCGCCGTGGCCCGCCAGGAAGCCCAGCTCCAGGTGCGGGTGGGCGACGACGGGCAGGGTGGCGCCCACCTCGCCAAGGGCCACGGGCTGGCCGGCATCGCCGACCGGGTCCGGGCGGCCGGCGGGGAGCTGGCCGTGGTGAGCCCGAGCGGCGGGCCCACCGAGATCCGTGCGGAACTTCCGCTGTGAACCAACGAGAGCCGGGCCGGACGTGGTAGACACCACAGCCATGCGCATCGTGATCGCGGACGACGCCGTCTTGCTCCGGGAGGGGCTGGTGCGGCTGCTGACCGAGAGCGGGCACCAGGTGGTGGCCGCCGTCGGGGACGGTGACGCGCTGGTCGAGGCGGTGGTGGAGCACCGGCCGGACGTGTCGATCGTCGACGTCCGGATGCCGCCGTCGCACACCGACGAGGGGCTGCGGGCCGCGGTGGAGGCGCGTCGGCTGGTGCCGCGTACGCCGATCCTGGTGCTCTCCCAGTACGTCGAGGTCTCGTACGCCGATGATCTGCTGGCCACCACCGGCGGCGCCGGCGGTGGCATCGGCTACCTGCTCAAGGACCGGGTGGCCGCGATCGACGAGTTCCTGGACGCGCTGCGTCGGGTGGCCGGCGGCGGCACGGTGCTCGACCCGGACGTGGTCGGCCAGCTCTTCGCCCGACGCCGCCGCGACGACCCGCTGCGCGAGTTGACCCCGCGCGAGCGGGAGGTGCTCGCCCTGATGGCCGAGGGCCGGTCGAACACGGCCATCGCCCGCGCCCTGGTGGTCAGCGACGGCGCGGTGGAGAAGCACGTGCGCAACATCTTCACCAAGCTCACGCTCCCGCCGGACACCGAGCAGCACCGGCGGGTGCTGGCCGTCCTCACCTACCTGCGGAACTGACCTCCCGGGCGGCCAGGGCCACCGCGTCGGTGAGGGTGTCGGCGACCGGGTGGCCGGAGGCGCGCAGCCGGGCCGGGTCGGTGAAGCCGCCGGTGTAGAGCACCGCCCGGCCGCCCACCGCGAGGGCCGCGTCCGCGTCGTCGATGGAGTCGCCGATCAGCACCACCGCGCTGCCGTCCACGCCCAGCTCGGCCAGGTGCCGCCGGAGCGACTCGGCCTTGCGGTCGCCGCCGACCGTGGCCCGCAGGCCGTCGACGCGGGTGAAGTGGCCGGTCAGCCCGTAGGTGTGCACGGTGGGCACCAGCTCCTCGTGGAACCACATGGACAGCAGGCTCTGGCTGCCCTCCCAGGCGGCCATCGCGGACTGCGCGTCGGCAGCCAGCTCGCAGGTCGTCAGGCCGCTGCGGTACGCGTCGTGGAAGATCCGGTCGAGGCGGCCGAACGCGTCGTCGTCGACGGCCTGACCGAGCACCTCGGCGTAGTAGTCGGCGATCGGCCGGCGGAACCGCGTCCGGTGCTCGTCGAGGGTGACCGTCGGCCCGCCCACGCTGGCGAACGCGGCGTTGGTGGCGGCCACCACCAGGCTGAGGTCGTTGAGCAGGGTGCCGTTCCAGTCCCAGACCAGGTGGGGTTGCGCAGGGGTCATCAGAGCACCATAGGCACCGCTCAGAGCTGCGGGGTGGTCAGGTCCCGCAGCAGCCGCTCCTCCTCCACCCGCCAGTAGCCGTGCTCCTTGCCGTCGAGCAGCACCACCGGCAGGCGGTCGCCGTACTCCCGTTCCAGCTCCTCGTCGCCGGTGACGTCCCACTCGACCCACTTGTCGCCGGTCACCGCGACCACCCGGTCGAGCGCCACCTTGGCGTCGTCGCACAGGTGGCAGCCGGGTCGGGTGATCAGGGCGAGTCGGGCGTCAGTGGCCATCGGTTACCTCCGTGCGGTCGGTCGGCGTCGCCGACCGGAGCTGGGTCTTGCGTACCTTGCCGATCGCCGAGTGCGGCAGGGCGTCGACGAACTCGACAGCGGTGGGGCACTTGAACCGGGCCAGGTTGCGTGCGCAGTGGGCGAGCAGCTCCTCGCTGGTCACCGGTCGGCCCTGCACCGGCACCACGTACGCCCGCACAGTCTCGCCGGTCCGCGGGTGCGGCACACCCAGTACCGCCGACTCGACCACCCCGGGGTGCCCGGCGAGCACCAGCTCGACCTCGTGGGGATACACGTTGAACCCGTTGACCAGGATCAACTCCCCGAGCCGGTCGACCAGGAAGAGGTCACCGTCCTCGTCGGCGTACGCGATGTCACCGGTGCCCCACCAGCCGTCGTCGTCCGGGCCGTCGCGGCCGTCGGGCCAGTAGCCGCCGAAGAGGTTGCGCCCGCGAACGACGATCTGCCCCGGGTCGGTGCCCGGGGCGACATCGGAGATGTCCAGCTCGTCCGGGTCGTCGTCGGGGACCGCCTGGCCGTCGCGCCACAGGTCCTCCCCGGTCGGGCCGACCAGGCGCAGCTCCACGCCGGGCAGCGGCCGGCCGATCGAGCCGGGCTTGACCACCGGACCGACCAGGGTGGAGGTGAGCACCGGCGCGGTCTCGGTGAGGCCGTACCCGACGTGCACCTGATGACCGGTGGCCTCGGTGAAGCGCGCCGCGACCGCGGGATCCAGCGGCGCCGCGCCGCACACCGCCACGCGCACCGACACGGTCGCCGCGCGGACCGCGTCGGCGTCGGCCCAGGCCAGGAAGATCGACGGTACGCCGACCAGCACGCTGACCCGGTGCCTGGCGATCTCGGCGAGCCCCGCCGTAGGCCCCGGCTCGTCGAGCAGCACGCCGGTGGCCCCGTGGTGGACGACGGCGCCGAGCACCGAGTTGAGCCCGTACGCGTGGAACAGCGGCAACGCCAGGAGAACGGTGTCCGTCGGCCCGACGACCGGCGGCTCGATCTCCGCGACCTGTTCGTGGTTGGCCAGCAGCGCACGGTGCGAGAGCATCGCGCCCTTCGGACGGCCCTCGGTGCCGGACGTGTAGAGCAGTACGGCCAGGTCGTCGCCGCCTCGGCGCGGACGGGGGCGCGGATCGGGCGCGTCGGCGGTCGGCGGCGTGTCGTGCACGGCGGTGAGCGCGGGCAGGTCGGCGGCCACCTCGGCGACCAGGCGGCGGACCCGCTCGGTGCCGATGAGCACCGACGCGCCGGAGTCGGCCAGTACGTGCCGCAGCTCCGGGGCGGTGAAGCCGGGGTTGACCGGGACCGCGACCAGGCCGGCTCGCAGTGCGCCGAGCCAGCCGATCACGAAGTCGGGGGTGTTGTGCAGCCCGATCGCGACCCGCGGCGGCGGGCCACCCGGGTCGGTGGGTGGCACGGCGGCGGCGAGGCCGTGCGCGGCGGCGGTCACGGCGGCGTCCAGTTCGGACCAGGTGACGCGCCCCTCCCGCCAGTACAGCGCGGGCCGGTCACCGTGGTCGAGAGCCGCCCGATGGACCCGGTCGGCGAGGTTCGGCGCGGGGTCTGCCGAGAAGTCCTGCACGGTGGTCGAGTCTGGCACAGCGGCGGTCGACAGGCCACGCCCGACGGTCGGGCCGCCAGGGCTGCCCGGCGTCCCGTCAATGGGACAGTCGCGGTGTCGTCGACACTCCGATCGAGTCCGGCCGATGGGACGGGTGGTGGGCCGGCCGACGCTTCGTCCCGGCCCACGCGGCGGCCGGCCGGGACGGCGCGGCCGATCGGCCAAACTGCCCCCGACCTGGGGATCCATCCAGGACCACCGGCCCGGGTCAAAGTCAAACGCACACGACGGACAACCGGTCCGCCACCGGTGCGACACAGCGGGAAATACTTCCGCCCTGTGTAACGGACTTGCCACGCGCGGGTGACGTTGGCCCTATTATCACTCGGGTCGGCTCACCCCATTTGCCGTGAGTCGACACCCCTCAGCCCGAGGAGGCCCCCGTGCCTGTGAGCGCATTGGACCAGCACCTCAAGGGGAACTGCCGCCCGTCGGCACACCCCGGAACCGTCCTGCCCGACCGGTTGCCCGGTCGGTCCGCACCGACGACCCGTAAACCAGCCCGGCCGGCCACCAACGGGACGGGGGCCGCGCGGTGACCACCTTCGGATACGCGGAACGCCCGGTCGGCCTGACTGGCCAGACGACCCGCTCCCCGGTCAACGAACGACCGGCGGCCCGCGCGCCGCTGGGCGACCCGCACGCCGCGATGCGTGGCGACAACGCCGCCCAGCGGACCCGCAACCGCCCACACACCAACGAGCCACCACCGAGACCGGCGGTCCCGGGTGGCAACGCGATGCCGACCGGTGGCCGTGTCGCCGCACCGGCCCGACCGACCATGCCCTCCCAGGGCCGTCGGGTCGGCGACGCGCCGACGGCGGCCACCGATCCGACGGCGGGCGAGACGGCGGTGATCCCGGCGGTCCCGGCCGCCACTCCGACCACCCCGACCACCCCGACCGGCTTCCCCAGCCGCCCGGACCCGTCCGACCCGGCCACCGAGGTCTGGACGCTTGTCGAGCGGGCGCAGGCTGGCGAGTCCGAGGCGTTCGGCCTCATCTACGACCGGTACGTCGACACCGTCTTCCGGTTCGTCTACTTCCGGGTCGGCAACCGCCAACTCGCCGAGGACCTCACCTCGGACACGTTCCTGCGCGCTCTCAAGCGGATCGGCAGCTTCACCTGGCAGGGCCGCGACCTCGGCGCCTGGCTGGTGACGATCGCCCGCAACCTGGTCGCGGACCACTTCAAGTCCGGCCGGTACCGGCTGGAGGTCACCACCGGCGACGTGCTCGACGCCGACCGCGAGGACCGGGGCCCGGAGGGCAGCCCGGAAGCCGCGGTGGTCGAACACATCACCAACGTCGCCCTGCTCACCGCCGTCAAGCAGCTCAACCCGGAGCAGCAGGAGTGCATCGTGCTCCGGTTCCTCCAGGGCTTCTCGGTCGCCGAGACAGCCCGCGCGATGGGCAAGAACGAGGGTGCCATCAAGGCCCTGCAGTACCGGGCCGTTCGCGCCCTGGCACGGCTTCTGCCCGACGGCTTCCAGCCGTGATTCTCGGCGGCGGGGCCGACGAGCGTCGATCAATGTCTCGGCAGCTCAGGCCCGGTCGCACCCGGTGACGGCGATCACTTTCTGTGATTTCCGCCCCGCCAGGCCCGTAACCCGTGCCCGGTCCGCCGCGTTTCTCCGGGTGCGACCGGTGGTTGTCCCGGCAGGCCCGGGGCACCGAGGTCCGACCGGCACGCCGGACGGCACCTCACCTCCGTGGTGTCACACCGCCGCCCGGTCGCTGGCAATTATGGCGGCCGACCGGCCGTGACCAGCGAGAGGAGGTGCCTGCGGTGGACGACATCCTCTTCTCCCGCCGGCGCGCCGAGCGCTTCGCGCAGCTTCTCGACGAGGCCAACGGCGGCCGGCGGCACCACGTGCGGTCCCGGGTGGACAGCCAACTGGCCCCGCTCGTCGCAGTGGGTCAGCGGCTCAGCGTCGATCCCCCCACGGCCGAGGTGGACCCCGAGTTCCGCACCGGCCTGCGAGCGATGCTGCTCGCCACCGCCGAGCGCGAGGGAATGGGCACCCCACCGGCGACGGCCGAGCCGGCTGCCCCGCGGGCCGCGGCCACGAGCCGCGGCTCTCTGCTACCCGCGGTCACCGCCCGGCGGGCCCGCGCCCGGGGCGCGATCCTGGTCGGCATCGCCGCCGGCGCCATCGCCGTCTCCGGGATCTCCGCCGCCAGCGAGAACGCCGTTCCCGGCGACGCGCTGTACGGCATGAAGCGTTCCACCGAGCGGGCCCAGCTCGCCCTGGCCAGCTCGGACGTCAGCCGCGGCCAGCTGTTCCTGGACTTCGCCCGGACCAGGCTCGGCGAAGCAGCCGAACTGCGCGGCGACCGCATCGGCTACAGCGCCGTCCTCGACGACATGGACGCCGACACCCGGCAGGGTATCCGCCTGCTCACCGCCGCCGCCGTGCAGCGGGCCGAGCCGGCCAGCCTGGACACCGTCAACACGTTCGTCGCCAGCCAGCGCCGGGCGGTGACCAACCTGCTCGACGGCGCCAGCCGGGCCGACCGCGAACGGACCCGGAGGTCGCTGGCCCTGCTGGACAGCATCCGTGAGCGCTCGGACTCGGTACGCGCGGCGATCGCCTGCGGCCTGCCGGCACCGACCGGCAGCGACGCGCTCGGACCCACCCCGACCACCTGCCCCGGCGAGCGCTGACCCGCCAGCCCCGGGACCGCCATACCGCACGTCTGACCGGCCGGGCCACAGTTCCCTGTGGTCCGGCCGGTCGACCGTGCGCTCCGGCTACCCTCGCTGGAGGCATCCGTCGTACCTGGTCAGGAGAGGAGTCGCGTGGCGCGCAGCCGCAAGGTGACGGTCAGCACCGACGCTCACGGTCACACCGCCGGGTGGGCGGAGACCGCGCTGGCGCCGGTGACCCCACCCGCACCGGACCCGGCCGCCGCGGCGTTCTTCGACGTCGACAACACGATGATGCAGGGCGCGTCGATCTACTGGTTCGCCCGCGGGCTCGCCGCCCGGAACTACTTCACGACCGCCGACCTGGCCCGCTTCGCCTGGCAGCAGCTCCGGTTCCGGCTGCTCGCCCGCGAGCACGCCGGGGACATGTCCCAGGCGAAGGACGCCGCGCTCGCCTTCGTCGAGGGGTGGCGGGTGGACGACGTCGAACGCCTCTCGGAGGAGATCTTCGACGAGCTGATGGCCCCTCGGATCTGGGCCGGCACCCGGCAGCTCGCCCAGCGCCACCTGGACGCCGGTCAGCGCGTGTGGCTGGTCAGCGCCGCCCCGGTGGAGATCGGCCGGGTGATCGCCACCCGACTTGGCCTGACCGGCGCGATCGGCACGGTGGCCGAGGTGCGGGCCGGGGCGTACACCGGGCGGTTGGTGGGCGACCTCATGCACGGGCCGGCGAAGGCCGAGGCGGTCACCCAGCTCGCCGCCGTGGAAGGGCTGGACCTGAGCCGCTGCGCGGCCTACAGCGACTCGGCCAACGACCTGCCGCTGCTCCGCTCGGTGGGCCGTGCGGTGGCGGTCAACCCGGACGGCACCCTGCTGCGGCAGGCCCGGCAGTACGGCTGGGAGGTGCGGGACTTCCGCACCGGCCGTCGGGCCGTCAAGATCGCCGTACCGTCGACGGCGGCGGCCGGTCTGGTCGCCGGCGCGGTCACCGCCGGCCTGGCGTTGCAGCGCCGCCGCCGCGCCGGCTGACCGTCGGGCCTACGGCCCGAAGGGGTCGGGTCGCCGTTCCAGCAGCGAGTGCAGGGTCTGCTGGATGGTCTCCCGCACCTGGTCGGCGAGGTTGAAGACCACCAGCGGGTCGTCCGCCGAGTCGGTCAGGTGCGCGGTGGGGATCGGCGGGCAGAACTCGATCAGCCATTTGCTGGGCAACGGCACCATGCCCAGCGGCCCGAGCCAGGGGAAGGTCGGCGTGACCGGGAAATACGGAAGCTTGAGCAGCCGAGCCAGGGGCTTGATGTCGGCGAGCATCGGGTAGATCTCCTCGCCGCCGACGATGGCGACCGGAACGATCGGCGTGCCGGTGCGCAGCGCCGCCGAGACGAAGCCGCCCCGACCGAACCGTTGCAGCTTGTACCGGTCGGCGTAGAGCTTGCCGACGCCCTTGAACCCCTCGGGGAACACACCGACCAGGTCACCAC
Organism: Micromonospora sp. NPDC005194; assembly: GCF_040608335.1. Lineage (NCBI taxonomy): Bacteria > Bacillati > Actinomycetota > Actinomycetes > Micromonosporales > Micromonosporaceae > Micromonospora > Micromonospora sp. NPDC005194. The sequence goes on along the minus strand of NZ_JBEXIA010000006.1, from coordinate 160,645 downwards.
CGCCGAGCAGCCGCTCGGCGTCCGGGTTGCAGGCCACCGTGCCACCGGTCTTGCGGGCGATCTCCGACACCACCGGCATCCGGAAGACCAGGTCGGCGCCGAGCAGGCGCAGGTAGCGGTGAGCGGGGTGCTTGTCGTGCAACGCCGCCGAGAGGATCAGCGCGTCCAGGGCGACGGTGCCGGAGTGGTTGCCGACCACCAGCGCGGGCCCGTCGACGGGGACGTGCTCGACCCCGCTGACCTCGGTACGGAACCAGTCCCGATAGAGCAGCCGCAGCAGCGGGTGGAAGACCGCGTCGGTCAGGTCCGGGTCGAACCCGAACTCGTCGACCTCGTAGTCACCGGCCAGCCGTCGGCGCAGGAACGCCAGCCCGTTCGCGACCCGGCGGTCCCACTGGTCGCCGGGCCGATCCGGCACCGCCGGACCGGTGCCGCCCGCCCCGCCCGCGGTGGGCGGGACGCCCCCGCTCGCCGGTTCGTCGGTCGTCGTGTCGACCTCGTCGGCGGCCGGGTCGCCGCCCGCCACCGCCGGCTCGTCGGTCGCGGTGTCGACCTCGTCGCGCGGCGTCCCGGCCGGCGTGAGCCTGCTCGCCGGTCGGTGGCCGTTGCGCCGCGCCGGCTCCGCGTCCGGCACGGGTGGCCCCGGCGGTACGTCGAACGGCCCCATGCCCGCCGGCTCGCGCCCCTGCGTCGGCCCGGTCATGACGCCACCTCGGTTCGCGACCGCGGGGCTCGCCCAACCGGCGCACGCCGCGCGCTCATGACGACCGCTCCCGCACCGCGGCACGGACCTGCCGGATGCCGTCCAGGACCAACTGCTCGGCGGCGGCCAACTGACCCCGGCTGAGCACCACCCCACCGTTGTGGGCGCGGATGAAGTCGTCGAACGCGGCGGCGGTGGAGCGGGGTGTGAAGCCGTACTCCTGTTCAAGGCGCGTGGTGTCGACGACCCGCCCGTGCACGAAAAGATCGACCTGGTCCAGGCCGTAGCGGCCGAACCCCATGGTGCGGGCCAGCGCCGCGGCGCCCGAGAGACCCGGCTCCAGCACCGGCACGGCCACCCGACCGGCCCGCCGGATCGCCTGGGACAGCGACAGCACCCCCGGACCGGCGACGTTGTAGGTGCCGGGGTGATCCTCCACGATCGACCGGTGCAGCACCTCCAACGCGTCGTCGAAGTGCAGGAACTGCAACCGGGGATCGCGGCCGAAGACGGTCGGCACGAACGGCTGCGCGAAGTAGCGCGTCAACGTCGTGTCGGCGGTCGAACCGATGAACGGAGCGAAACGCAGCACCGTCGCGGTCACGTCGGCCCGGCGGCGGCGGAAGCCGCGAACGTACCCCTCGACGTCGAGGATGTCGCGGCCGAAACCGCCGCGCGGCACCTCGCGCGGCTCGGTCTCCTCGGTGAACACCGCCGGATCGCGGAACGACACCCCGTACGCGGCGGTCGACGAGCGGACCACGAGCTTGCGCAGACGGGGCGCCCGTTGGCAGGCGGCGAGCAGTTGCATGGTGCCGATGACGTTCTGGTCCTTCATGGCCGACCGGCCGCCGTGCTGCTGGTCGGGGGCGCTGACCAACGCGAGGTGCACCACCGCGTCGACCTCCAGGTCGGCGAGGAGCCCGACGAGCGACCCCGGGTCGACGCGAATCCGCTCGACCCGGTCCAGCAGATCGGTGAACTCGGCGCCCGGCTCCGGCGCGTCCACGCCGATGACCCGCTCGATGCGGGGGTCGGCGGCCAGCCGGGCAGCCACGTGCGCGCCCAGGTACCGACCGACCCCGGTGACGACGACGACCCCCGGAGCACCTGAGGTGCTTCCGGGGGTCATCTGACGCACCTACGCCGACAGGAGGGATCGAGCCGGGACGACCACGGCCTGATCACCTGAGCCTCCGGGGGTCGACAGTTTGGCAAGTGAGGCCTTATGCCGGGCTCAGCGCCCGGCGACGATCACTTGCCGAGACGGCGACGCTGGACGCGGGTCTTGCGCAGCAGCTTGCGGTGCTTCTTCTTAGCCATGCGCTTACGGCGCTTCTTGACCACCGAGCCCATACGACAGCCTTTCGATACAACGTGCGGGGCGGACCGGATGACACCACGCAGGTGGCGACGGCGACCGCATGCGGACAACGGACCGGACCGGTCTGGGCGGCAGGGCGCACCGGTGGGGTCTCGGTCGGGCTCCAGGGTAGCCGGAGAGCGTCAGCAGGACCAACGCGCCCCCGTCCATGCCGCCTACGTGGCACTCGATCGGCGGACCGGTGGCTCAGGCGGTTTCCTGAAACGCGCCCCGCAGGTATTCGTGCACCGCGTGCTCGGGCACCCGGAACGACCGCCCCACCCGGACGGCGGTGAGCTCACCGCTGTGCACGAGGCGATAGACAGTCATCTTTGACACCCGCATGACCGTCGCCACCTCCGCGACGGTCAGGAACTTGACCTCCGACAGCCGTCCATCGGACTGCGACCCGGCCATGGCTCACCGACCCATCCCATGCCCGGCGCGTGCCAACCCGACGGATGCTCCGGGCCGGGCGGCGACGCGCGTGTTACCAGTACGGTAGCGGGGCGGCTGTGACCGGCGCGATCCCTTCGTACAACTGATCATGCCCAGATCGTCGGTTCACCCGATCCGCGCTCCCGCTATCCCCCCGCCTGCGCCGGTCGTCCGATTGGCCCGGCCCGATCTCACTCGGCGCGCAGCGCCACCACCGGGTCGAGCCGGCCGGCGCGCTGCGCGGGAACCACCCCGAAGACGATCCCCACCGCCGCCGACACACCGAAGGCCAGCGCCAACGACCACCAGGTGATCGCCGCCGGGATCGGTGACAACGCGTCCACCAGCAGGGCGGTGCCCACGCCCAGCGCCATCCCGGTCAACCCGCCGATCGTGGTGAGCAGCACCGCCTCCAGCAGGAACTGCACGCCGATGTCACGGGGCCGCGCGCCGACGGCCTTGCGCAGCCCGATCTCCCGGGTCCGTTCCCGGACGCTGACCAGCATGATGTTGGAGACGCCGACGCCGCCGACGAGCAGCGAGATGCCGGCGATGGCGGCGAGCACGCCGGTGAGGACACCGAGGATGTCGCCGAGCACACCGAGGATCTGCTGCTGCGTGACCGCGCTGAACTCGGTGTCCGGGTGGCGGCGGTTCAGCTCGGCGACGATGCGCTCGCCCAGCTCGTCGATGCGCTCCCGGTCGGGCGCCTTCACCGCGATGCCGTCCACCCGCTGGGTGCCCCACAGGCGCTGCGCCGCGGTGACCGGCACGTGCACCTCGTCGTCCCGGTCGACGCCGAGGCTCTGCCCGAGGGGCGCGAAGACGCCGATGACCCGGAACCGCACCCCGGCGAGGGTCACCTGCTGACCCAGGGGATCTCGGTCGGGGAACAACGCGCGGGCCACCGAGTCACCGAGGACCGCTACCCGCCGGCTGGTGTCGACGTCCGTGCCGGTGAGGTAGCGGCCCCGGGCCAGCGACCGGGTGAACACCGTCGGGGTGGTCTCCAGCACGCCCTGGACAGTGGTGAAGTCGGAGCGGGCGCCGGCCCGTGCGGTCGCCCCGGAGGCGACGGTGACCGCGACCCGATCGGGATCGCCGACGACCCGGGAGACCGCGTCCACGTCCTTGAGCGTCAACGGCGACACGACCGGCGCGGTGCCCACCTCGATCTTGCCGGGGACGACCAGCAGCAGGTTGGAGCCGAGCCCTTCGACCTGCTGCTCCACCTTCTGCTTGGTGCCGGTGCCGATGGCGACCAGCAGCACCACCGAGGCCACCCCGATGATCACGCCGAGCATGGTGAGCGAGCTGCGCAGCCGGTTGGCCCGGAGCGCGTCCAGCGCGACCCGCCACGCCTCGGCGACCCTCACGCCGCACCGTCCTCGGGCTCGCGCGGAAGGCGCCCGGTGGCTCCGGCGGCGCCACCAGAGCCACCGGACGGGTGCCCCGGGCCGCTTCCGGACACGGACCGGGGCTCCGCGCTGGGAGCGGGGACCAGTGTCTCAGGTCGACCGTGATCGACGGACAGCGGTCGATCATGAGGTGCGGTGGCGCTGTCCGCCACCACCACACCGTCGCGCATGGTGATCCGGCGGGCGGCCCGAGCCGCCACCTCCTGGTCGTGGGTGACCATCACCAGCGCCACCCCGGATTCCGCGTTCAACCGCTCCAGCAGCTCCAGGACCGCCGCGCCGGTGACGCTGTCGAGGTTGCCCGTCGGCTCGTCGGCCAGCAGGACCGTCGGCTCGGTGACCAGGGCGCGGGCGATGGCGACGCGCTGCTGCTCGCCACCGGACATCTGGTTGGGCCGGTGGTCCAGCCGGTGCCCGAGACCCACCCGGCCCAGCATCGCCGCCGCCCGCTCCCGGCGCTGCCGGGCCGACACACCCCGATAGACCAGGGGCAACGCCACGTTCTCCACCGCCGACGTACGCGGCAGCAGGTGGAACGCCTGGAAGACGAACCCGATCGTCTCGTTGCGCAGGGCGGCCATCTCCGGCGGGGAGAGGGCGTTGACGTCCCGCCCGCCGATCACCAACCGGCCACCGGTCGGTCGGTCGAGCCCGCCCAACAGGTGCATGAGCGTGGACTTGCCCGAGCCGGACGGCCCCACCAGCGCCACGTAGTCACCGGGCTGCACGGTCAGCGACACCCCGCGCAGCGCCTCCACCGACACCCCGTCAAGGTGGTACGTCCGCGACACGTCCACCGCCTCGATGGCCGGCGGGGTGTCGGTCACCGGACCTCCTGGCCGTCGCGCACCTGGTCGGTGCCGCGCACCACGACCCGGTCGCCGGCCTGGACCCCGTTGAGGATCTGCACCAGGTCGGCCCCCTGGACGCCCACGGTCACCGGCGCCCGGTCGGCCTTGCCGTCGCGGACCACCCAGACCGCGTCCCGGCCGTCGGCGGAGAACACCGCCGAGGCGGGGACGGTCACCGCGTCGGCGGCCTCGCGTACGCGCAGGTGCACGATCGCGTTCATGCCGGGGCGGGGCGTCGGGGCCGGCGCGTCCTCGGCCAGCTTCCCGGGACCCAGCGTGAGGCGTACCCGATAGGTGACGCCGCCCTGCGCGGAGCTGGTGGGGAGCACGTCGACCGAGCGGACCGTGGCGTCGTAGCTGGCGCCGGTGACGGCGTCCAACTCGACTGTGGCGCCGACCCCGGCCTTGACCAGCAGCACGTCGGTCTCGTCCACCTCGGCGAGCAGCCCCAACTGCCCGGTGTCCACCACGGTCAGCACGGGCGTGCCGGCGGTGACCTGACCGCCGACCGCGACGGCGTCGTCGACCCCGGCGGGCGGCCCGCCCTGGGCGGGGGCCAGCGCGGACGGGTCGAGCCCGGCCCCACCGGCCTGCTCCAACAGCCCGGCCAGTCCGCCGTTGGCACCGCTGCCGGCCCGGGTGCCGCCGGGCTGCACCACCCCGGCGACCGGGGCACGCAGGGTCAGCGCGTCGACTGTCGCCTTCGCCAGGTCGTACGCCTGCTGAGCCTGGAGCCGCTGCGCCGCGGAGAGCGAGCCGACGGCGGAGTTCAGCCCGCTGATCCCCCGCTGCACCGCGCGGACCGCCGCGTCGGCGCTGCGCGCGGCGGCGGCGTACTGCCGCTGGGCGGACGTCACCTGGGTCAGCAGCGCGTCGCGCAGTTGCGGGTCGGCGATCTTCTCGGCGGCCTCGCGGGCGGCGTCGAACGCCTCCTCGGCCGCCTTGTCGGTGCCCCGCCGGCTGCTGCTCAGGTTGCCGGTGGAGACACCCCGGCCGGCGCGCTTGGCGGCGTCCAGCGCCTCCTTCGCCTGGCGCAGCCGCGCCTGGGCCGACGGGGACGCGACCACCGCGAGCACCTGGCCACGCTTCACCCGCTGTCCAGGTTGGACGCGCAGGCTGGCCAGGGTGCCGTCGGCGGGCGCGGTCAGGGTGGCGGCGGCGCGGGCCGTCACCGTCGCCGGGGCGTCGATCACCTCGCTGACCGGGTTGCGGGCGGCCGAGGCGAGCGCGACCGGCGGCTGGTCGTCGCCGCACGAGGCGGCGGTGGTGGCGGTGAGGACGGCGACGGCGGTCAGGGCGATGAGCAGGCGGGGCCGCGTGGCGCTTGCGGGCCGCGGCAACTGGGGGCGGCGCACCCATCGATCGTACGGCGCACCGTCGCGCCGACCGTCAGGCGGAGGTCGCGCGGACGTACGCCACGCACTCGTCGTGCAACGTCGACCACTGCTCGCCGAACGCCTGCTCGGCGGCGGCGTCGGGGGTCTTGCGCTCGTGCACCACGGCCTTGAAGAAGGTCAGCAGCCGCTCCGGCCCGAACCGGTCGACGAGGTGCCGGACGGCGAGGTAGCCGACGCCGTAGCTGCCGCCGACCCGCTCGGCGGGGGCGTCGTCGGCGGGCGTGACGCCCTCCAGCCGGCCGTCCCAACCGCCCCGGACCAGCTTGCGCACCTCCGCGAGCCCCTCGTACCGGTCGACCGGCTGACCGCCCGAGCCGGCGAACTCGGCAAGCCCTTCGACGAGCCACCAGGTCGTCTTGCCCGGGTAACCGCGCTCCGGCAGCGAGGCGGCGTGGGTCAGCTCGTGCCGGAGCAGGTCGTCGGTGCTGCTGCTGGACAGCCCGTCGGCGTTGAGCACCACCTCGTGGTGGCCGCCGCCCACGGTCACCGCGTAGCCGCCGGTCCACTGTGGGCGTCCGCCGCCGTACCAGCGCTGCCACTCCGTCCGACCGGCGTAGAAGATCCGGTAGCGGTCCGGCGGCGAGCCGGTCACGGCGTACGTGTCGGCGACGGCGGCGGCCGCCTCCGCCTGGGTCAGCAGGCCGGGCAGCTTGCCGCGCAGCGCCGGCGTGGTGGCGACGATGGTCCGCGCGCCGACCGCCACGGTCAGCTCGCTGATCTCCCACGGTCGGGTGCCGGTCTCGGCGGACTTGGACTCCTCCAGGGCGACCAGTCGCGGCTGGTCGCCGTTCTCCCGCCAGCGGGTGCCGATCAGCACCGGGCTCGGTCGGCAGCCGGGCGCCACGAAGCAGTACTGGAAGCGCACCAGCAGCCGCCACTCGCCCGGCCTGCCGACGACCGGTACGGGCAGGCCGCTCGGCTCGGCCCGCCACACCGTCACCTTCAGGGCGCGCAGCGCGGCGAAACGACGGCGCAGGTCGGGATGCGCGGCGGGGTCCGCGACGGCGAGGAAGGCGGGCCGGTCGCCGCCGAGCAGCGCCGTGGACTGCCGCTGGAGCTGCGCGGTCATCCGGTCGGACAGAGCACGGGCGACGGCGGTGGCCGGGTCGTCGGTCGCGGTGGCGCCGGCCCGGCTGACCGTGGCCCGGCCGCCGGCCTCGCGTACCGCACCGACGACCAACGCCGCCGGAAGGCCGCAGCCCAGCAGCAGGACCACCACGACGAGCACGGTCCACAGCGGCCAGAGCCGCCGCGGTGCTGGCTGCTGCACCCCGTCAGTCACCCGCCGAAGGGTACGACCAAAGACCGGATCGGGCGAGGCCGACCCGGCCGATCGGACCGGGTCAGGCTCCGCGAGCCGGCCAGGAGCGGAATGCCACGTCCAGGCCGGCGACCAACTGGTGGTACGAGCGGTCGACCTCGCGCGGCAGGCCGAAGCCACCGGCGGCCTCCAGGGCGACGAACCCGTGCAGGGCACTGCGCAACGCCCGGGTCGCGTCCACCGCGTCGTCGCCGGTGAGTCCGTAGCCGCGCAGCACCGCGAAGATGGCGCCGACCGCGCGTTCGCCCGCCTCGACGTGTTCCGGGTCGGACGGGTCGGGCACCCGCTGGGTGGCGGGGTAGCGCCCGGGGTGCCGGTGGGCGTAGGCGCGGTAGGCGTCCGCCATCGCCCGCAGCGCGTCCCCACCCGAACGGCCGGCGGCCGCCGTGGTCAGCTCTGTGGCCAGCTCGACGGTGGCCAGCGCGGCGAGCTTCTGACTCAGCGCGTCCGCCCCTCGGATGTGCTTGTAGAGGCTGGGCAGCGCGACTCCGAGCCGGCTGGCGAGCGCGGCGAGGGTGAGCTGCTGGTAGCCGACCTCGTCGGCCAGCCGGGCGGCCTCCCGCACCACGGTCTGCTGGTTGAGCCCGGCCCTAGGCACCGGCACACACCGCCAGGAAACCCACCAGCTCGTCGGCGGTGGCCCGCGGCCGGTCGGCGTGCGGGTAGTGCCCGGCCTCCTCGATCATCCGGGCCTCGGCGACGCGGAAGAGCCGGCGGGCCGCCCGCGCCTCGGCGCCCGGGTCGGGGAAGTCCGGGTCCTTGGCGCCCATCAGCACCAGCACCGGTTGGCGCACCTGCGGCGCGCGGGCGGTCCAGTGCGGCTCGACCGGCGCGATCACACCGCGGGTCGCGGCCATCCGGCCGGGTTCGCGCAGGTTGGCCACCATCGACCGGCGGTACGCCGCGTCGTCGGCCGGCCGGTGCACGGGAAAGAGCGTGTTGTGGAACATCCCGAACAGTCGGGGACTGCGCAGCACGGCCGCCATCGCCGCCCGCAGCAGCGGGTTGAGTTTCGGCTGACCGACGAACGCGCCGATCTGCACGATGCCGGAGACCAGCTCGGGCGCGTCGGTCGCGGCGAAGACCACCGCCGCGGCGGCGGACGAGCTGCCGACCAGCACGGCCGGCCCGGCGTCGAGGTCACGGACGACGGCCAGCAGGTCGGCGCCGACCTCCGCCGGGGCGTACGTGGGCCAGCCGACGCTGGACTCCCCGTGCCCGCGTACGTCGACCGAGGCGACCCGGTAACCGGCGGCCACGAGCAGCGGCACCAGGTGTCGGAAGCTCGCCCTGTTCTCGCCCATGCCGTGCGCGAGGACGACCAGTGGGCCGTCGCCGTGCACCTCGTACGCGATGTGTCCGCCGTCCCGCCGCACCTGGCTAACTGTCATAGCTTTAAGCTAACCCAATTAGCCAAGCGCGTCAAGCGGCGACTACTTCTTGGAGATCAGGGCGCGGCCGAAGAAGACCAGGTTCGCCGGGCGCTCGGCGAGCCGACGCATCAGGTAGCCGTACCACTCGTCGCCGTACGGGACGTAGGTGCGCACCGTGTAGCCCTCGCCGGCCAGCCGGGCCTGCTCCTCGGGACGGATGCCGTAGAGCATCTGGAACTCGAAGCGCTCCGGCCCCCGGTCGAACCAGCGGGCCCGGTCCTCGCCGACCGCGATCATCCGCGGATCGTGGGTCGCCAGCATCGGGTAACCGTCACCGGACATCAGGATGTTCATGCAGCGGACGTAGGACTTGTCCACCTCGCGGGCCGACTGGTACGCCACCGACTCCGGCTCCCGGTACGCGCCCTTGCACAGACGCACCCGCGACCCGGCGGAGGACAGCTCCCGGCAGTCCGACTCGGTGCGCCGCAGGTACGCCTGGAGCACCGCGCCGGTCGACGGAAAGTCCTTGCGCAGCTTGGCCAGCACCTCCAGCGTCGAGTCGGTGGTGGTGTGGTCCTCCATGTCCAGGGTGACCGTGGTGCCCGCGGCGTCGGCGGCCGCGCAGATCGCCCGCACGTTGTCGTACGCCAACTGCTCGTCGAACATCTGGCCGAGCGCGGAGAGCTTCACGCTCACCTCGGCGGCCGGGGTGAGCCCGGCCCCGGAGAGCATCGACAGCAGCTTCAGATACTCGTCCCGGGTGGCCGTGGCCTGCTCGGGGGTGACGGTGTCCTCGCCCAGGTGGTCGAGGGTGACGGCCAGACCGTCGTCGACGAGCCCGCGGGTCGCGCGCAACGCGTCGTCGGTGGTGGCGCCGGCGACGAACCGGCGAACGACGTCCCGGGTGTACGGGGCGGTCGCGACGAGCCGCTCGACCTGGGATGACCGGGAGGCGGCGAGGATGACGGAACGGAGCATGAGCCGAGCGTATCGCCCCTGCCAGGACCCCCGCCGAGGGGCGGCCGGGGCTGCGGTGCTGGCGTCGATCGACTACAACGATGCCGTGGACCAACGCCCCCGCCGCCGGCTCCGGTCGGCCTCCGTGCAGCTCGGCGCGCTCACCGCTCTCGCGCTCGCCCTCTCCGGCTGCAACATGACCTCGGACGACGACGATGACGACTGCGCCCTCGGGCCGGTCGGCGGCGGTGACACGGTCGCGCTGGCGATGCGGGTCCCCGCGCCTGTCGCGGGGCGGACCGCCGGGGAGCCGACCACCGCCGCCCTGCCCGAGCGCGGCGGGTTCGGCACCCACCTCGCCTCCTGCGGCGGCTGACGTGCGCCGTGAGTCCGTGCCGCCCCGGCCCGACTGGGACGCCACCATCCGCGCGCAGGGGCTGGTCTACGTCGACACCGAACTGCCCGACGGCGGGATCATGTCGTACTGGGACGAGACCGCCGCGTACGCCTTCGACCTCGACGAGGTGCTGCGGCTGGAGGAGGCCACGGAGGAGCTGCACCGGATGTCGGTGGCCGCCGCCGAGCACGTGGTGGCGCAGCGCCGGTACGCCGAGTTCGGCATCCCCGCCTGGGCGGCCGACGCGGTGGCCCGGTCGCTGCGCGAGGCGCCACCCACCCTCTACGGGCGCTTCGACCTGGCGTACGACGGCACCTGGCCGCCGAAGATGCTGGAGTACAACGCGGACACGCCGACGGCGCTGGTCGAGGCGAGCATCATCCAGTGGTACTGGCTGGAGCAGACCCGCCCCGAGCTGGACCAGTGGAACAGCCTGCACGAGCGGCTGGTCGGCGCCTGGGCCAAGATCGGCGCCGGGCTGCACGACCCCCGGGTGCACGTGCTCTGGTCGAACGAGGAGGAGTCGGGCGAGGACCACATGACCGCCGGCTACCTCGCCGAGACCGCCCGACAGGCCGGCCTCGACGTCGAGCTGCAACCCATCCAGGAGATCGGCTGGGACGGCCGGCGCTTCGTCGACGCCGCCGACCGCCCGGTGACCACCTGCTTCAAGCTCTACCCGTGGGAGTGGATGCTGGCCGAGCCGTACGGGCCGCCCGCGCTGGCCCCGGGCACCCCGACGACCTGGATCGAACCGGCGTGGAAGTTGCTGCTGTCCAACAAGGCGCTGCTCGCGATCCTCTGGGAGCTCTACCCCGACCACGAATACCTGCTCCCGGCGTACCTCGACTCGCCGCGCGGCATGCCCGAGTACGTGGCCAAGCCGCTGCTCGGCCGGGAGGGCGGCTCGGTACGCATCGTGACCGCCGAGCAGGAGATCACCAACCCGGGGATCTACGGCGACGAGGGCTGGTGCTACCAGGAGTTCCGGGCGCTGCCGCAGTTCGCCGGCAACCGGGTGGTGCTGGGCAGCTGGATCGTCGACGGCGAGTCGGCCGGGGTGGGGGTTCGGGAGAGCGCGAGTCTGATCACCGACGGCTACGCGCGGTTCCTGCCGCACTACATCGACGCGCCGCGCACCCCGTGAGTCGTCTACCGTTGGGGGCGTGAACTTCGACGCGTACGCCCGGACCGGCGTTGACCTGGTCAACGCCCGCCTGGACGACCTCGACGACCTGCGGGCCCTCTTCCCCGACGACAACGCCTGGATGCGCGACGAGGTCGCCGATCGCGACGTCGCGATTTTCCGGCGGGCGCAGAAGCGGCTCCGCGACGTCTTCGAGTACGGCACCTCGGGGCGCGACGCCCAGGCGGTGACCGAGCTGAACGCGCTGCTCGAGGCGTTCCCGGTCCAGCCGCGCATCTCCGGGCACGACTCCAGCGACTGGCACATGCACGTGACCAGCCGGGGCGCGTCGGTCAGCGCCGAATACCTGGCCGGCGCGGTCTGGGGGCTGTCGGTCTGGCTCTGCGAGTACGGCAGCGCCCGCTTCGGGGTCTGCGCCGACGAGCGGTGCGGCAACGTCTACCTGGACACGTCGTCCAACTGCTGCCGGCGGTTCTGCTCCGAGCGCTGCGCCACCCGCTCGCACGTGGCGGCACACCGGGCCCGCAAGCGGGCCGCCATCGGGGAGCAGCTGCCGGTCGCCCCGCAGCCGACCTCGACCACCGAATCACTGACCCCGGTCAGCTGACGCCGGGCCCCGCCGGGGTCAGACGTCGACCGGTGACTGGGCGGGCAGGTGCTGGCGGGCGAACTCCAGCGCGGCGCGCAGGTCCGCCTCGCGCACCGCGCGACTCTTCGCGCCCCGGGTCGCCACCTCGACGGCCACCGCGCCGGTGAAGCCCCGCGCCGCCAGCGAGGAGAGCAGCTCCCCGCAGGGCTGGGTGCCGCGCCCGGGCACCAGATGCTCGTCGCGACCCTCGCCGGTGCCGTCGCCGAGGTGCACGTGGGCCAGGCCCGCGCCCATCCGGTCGGCCATTTCGAGGGGGTCGCTGTGCGAGGCCGCGCAGTGCGACAGATCCAGGGTGTACGACGGGTAGCCGCTGTCGGTGGGATCCCACCCGGGGACGTACGGGACGAACTGCCGGCCCGCCATCCGCACCGGGTACATGTTCTCCACCGCGAAGCGCAGGCCGTTGAACCGGTCCGCGACCGTGGCCAAGCCCTCGGCGAAGTTGCGCGCGTAGTCCCGCTGCCAGGAGAACGGCGGGTGCACCACGACCGTCGGCGCTCCCAGCGTCTCGGCCAGCTCGGCGGCCCTGCGCAGCCGCTCCCACGGGTCGGGGCTCCACACCCGCTGCGTGACCAGCAGGCAGGGCGCGTGCACCGACAGCACCGGCACGCCGTAGTGCGCCGACAGGCCGCGCAGCGCGCCCGCGTCCTGGCTGACCACGTCGGTCCAGACCATCACCTCGACGCCGTCGTAGCCGAGCGCCGCGGCCAGTTGGAACGCCGCCGCGGTCGGCTCGGGGAAGACCGACGAGCTGGACAGGAGCACCGGAACGCGGGAAGTCACATCAGCCAGCGTAGCTTGGCTGTCGTGGGGCCATCAGGACGAGCACTGGCAAACCACTCGTAACCCGGCACCCTGCTCAGATCGGCTCGAGTTGATCGAGTCGGCGGAGGATGACCCCCTCCCGCAGGGCCCACGGGCAGATGTCCAGCGTGTCCAGGTCGAGCCTGCGCATCACCGCCTCGGCGACCACCGCGCCCGCCAGCAACTGGTGGGCCCGGCCCGCGCTGACCCCCTCCAGCTCCACCAACTGGCTGGGCGGAATGTGCCGGATGAAGCCGATGACCTGCCGCAGACCTTCACGGGTCAGGCTGCGCCGCGCCCAGAGACCGGCCCCGGACGGCGCCGCGCCGGCCAGTCGCGCCAGGGTGCGGAACGTCTTCGAGGTGGCCACCGCCCGACCCCAGCCCACCTCGGTCAACTGGTCGACCACCTTGTCCAGCCGGCCGTCCACGTACTCCCGCAGTTTGTCGACGGCCTCGGCGGACGGCGGCGTCGCGCTGTCCGGGTCGACCCGCAGCCGCTCCCGGCTCAGGCGGCCGGCGCCGAGCGGCAGCGAGATCGCGACGTCCGGGTCCTCGTCGATCCCGGCGGCGATCTCCAGGGAGCCACCACCGATGTCGAGCACCAGCAGACGCCCCGCCGACCAGCCGAACCAGCGCCGCACCGCCAGGAAGGTCATCCGTGCCTCGTCCGCGCCGGAGAGCACCTCCAGGCGTACGCCGGTCTCGTCGCGGACCCGGGCGAGCACGTCGGCCGCGTTGGTGGCGTCGCGGACGGCGGACGTGGCGAACGCGATCAGGTCGTCGGCCTCCAGCCCGGTGGCCGCCGCCTTGGCCATGCCGACCGCCTTGACCAGGCTGTCCGAGCCGGCCTCGGTCAACGCGCCGTCCGGGCCGATCTGCTCGGCGAGACGCAGGACGACCTTCTCCGAGTGCGCCGGCCAGGGGTGCGCGCCATGGTGCGCGTCGACCACCAGCAGGTGCACCGTGTTGGATCCGACGTCGAGGACACCCAGTCGCATGGTGAAGACACTAGGTGCAACACGTTCGTGCGGCTCGTCGGCCCGGGGACGTCACCGCGCGTACGCTGGTCCGAGTGACGATGGAGCTCCGCGTGCTGGTGGACGATCCGGGCGACCCGCGCAGCCGCGAGGTGCCGCTGGACTTTCCCCGGGAGTGGATCGAGTTCGCCGACCCGGCGGACGAGACCCACCTGATCCGGGCCGACCTGACCTGGCTGCTGTCCCGCTGGACCTGCATCTTCGGCCGGGGTTGCCACGGCATCATCGCCGGCCGGTCCGCCGACGGCTGCTGCTCGCACGGGGCGTTCTTCACCGACTCGGACGACGAGAAGCGTGTCCGCAAGGCCGTCAAGCTGCTCACCCCGTCGACCTGGCAGCACTTCCGGCGCGGTTTCAAGAACTGGACCGACGAGGACACGATCGACGGCAAGAACCCCGCACGCCGCACCGCGACCCAGGACCCCGACGGGCCGTGCGTCTTCCTCAATGACGCCGACTTCGCTGGCGGGGGAGGCTGCGCGCTGCACGCCCAGGCGCTGCGCGACGGGGTGCACCCGCTGGAATACAAGCCGGACGTCTGCTGGCAGCTGCCGATCCGGCGGGACCAGGACTGGGTCAAGCGACCCGACAACACCAAGGTGCTGGTCTCCACGCTGTCCGAGTTCGACCGGCGCGGCTGGGGCGCCGGCGGGCACGATCTGGACTGGTGGTGCACCTCCTCGACGGACGCCCACGTGGGCGCCGAGCCGATGTACCTGTCGTACGGGCCGGAGCTGACCGCGCTGATCGGCGCCGCCGCGTACGAGCGACTTGCCGAGCTGTGCGCGGCCCGGGTGAAGCAGGGCCTGGTCGCCCCGCACCCCGCCGACGATCTCTAGCTGATCTTGGTAGCAAACTTGCTACCATTTCCCCATGGCAATGACGCTCCGCCTCGATGACGAACGTGAACGGCAACTCCGCCTCGTCGCGGACGAGGAGGCGCGGTCGATGCACGCCGTCGTCGTCACCGCGATCGATGACTACCTGGCACGGCGAAACGCCAAGGAGTTCGGCGACCTGGCCGACGAGATCATTGAACGCCACGCCACCCTGCTCGCTCGCCTGGCGGAGTGATGACGGACATCCGCTATCCCATGCTCGCCGACGTGGCCGCCATCGCCCGCAAGCTCGGTGTCGGGATCAGGGACGCCGGCCTGGTGGAGTCGGCGGTGGCTCGACCGAAGACGAGTGTGTTCGGAGAGGATGCCTACCCGGACCTCTGGACCAAGGCGGCGGCACTGCTGCACTCGCTGGTCAACAACCACCCGTTCGTGGACGGCAACAAGCGGATCGGCTGGATCGTGACGATCGCCTTCCTGCTCCAGAACCGCGCCTTCACCGTCGCCCAACTTGACGAGACCGACCAGGACATCGCGTACGACCTGGTCATCAGCGTGGCGGAGAGCCGTCTGACCGAGGTGGCCGACATCGCGGTGGCGCTGCGCAAGCTGTTCTGAGCTGCGCGCCCGGTCAGCGCAACGCCGCATCGACGAGCGTGCGGGCGCTGCGCCGGGCCGCGTCGGCGATCACCGGGTCGCCGTCCAGCACGCCGCTGGCCAGCCCGCCGTCGAGCAGCAGGGTGAGCTGCCGGGCGAGCAGCTCCGGGTCGGCCGCGCCGGCCTGCCGGGCCAGCTCCGTCACCCAGGCCCGGACCACGGTCTTGTGCTCGACCGTCCGGGCGTGCACCGGGCCGCCGGCCGGTGACTCGGCGGCCGTGTTGATGAACGCGCAACCGTGGTAGCCGTCCCGCCGGCAGGCGCCGGCGAGCGCGTCGAACATCCCGACCAACTGGTCGCGCGGCTCGTCGCCGGCATCCCGGGCGGCGGCGCGCAACGCACCGAACCACGCCTGGTCGACCCGGTCGAGGTACGCCAGCACCAGGTCGTCCTTACGCGGGAAGTGCTTGTAGAGCGTCGCCTTGGCCACGCCCGACTCGGCGATGACCGTGTCCACCCCCACGCCGCGCGGTCCGTGGGCGTAGAAGAGCCGGAACGCGGTCTCCAGGATCCGGTCCCGGGCCGAGCCGGCCGGCGTGCGGTGGGCAGGCATCGACACTCCCTCGACGTGCTGGTGGCGGGCCGATTCTACAGACAGCTCCGTCTGCGGCCGCGAGCCGTCGTCTGCGCAGCTCGGGCGGACGATGCCCCATCTCCGGGGCAGCTCGACAGGACGCGGTAGGCAAACCGCTGCCCACGGCCCGCACTCCCCGAGGGACAGCAGTAGACAGACCTGTCTGTTAGCCTGCGGACAGTCGGCGCGAGGCCACCGCGCCCGAGTGGAGGATCGATCCACATGCGCATCGCAGTTCTCGGCACCGGCTCGGTCGGCAGGACCATCAGCGCCCGCGCGGCGGAGTTGGGCCACCAGGTCACCATCGGCACCCGGGACGTCGCGACCACCCTGGCCGGCGATTACGCCGCCTGGACCGCGGAGCACCCCGAGGTGGGCCTGGCAACCCAGGCGGACGCGGCCGCGGACGCCGAGCTGGTGGTCAACGCCACCAGTGGCAGCGGCTCCCTGCCGGCGCTCACCGCGGCCGGCGCGGCGAACCTGGCCGGCAAGGTCCTGCTCGACATCGCCAACCCGCTCGACTTCAGCGCAGGCTTTCCACCCACCCTGACGGTGCAGGACACCGACTCCCTCGCCGAGCAGATCCAGCGGGAGTTCCCGCAGGCCAGGGTGGTCAAGTCACTCAACACGCTGACCGCCGAGCTGATGGTGCGTCCGCGCCAGCTCGCCGACGGCGCGCACAGCGTGTTCGTCTCCGGCGACGACGCGGAGGCCAAGCGGATTGTCACCGGGCTGCTCGTCAGCTTCGGCCACACCGACGTGATCGACCTCGGTGACCTCTCCACCGCCCGGGGCACCGAGATGCTGATGCCGCTCTGGTTGCGGCTCTACGGCCGGCTCGACACCGCCAACTTCAACCTCAAGGTCGTCCGCTGACCGGACCCGGACAGCCCGAAGGGGGCCCACGCCGAGCGTGGACCCCCTTCGGGTCGGCCGATCACGGCTCGAACTTGTATCCCAGGCCCCGCACCGTGACGATGAAGCGGGGTGCCGACGGCTCCGGCTCGATCTTGGAGCGCAGCCGCTTGACGTGCACGTCAAGCGTCTTGGTGTCGCCGACGTAGTCGGCGCCCCACACCCGGTCGATGAGCTGACCGCGGGTCAGCACCCGGCCCGCGTTGCGCAGCAGCAGCTCCAGCAGCTCGAACTCCTTGAGCGGCAGCTGCACGGCCCCACCCTCGACGGTCACCACGTGCCGCTCGATGTCCATCCGGACCGGGCCGGCGGCCAGCGTCGGGGCACCCGCCTCGGCCACCTCCGGGCTCTGCCGGCGCAGCACCGCGCGGATCCGCGCGACCAGCTCCCGGGGAGAGTACGGCTTGGTGACGTAGTCGTCGGCGCCGATCTCCAGGCCGACCACCTTGTCGATCTCGCTGTCCCGCGCGGTGACCATGATGATCGGCACGGCCGAGCGCTGCCGGAGCTGCCGGCACACCTCGGTTCCCGACATCTCGGGCAACATCAGGTCGAGCAGCACGATGTCGGCGCCGGTTCGGTCGAACTCGGTGAGGGCGTCGGTGCCGGTCGCGGCGACCGAGACCTCGAAGCCCTCCTTACGGAGCATGTACGACAGGGCGTCGGAGAACGACTCCTCGTCCTCGACCACCAGAACGCGGCTCAACGGGGATTTCCTTTCCATTGCTGTCAGACCTGCCGAAGCTCGGCCGGACCGGCCTCGATCCCAACCGGCGGCAGTGTCGCCAGCAGGTCGTCCGGTGGGCTGGCGGGCAACCGTAGGGTGAACGTCGATCCACCCCCAAGAGTGCTCGACACCTCCACCCGACCGCCATGGTTGCTCGCGATGTGTTTCACGATGGCCAGACCGAGCCCGGTGCCACCGGTGGAACGCGAGCGGGCCTGGTCGGCCCGGTAGAACCGCTCGAAGATCCGATCCACGTCCGTCGGGGCGATGCCGATGCCCTGGTCAGCGACCGCGACCTCGACATGTTCGCCGTCACCGCGGAGGGTGACCCGCACCGTGGTGTCCTCGCCCGAGTAGTTGATGGCGTTCTCCACCAGGTTCGCCACCGCCGTGGCGAGCTGACTGTCGCTGCCGTACGCGGTGAGACCCCGCTCGCCGTCGACCGTCACCTCGACCCCCCGGGCGGCGGCCGTGGTGCGGGTGCGGTCGACCACCTCGGCGATCACCCAGTCGAGCGCGACGGGCTCCGGTGGCGGCTGCGGCTCGGCGCCCTGGAGCCGGGTCAGCTCCAGCAACTCCTGCACCAGCCGGCCCAGCCGGGTCGACTCGTGCTGGATCCGTTCGGCGAACCGGCGGGCGGCGACCAGGTCCTCGGAGAGGTCGGGTACCGCGGCGTCGGCCGGCTCGGTGGCGTCCAGCAGCGCCTCGGCGAGCAGTTGGAGCGCGCCGATCGGTGTCTTGAGCTCATGGCTCACGTTCGCCACGAAGTCACGTCGCACCCGGGTCAGGCGGTGCGACTCGGTCACGTCGACCGCCTCCACGGCGATGAAGCCGTTCCCGAGGCCCATGGCCCGCAGGTGCACGCCCAGCGGGTTCTCACCTGCGCTGTCGCGACCCCGCGGCAGGTCCAGCTCGATCTCGCGCCGCACGCCGGTGCGCCGCACCTGGCCAGCGAGAGTACGGATCAACGGGTGCGCGGCGATCGAGCCCGGGGTGCTGCCGGTACGCAGCAGACCCATCGCACGGGCGGCCGGGTTGATCAGCACGGGCACGTCGTCGTTGTCCAGTACCACGACACCGGCCCGGAGCGAATCGATCGTCCGGCGGCCGAGCCCGGCCTGCTGCTCGTCGGCTATCGCGGGCCTCCCCCTGCTCCAGCGGGAGCTCGCGCTGCCCGTCGACGTGGAGCGGCCGCGCGCCGGCAGGAACCGGGGCAGCAGAAGGCCGACGACCAGTCCGGCCGCCAACGCCACGGCCACCACGACCGTCACCGCCCACTCCACCCGGCGATCGTAGGGTCATTGTTAACCTGGCTACCACACAGAACGGGACGAACCACCCGCACTTCCGGAAGTGTTCACCCCCACGTCTGGCGTCGTTCACCGTGGTTCATCCGGGATCCGTTCACGCGCCCTACCGTTGGCGTCGCACCTGCTCAACCCCTGCGCCGGCACCCGTCGGCGGCGACCGACCACAGGACGTGATGATGCGCGACGAGTTCCGGGCCGACCTCCAGATCGTCAGCCAACTGCTGGTGGACATGGCGGAGGGCGTCCGCGCTGCCATGCGCCAGGCCACCCGGGCCCTGCTCACCGCCGACCGGCAGGCCGCCGAGACGGTCATCGAGCGGGACGCCGAGATCGACGACCTCTACCGGCACGTCGAGGAGCGGGTGTGTGACCTGCTCGCCCGGCAGGCGCCGGTCGCCTCCGACCTGCGTGCCATGATCACCGCGCTGCACGTCGCGGCCGACCTGGAGCGGATGGGCGACCTGGCCGACCACGTGGCGAAGACGGCGCTGCGGCGGCACCCCTCGCCCGCCGTACCGGCCGAGCTGCGGACGATCTTCACCGAGATGGCCGACATCGCCGACCGGATGGCGGCGAAGATCGGTTCGGTGCTGGCGAAGCCCGACGTCGACCTGGCCGGCGAGTTGGACCGGGACGACGACGCCATGGACGAGCTGCACAAGAGCCTGTTCTCGGTGCTGCTCGGCGACGACTGGCCGTACGGGGTGGAGACCGCCATCGACGCCACCCTGCTGGGCCGCTTCTACGAGCGCTTCGCCGACCACGCGGTCAACGCCGGCGAGCACGTGATCTACCTGATCACCGGTGAGAGCACGCCCACCGGCAACTGACACCCGTCAGAAAGGGGCCCCCGCGTCGCGGGGGCCCCTTTCGCTGCTCTCAGCGGCCCTGGTTGGCGACCGCGGCGGCGGCTGCCTTCGCCGCTGTCGGGTCGAGGTAGGTGCCGCCCAGGGTGAGCGGGCGCAGCTGCGGATCGAGGTCGTAGCGCAGCGGGATCCCGGTCGGGATGTTCAGCTTGGCGATCGCCTCGTCGGAGATCTGGTCGAGGTGCTTCACCAGGGCGCGCAGCGAATTGCCGTGCGCGGCCACCAGCACCGTCCGGCCGGCCAGGATGTCCGGCACGATCGAGTCGTACCAGTAGGGCAGCATCCGCTCGACGACGTCCTTGAGGCACTCGGTACGCGGCATCAGCTCGGTCGGCAGCAGCGCGTAGCGCGGATCGCCCACCTGCGACCACTCGTCGTCGTCAGCGATCGGCGGCGGCGGCGTGTCGTACGACCGGCGCCAGAGCATGAACTGCTCCTCGCCGTACTCGTCGAGGGTCTGCTTCTTGTTCTTGCCCTGTAGGGCGCCGTAGTGCCGCTCGTTGAGCCGCCACGACCGGCGCACCGCGATCCAGTGCCGGTCGGCGGCGTTCAGCGCCAACTCGGCGGTGCGGATCGCCCGGCGCATCACGCTGGTGTGGACGACGTCCGGCAGCAGGCTGTGCTCGCGCAGCAGCTCACCGCCGCGCCGCGCCTCGCCCTCGCCCTTCTCGGTCAGGTCGACGTCCACCCAGCCGGTGAAGAGGTTCTTGGCGTTCCAGTCACTCTCGCCGTGCCGCAGCAGGACCAGCGTCCCGACGGTGGGCCCCTCGCTCGCAGTCATGCGGATCATCCTGCCTCAACCCCGTACCGGACACGCGGGCACCCGTCGTGACGACCACCACGTGATAAAGCGGATGACCTGTGAATCCGACCGCCACTAGGGTTGTAAGGCGCTGCAGTCACATCGGTCATTACTTGCAAGCGGGGGCACCACGTGCGGACGATGCGGAGCTGGTTCCGGGACACCACCGGCGGCCTGCCGGCCACCTTCTGGTACCTGTGGTCGGGGACTCTGATCAACCGGCTCGGCTCGTTCGTCCTCGTCTTCCTCGCCATCTACCTGACCCAGGAACGCGGCTTCTCCCCCTCCCAGGCCGGCCTGGTGCTCGGCCTGTGGGGTGTCGGCGGCGCGGTCGGCACCACCGCCGGCGGCACCCTGGCCGACCGGTGGGGCCGCCGACCGACGCTGCTCACCGCGCATGTCGGCGCGGCGGCCATGATGCTCGCCCTCGGCCTGGCCCGTGACCTCTGGGCAGTGGCGCTGGGTGCGCTGCTGCTCGGCATGTTCGCCGAGGCGGCCCGGCCGGCGTTCGGGGCCATGATGATCGACGTGGTGCCGGCCAAGGACCGGCTGCGCGCGTTCTCGCTCAACTACTGGGCGATCAACCTGGGCTTCGCCTGCGCCGCCATCCTCGCCGGTCTCGCCGCGCAGGCCGACTACCTGCTGCTGTTCGTGGTCGACGCGGGCACGATGCTGATCACCGCGTTGATCATCTTCGCCCGGGTGCCGGAGACCCGGCACGGCGGATTCACCGTCGCGGCGACCACGGCCCCGCGCGGCGCCCTGCGCACCATCCTCAGCGACCGGGTCTACCTCGGCTTCGTGGCTCTGAACCTGTTCGCCGCGATGGTCTTCCTCCAGCACATCTCGATGCTGCCGATCGCCATGGGCGACTCCGGCCTGAGCCCGGCCACCTACGGCTCGGTGATCGCGCTCAACGGCTTGCTCATCGTCGTCGGCCAACTCTTCGTGCCCCGACTGATCCGGGGTCGGAACCGCTCGCAGGTGCTCGCCCTCGCCGCCGTGGTGATGGGTGTCGGGTTCGGGCTGACCGCGTTCGCCGGCAGCGCCTGGTTCTACGGGCTGACGGTGCTGATCTGGACGGTCGGCGAGATGCTGAACTCGCCGTCCAACTCCACGCTGATCGCCGAACTCTCCCCGGCCGAGCTGCGCGGTCGCTACCAGGGCGTGTTCGGGCTCTCCTGGCAGATCGCCGGGGCGAGCGCGCCGATTCTCGGCGGCCTGGTGCGGGAGCACGTCGGCAACGCGGCGCTCTGGTTCGGCTGCGCCGTGATCGGCGTACTGACGGCGGTGGCCCACCTCGCCTCCGGTCCGGCCCGGGAGCGGCGTGCCGTCGCGCTGCGCCACGCCGCCGACGCGT
The DNA here is from genome assembly GCF_040608335.1 of Micromonospora sp. NPDC005194. NCBI lineage: Bacteria > Bacillati > Actinomycetota > Actinomycetes > Micromonosporales > Micromonosporaceae > Micromonospora > Micromonospora sp. NPDC005194. Next base: position 138,735 of record NZ_JBEXIA010000006.1, on the reverse strand, counting down.
CCGCACCGGTCAGCACCCGCGCTGCGGCGTCGCACCCCGCCGAGGCGGCAGCCTGAGCCCGGTGTGACCGCTGAGACGAACGGCTCATGATCAGGAACCCGACTGGCGCAACCCGGCCCGACTTCCTACCGTCCAGGAGAAACGGTTAAGAAACCGAACTGTCGGGAGGTCGGATGCACGCCCTGCGGCGCTGGTGGCAGGACACCGCGGGCGGGCTACCCGCCACCTTCTGGTACCTCTGGGCGGGTTTGCTGATCAACCGCGCTGGCGCGTTCGCCATGCTCTTCCTGTCGCTCTACCTGACCGACGCCCGGGGCGCCAGCGAATCGGTGGCCGGCACCGTGGTCGGGGCGTACGGGGCCGGCGGGGCGGCCGGCGCGCTGCTCGGCGGGGTGATGGCCGACCGGTGGGGTCGCCGGGCCACCCTGCTCGCCGCCCACCTGGCCACCGCCGCCCTGATGGTGGCACTGGCCTTCAGCCGGCCCCTGCTGCTGATCGCGGCGCTCTCCGCACTGGTCGGCGTGGTGCACTTGATGCCCAGCCCCGCCTTCGTGGCGGCAATCGTCGACGTGGTGCCGGCGCAGCGCCGCTCACGCGCGTTCAACCTCCAGTTCTGGGCGTTCAACCTGGGCATGGCCGTCGCGTCGCTGCTCGCCGGCGTGCTGGCCGAGGCGAGCTTCACCGCACTGTTCCTGGTCGACGCCGGCGCCACGCTGACCGCCGCCGCCGTCATCGCCTGGAAGGTGCCGGAGACGCTGCGACGGGCCGGCCCGGCCGCGCCCCTCCCGCCCGCCGGCCAGCAGGGGGCCGGCCGCTCCCGTCGACAGGGGCTGCACACCGCGCTCACCGACCGGACCTTCCTGATCTTCGTCGGGCTCACCTTCGTGCTGGCCGTCCTCACCCTGCAGACCTCGACGATCATGCCGCTGGCGATGCGCGCCGACGGTCTGGGACCGTCGGCGTACGGGGCGGTGGTGGCACTCGGGGGCGCGCTGATCGTGCTGGGGCAACTGTTCGTGCCCCGGCTGATCGACCGGCACCGCAAGGACGTCGTGCTGGCCATCTCCACGGCCCTGCTGGCGGTCGGCTTCGGCGTGCTCGCCGTCGCCGACCACCTGGGCGTCTACCTCGGTGCGGCGGTGGTCTGGACGGTCGGCTCGATGCTCGCCGCGCCGCCCAACGCGCAGATCAACGCGGATCTGGCGCCGCCGCAACTGCGCGCCCGGTACCAGTCGGTCTTCTACCTGACGTTCCCGGCCGCGGCGTTCGTCGCACCCACCCTGGGCGGGGTGAGCCTGCAGCACCTCGGTGACCGGCACTGGCTGATCGTGGGCGGGCTGGGCCTGCTGGCCGCGCTCGGGCACCTGCTGGCCGGGCCGCCCCGTGACCGGCACGTCGCCGCGATGCGCCGGATGGTCGACCGGGAGCCGGCGCCGCGCGGGGACCGCGTCCAGACGGGCTGACCGTACGACGGCAAAGCGCCCACCATGTCCCGAAGGTCATGGTGGGCGCTCGCCGGTGGGGCCGGCGGCGGCGGGCAACACTCACCCCCGTAAGCATCGCCCGCTCGCGCCGCCGGTCCAAACAGGTGGGCACCGTCCCCCAACGGTTGATCCACCCGTCCCCTCGCACCTCGCCTGGTGCGCGGATCTGATCGATCCGCCGCTCCCCCGAACGTTTCCAAGCGTGGCGCGGTGCAATAAAGCTAGTTCGGCCGGATTCTGGATTCAACCCAGATGGGTGTCTCGCCGGTCACAACTGACGAGTATCCCCAGCTCGGGCCTCGGTCTGTGGCAACAGCCGGGTACCCGTCGGGCATTCCCTCAAACACCTCAGCCGTCCTCACGATCGGGTGACTCGGTCCGGAAGAAGTTGCTCTGCCGGCCGTCACGCATCTGCTCCTGATAGATCAGGTTGAGCCGGCGCAGATCAAACGTGTGAAACCACTCATCCCAGGGGATCTCACGAATCCGGCTGCTTTCCCGGTAGCCGGGGATGTTGAAGGTCAACACTCCGGCCCGACCGTCCCGCTCAGTGCCCGCGATGGTCGCCGGCTTCGCGCCACGCTCCCGCGCCCAACGTTGGATCACCTCGTGATTCGCGGTGATCAGGCTCCGTCCCGGCCGCTCCGGCCGGTCCGCCGTCGACGAGATCACCTGCGAGCTGCGGACCGACCGTCCGCTGCCCCGTCCGGTCCGGATCCCACCGGCCGTCGTGCCACCAGCCGCCGGCCGGCTCGCCGTGGCCCGCTTGGTGGGAGCCGCCCGCTTCGCCGTGGCCCGCTTGGCGGGAGCCGCCCGCTTCGCCGGCGCCGCCTTCGCCGTGGCCCGCGTGGCAGCCGGTCGCGACGGCGCCTTCTTCGCGGGCGCCTTTCGCGCTGGCGCGGCACGCGCGGTCGTCGACGTCCTGCGAGCGGCGGTCGACCTGGCCGTTGTCGTCTTCTTCGCCGCGGCCGTCTTACGGGCCGCCGTCGATGTCCGTGCGGTGGTCGTCCGCTTCGCAGCGGTCGACCTGCTCGCGGCGGTGGTGCGCTTGGCAGGGGTGGTCCGCTTCGCCGCTGTCGTCTTCTTCGCCGCTGTCGTCTTCTTCGCGGCGGCCCGCTTCGCGGGAGCGCTCTTGTTCGCGGGCGCAGCCTTTGCGCGACTCGGTGCCGCCCTCGACGCCGACTTCTTCGTCGCGGCGGCCCGACCGGCCGACGCCCTGGTGCCGGCGGCCCGACCAGCCGGTCCGGTACTGCGCCGGCCCGCCCCACCGGCGTCCGAACGCATCGAACGCACCAACTGTTTCACCAGGTCAGGCTTGCGCATCGCGGAGATCCCAGAGACCCCGCGTTTGCGCAACTGCCCGCGGATGTCGTCCACCCGCATCCGGGAGATCTCCGACTCGGAGATCCCGGGTGTCGCCGGGCTCTGGTTGCCGGCCTGCCGTCTGGTCCTGGTCGCAGTCCCGCCGCGACCTGAGCTGTTCCGCTGAGCCATGGGATGCTCCGCTCCTCGACACTCCGTCCTCGGCGCGCGGGGGTCCCTCTGCCGCACCGCGCGGTGCGGCATACCCAGCAAGGGCAGTCCGAACCCTCCGTTCGTCGCCGCCCGCTGTGACGGTAGGGATTGAGCCGGGCGCACCCGTACCCCACACATCCTTTGCTCTGCTTACACCCAGGCAACGCTCGGAGCCCGTAAGTGTTGCGTCGGTTGAAGCAGAGCAAAGGAGGCGTCCCACCACCTCGGCCCGGAAGCCCGCCTGATAAACCCCGCAGTCGGGGCGCAGGCCCCCGCGCGTGGAGCCGCCGAGAACGCCAGTTGTCAGGCGGGGCCGGGGCCGGACGGCTCGAAGAGGTGGGCGAAAGCGGCCAGGTTCGCGGTCGACTCGCCGCGCTTGACGCGCCACTCGTACTCGCGCCGGATCGAGCTGCCGAAGCCGATCTCCAGCATGGTGTCGAAGGACTCGTCGGAGTAGGTAAGCACCGAACCGAGCAGCCGGTCCAGCTCGTCGGCGTCCACACCGGCCGGGTTGACCCGCCCGGTCAGGTACACGTCACCGACCGCGTCGGTGGAGAAGGAGACCCCGTACATCCGGGCGTTGCGCTGCAGCAGCCAGGCCCACAGCTCCTCGCGCCGCTCGTCGGGCTGGCGCATGACGAACGCCTCGATCCGCAGCGCGTGCTCACCGACGATCAGGTTGCAGATCGTCTTGAGCTTGTGGGTGCCCGGCAGGGTGATCGCGTACGAGCCGGGGCCGGTCGACTCCCAGGCCAGGTCACGTTCGGCACACACCGACTCGATCAGGGTCGCAAGATCGCTCTTCGGGCTCACCGGACCCACTCTACGACCGCCCCGGCCCACGCACCGGATGACGACCGGCCCGCGGTCACCCACCAGCACGATCGGCGCGCGGTCAGCACCGGCACGATCGGCGCGGGGTCACCACCGGCACGACCTGTCCCCGGTCACCAAGAGCAGGAGAGGGCGGGGCCTCCGGCCAGGTCGGCGGCGAGGCGGGCCCGGCGCGCGGCGATCGCCTCGCCGTAGACGTCGAGCAGGCCCGTGACGGTGCGGTCCCAGGAGAAGTGTCGGGCGTGCTGCGCGGCGCCGCGGGACAGCCTGGCCCGCAGTGCACGGTCCGGCAGCAGGCGGCCCAGGGCCCGGGCCCAGTCCACCGGGTCGTGCCCGTCGATGAGCACCCCACTGGCCTGGTCCCGAACGGCGGTGACCAGACCACCGACGGCGGCGGCCAGCACCGGCGTACCGCAGGCCTGCGCCTCCAGGGCGACGAGCCCGAAGGATTCGTTGTGCGACGGCACCGCGACCAGATCGGCGGCCCGGTACAGGGCCGGCAGGTCGTCGCCGGTACGCGGCGGCAGGAAACGGACCCGGTCGGCGACGCCGAGCGTCGCGGCCAGCTCGATCAGGGCGGTCGGCCGGTCCAGTCCGCTGCCGCTGGGCCCGCCGCAGATCACCACGGTCACCTCGTCGGCCAGGGCCGGATCACGCTCGCGCAGGGCGGCGATCGCGCGGATGAGCACGTCCGGCGCCTTGAGTGGTTGGATCCGACCGACGAAGGCCACCACGTACCCGTCGACCGGCAGCCCCAGCCTGCGGCGGGCGGCGCGGGCGGCCACGAACCGGTCGCCCGGCGCGGGCCGGAACCGGGCCAGGTCGACGCCCGGCTGCACGACGGAGACCTGGTCGGGGGCGGCGTCGTACCGCTCGACGAGGTCGCGGGCCTCCACCCGGGTGTTGGCGACCAGCTGGTCGGCCTCGGCGACGACCTGCTCCTCGCCGATCACCCGAGCCTTCGGTTCCGGCCGGTCGTCGGCGGCGAGTTGGGCGTTCTTGACCTTCGCCAGGGTGTGCGCGGTGTGCACCAGCGGCACTCCCCAGCGCTCCTTGGCCAGCCAGCCGACCTGCCCCGACAGCCAGTAGTGGGAGTGGATCAGGTCGTAGTGCCCGGGTGGGCGGGACGCCTCGGCGCGCAGCACCCCGGCGGTGAAGGCGCAGAGCTGGCCGGGCAACTCCTCCTTGGTCAGCCCTTCGAGCGGACCGGAGGTGATGTGCCGGACCTGCACGCCGGGGGCCATCTCGACCACCGGGGGGAGGTCACCCGAGGTGGCCCGGGTGAAGATCTCCACCTCGACGTCGGCCTCGGCGAGCCGCCGGGCGACCTCCAGGATGTAGACGTTCATCCCGCCGGCGTCGCCGGTGCCCGGCTGGTGCAGCGGGGAGGTGTGCACCGACAGGGTGGCGATGCGGCGGGGCCGGGGCCACGGTCGGGCACCTCGCTGACGACCGACACCGGTGTGCAGTTCCGCCACGTCCGCTCCTTCAGTCACGGTTAATGCCGTCTCGCACGACCGGCGCTTCTCGGTCAACCTGTACGCCGGATGTCATCTTCCCCATCGGGCTACGGAAATGCGTCGGCGCGGCCGGCCGGGGTGACGGACCTCATCAACCGTCGGCCCGCACGGCGAAGCCCCGCGCCCGATCGCAAGGCCTCGGACGACCGGGGCGACAATGACCGGATGACCTCTGTCGCCATCGTCACCGGAGCGTCCAGCGGGATCGGAGCGGCCACCGCCCGCCGGCTCGCCGCCGAGGGTTTCCACGTGCTCGCCGCCGCCCGCCGCGCCGAACGGCTCGCCGACCTGGTCGCCGAGATCACCGCCGCCGGCGGGCAGGCCACCGCGGTGACCTGCGACGTCACCTCGGACGAGTCGGTGGCCCGGTTGGCCGAGGCCGCCGCCCAGGCGCCCGGGCCGGTCACCCTCCTGGTGAACAACGCCGGCGGAGCACGCGGGCTGGACCCGGTGGAGTCCGGCTCGGTCGCCGACTGGCAGTGGATGTACGACGTGAACGTGCTCGGCACCCTGCGGGTCACCCAGGCGCTGCTGCCGGCGCTGGAGGCGTCCAGTTCCGGCACCATCGTGGTGGTCTCCTCCACCGCCGGCCTGACCGTGTACGAGGGTGGCGGCGGCTACACCGCGGCGAAGCACGCGCAGACCGCCATCGCCGGCACGCTCCGCCTGGAGCTGTGTGGCCGGCCGCTGCGGGTCATCGAGATCGACCCCGGAATGGTGAAGACCGACGAGTTCGGGCTGGTCCGCTTCGAGGGCGACGCCGAGCGGGCGGCCGCCGTCTACGCCGGGGTGCCGGGGCCGCTGGTCGCCGAGGACGTCGCCGACTGCATCGCCTGGTGCGCCACCCGCCCCGAGCACGTCAACATCGACCGGCTGGTGGTCCGGCCACGGGCGCAGGCCGCGCAACACAAGGTGCACCGGGTCTCCTGAGTCGGGGACAGGACCGATGAGCGGGGCTCCACGACGCCGACCGCTCGGCGTGGTCACCCGGGGCACCACCAACCCGAACCGGCTGCGCCGGGTGGACAACTGGATCGTGGCGACCTGCGCCGACCGGCTGCGGGCGGCGGTCGATCCGCTGGTGGTGGACCTCGGGTACGGCGCCACGCCGGTGACCGCCGTGGAGTTGCGGGCCCGGCTTGCCGCCGGGGTCCGTCGGGACGTACGCCTGGTCGGGCTGGAGATCGACCCGGCGCGGGTGGCCGCCGCGACGCCGGCCGCCGACCCGCCCGGCCTGACCTTCGCCCGGGGTGGCTTCGAGTTGGCCGGGCTCCGGCCGGTGCTGGTCCGCGCGTTCAACGTCCTGCGCCAGTACGACGAGCGCGAGGTGCCCGACGCCTGGCGCACGATGACCGCCGCGCTCGCTCCGGGTGGGGCGCTCGTCGAGGGCACCTGCGACGAGCTTGGCCGGCTGGCGAGCTGGCTGCTGGTCGACGCGGACGGCCCGCGCACGCTGACCCTGGCCGCGAAGCTCACCACGCTGGGCAGTCCCGCCGAGTTGGCCGAGCGGCTGCCCAAGGCGCTGATCCACCGCAACGTCCCGGGTGAGGCGGTGCACGACCTGATCCGGGCCCTGGACGACGCCTGGCAGGCTGCGGCCCCCTACGCCACCTTCGGTCCACGGCAGCGCTGGCTGAGGGCCGTGGGCAGGCTGCGGGACGACGGCTGGCCCGTGCGTGACGGCCCGCACCGCTGGCGGCACGGCGAGCTGACCCTCTCCTGGCCCCTCCCCTGAGCGGGGTGGGGTCAGAGGGCGCAGTTGATCAGGACCGGCTCGGGGTGCAGGGTGACCCCGAGGCGGGCGTGCACGGTGTCACGGATGGTGCCGGCGAGAATGAGCAGGTCGCTGGTGCTGGCCGTGCCGCTGCGATTGGTGAGGGCGAGGGTGTGCTTGCTGGAGATGGCCACGCCGTCCGGGCCGGGGTGGCCCTTGGTGAAGCCGGCCTTGTCGATCAGCCAGGCCGCGCTCACCTTGACCAGGCCGTCCGCCCCGGGCCAGGACGGGGGCTCGCCCAGGTCGGCGGCACGCTCCCGGAGCAGCTCGTACGTCGCCCGGTCGAGCACCGGGTTGGTGAAGAAGGAGCCGACCGAGCGGGTGTCGGGATCGGCGGCGTCGAGCACCATGCCCTTGCCGGCGCGCAGCCGCAGCACCGTCGCCCGCGCGTCGGCCAGCGGCACCCGCTCGCCCACCTCGACCCCGAGCGCCCGGGCCAGCTCGGCGTAGCGCACCGGGCCGGACAGCGGCGAGCGGGTGAGCCGGAAGTCGACCGAGAGCACCATCCAGCGGTCCTGGTACTTGAAGATGCTGCCCCGGTACGCGAACCCGCACTCTGCCGCGGGGATGATCCGACGGGCGCCGTCGAGCCGGTCGTACACCTCGACGCCGGTGATCGTCTCGGCGACCTCCTGGCCGTACGCGCCGACGTTCTGGATCGGGGTGGCGCCGGTCGAGCCGGGAATGCCGGAGAGGCATTCCAGGCCGGCCCAGTCGTTGCCGATCGTCGCGGCGACCAGGTCGTCCCACGGCTCGCCGGCTTCGACGCGTACGGTGACCGACTCGGCGTCCTCGGTGAGGACCCGCAGGCCACGGGAGCGCACCAGCACGACCGTGCCGGGGAAGCCGGCGTCGCCGATCACCACGTTGCTGCCGCCGGCCAGGACCAGGATCGGCTCGTCCGTGGCCTGGACCGCCCGGATGATCTCGTCGGCGCTGGTCGCGGCCACGATCCGCCTGGCCGGCCCGCCCATCCGTAGCGTGGTGTAACCGGCCAGTGGACCCGGGATGGCACGATCGGCTTCGGTTGTCGGCTGGGCGTAGGCGTCTGACACGTCTTTCACCTTAGGCTGATGGGCAGCCGTGGCACCTACTGGTGGCCCGGCACCCCCGGGAGGATGGCGATGAGCAGACTGCAGGGCAGCAAGGACTTCTGGATTGGGGCGCTGCGGGCCGAGGGCCCGGCGTTCGCCGCGGCGGTCGCCGAGGCGCCGCCGGAGACACCCGTGCTGTCCTGTCCGGGCTGGACAGTCAATGATCTCACCCTGCACCTCGCGGGCATCTACCACTGGGTTTATTCGTTCGCCGGGTCGGGGCAGACGGAGGTGCCGGCCCGCCGGGACGCGTCCGTGGCACCCTCGGGCCTGAGCGCGCTCCAGCTCTGGCAGCAGGGGTACGACCAGCTGATGACCCTCTTCGACGGGCTCGACCCGGAGGCGCCGGCGTGGAACTGGGCGCCGCAGCCGAAGAAGGCCGGCTTCTGGCCGCGCCGGATGGCACACGAGACGGCGGTGCACCGCTGGGACGCCCAGCTCGCCATCGCCGCCGGTGAACCGGTCGAGGCCAAGCTCGCCGCCGACGGGGTGAGCGAGGTGCTGGACACCTGGTTGCCGGCCGGCCGGCGGCAGGTCAAGGGCGACTGGCACGGGGTGGTGCAGCTCGCGGCGACGGACGCGGATCAGGAGTGGTATCTGCGGCTGCGCGGCGAGGGGGTGGCGCTGCTCGACACGGCGACCATCTTCGACCACGACGATCACCACGCCCGCGCGCAGGTCAGCGGCACCGCGAGCGATCTGCTGCTGGCGCTCTGGGGGCGGGTGAGCTTCGAGACCCTCGACGTCACGGGCGACCGCACGCTGCTGGACGGGCTGCGTACCGGCTGATTCCAGGGCCAGACCCGCGACGAGGGCGTCACTCCGGCAGGGGTGGCGCCCTCGTCGCGTATCGATGGACAGATTCAAGAGAGCGCTCTCTTGACACTGCCCGGGGAAGCCACCACCCTGACGTGAGAGCGCTCTCTTGGCCTCCTGCCACCACCTGACCACCTTGAGAGAGGTCCATATCCGATGGCTGTCTTTCCGCGCCGCCGCCTCGCCGCGGTGGCCCTCGCCGCCACGACCGCCCTGCTCGTCACCGCCGGCTGCGGCGGCGGTGACGACGCCGAGGCGGACGGGCCGATCACGCTGACCGTCGACGTCTTCGGCCAGTTCGGCTACGACCAGCTCTACCAGGAGTACATGGCCGCACACCCCGGCGTGAAGATCGTCGAGCGGGGCACCGGCAGCAACCTCGACGAGTACTCGCCGAAGCTGACCCAGTGGCTCGCCGCCGGCCGGGGCGCCGGCGACATCGTGGCCATCGAGGAGGGTCTGCTGGTCGAGTACAAGGCGAATCCGAACAACTTCGTCAACCTGCTGGACCACGGCGCCGCCGACCTCAAGGGCAACTTCCTGGAGTGGAAGTGGAACGCCGGCCTGACCCCCGACGGCAAGCAGCTCATCGGCCTCGGCACCGACGTCGGCGGCATCGCCATGTGCTACCGCAAGGACCTCTTCGAAAAGGCGGGCCTGCCCACCGAACGGGACGCGGTGTCGAAGCTCTGGCCGACCTGGCAGGACTACATCGCCACCGGTGAGAAGTTCGTCGCGGCCAAGACCGGGGCGTCCTTCCTCGACGCGGCCACCAACACGTTCAACACGATCCTGCTGCAGACCGCCGGCAACACCACCGGCTACAGCTACTACGACACCAACGGCAACGTCGTGGTCGACAGCAACCCGGCGGTACGGCAGGCCTGGGACACCACCATGGACATCATCGACTCGGGCCTCTCCGGCAAGTACGGCTCCTGGTCCGAGGAGTGGGTGTCGGCCTTCAAGCAGTCGAAGTTCGCCACCATCGCCTGCCCCGCCTGGATGACCGGTGTCATCGAGCAGAACTCCGGCCCGGCTGCCAAGGGCAAGTGGGACATCGCCCGGGTGCCCGGCAACGGCGGCAACTGGGGCGGGTCGCACCTCGCCGTGCCGAAGCAGAGCAAGCACCAGGCCGAGGCCATCGAGCTGGCGAAGTTCCTGACCAGCGCCAAGGGCCAGATCGGCGCATTCAAGGCCAAGGGTCCGCTGCCCTCCTCGCCGCAGGCGCTCGACGACCCGGCGATCGCCGGCTCGACCAACGCGTACTTCTCCGGGGCGCCCGTCGGAGCGATCTTCGGCACCGGCGCGAAGAGCCTGAAGCCGGTCTACATGGGCCCCAAGAACCAGGCCGTCCGCACCGAGGTGGAGAACGCCGTACGGACCGTGGAGCTGGGCCAGCGCAGCCCCACGCAGGGCTGGACGGACGCGGTGACCAACGCGAAGAAGGCCGCCGCCAAGTAGCCCGAGCCAGCGTGCGGGCGGGCTCCGGGACCCGGGGTCCCGCCCGCACGACGGAAAGGAGTCCCCGGGCATGACCGTCCAGCTCGACGCCCGACCGCCGGTCGCACCGGCAACCGGGCACCAACGCCGATCGTCGGGTCGGCTCAGCCGGCTCGACACCCGCTTCTCGCCGTACCTCTTCATCGCCCCGTTCTTCCTGATCTTCGGAGTCTTCGGGGCGTATCCGCTGGCGTACACCTTCTGGGTCTCGCTGCACGACTGGGACCTGCTCGGCACCGACCACCCGTTCGTCGGCGCGGAGAACTACACCCGGCTGCTCGCCGACGCCGACTTCTGGCACGCGCTGGTCAACACGATGGGCATCTTCGTCATCTCCACGGTGCCGCAGCTGCTCGCCGCGCTCTGGCTGGCCAACCTCCTCAATCGAGGGCTGCGGGCGCGTACGGGCTGGCGGATGGCGGTGCTCGTCCCCAACGTCACCTCCACCGCCGCCGTGGCGATCGTCTTCGGGGTGCTCTTCGGCCGCGAGTTCGGCATGATCAACTGGCTGCTCGACCTGGTCGGGATGGACGCGATCGAGTGGAAGTCCAACCGGGTCGCCTCCTGGGTGGCCATCTCCGCCATGGTCGACTGGCGGTGGACCGGCTACAACGCGCTGATCCTCCTGGCCGCGATGCAGGCCATCCCTCGCGACCTGTACGAGGCGGCGGCGATCGACGGCGCCAACCGCGCCCGGCAGTTCTGGTCGGTCACCGTGCCGCTGCTCAAACCGACGATCATCTTCTGCACGATCATCGCCACCATCGGCGGCCTGCAACTCTTCACCGAGCCCCGGATGTTCAACTCCGGCACCAACCCGATCCGCGGCGGGCCGCTGCGCGAGTCGCAGACCCTGACCATGTACATGTTCGAGAACGCCTTCGCGCCGCACTACAACTTCGGTTACGGGTCGGCGGTGGCGTGGCTCCTCTTCGCGCTCATCGCGATCGTCGCGGCGGTCAACGTGCTGATCCTGCGCCGACTCGGCGGCGGGGCCGGCCCTCGCAAAGGAGCAACCCGATGAGCCGCCTCTGGCGGGCGAGCCCGCTCACCTACCTGGCCCTGATGTTCGCCGCCGTTCTGTCGATCTTCCCGATCTGGTGGATGTTCGTCGTCGCCAGTCGCAGCAACGACGCGATGGGCCAACTGCCACCCCCGGTCACACCGGGCGGCAACCTGGGCGCGAACATCGCCCGCCTGTTCGACAACACCGACGCGTACTTCCTCACCGGTCTGATCAACTCGGTGATCGTGGCCACCACGGTGACCGTCTCGGTGGTGTTCTTCTCCAGCCTGGCCGGGTTCGCCTTCGCGAAGCTGCGCTTCCGGGGGCGCAACGCGCTGCTGTTGGTGATCATCGCGACGATGATGGTGCCGACGCAGCTCGGCGTGATCCCGCTCTATCTGCTCATGACCAAGTTGCAGTGGAACGACCGGCTGCCCGCGGTGATCGTCCCGGTGCTGGTCACCGGCTTCGGGGTGTTCATGATGCGGCAGTACGCCGGCCAGGCCATCAGCGACGAGCTCATCGAGGCCGCCCGGATGGACGGCTGCGGCACCCCGCGGATCTGGTGGCACGTGGTGCTGCCGGCGCTGCGCCCGGCCGCCGCCGTGCTCGGCCTGCTCACGTTCATGACCACCTGGAACGACTTCCTGTGGCCGTACGCTGTGCTGAACGACCCGGCGAACCCGACCGTTCAGCTCTCCCTGCGAGCGCTGTCCGACGGGTATTACCAGGACATGTCGCAGGTGTTCACCGGGACGGCCATCGCGACGCTCCCCCTGCTGCTGGTCTTCGTGCTGTTCGGCCGCCAGATCATCGGCGGGATCATGGAAGGTGCGGTCAAGGCGTGAATGAACTCCGGTTTCCCGAGCACTTCCTCTGGGGTGCGGCCACCGCCGCGTACCAGATCGAGGGCGCGGCCCGCGACGATGGTCGCGGCCCGTCCATCTGGGACACCTTCTGCCGTACGCCAGGCAAGGTGTACCAGGGCCACACCGGCGACGTCGCCTGCGACCACTACCACCGGTACGCCGACGACGTGGCGCTGATGGCAGAGCTGGGCCTGCGGGCGTACCGGTTCTCGGTCGCCTGGCCCCGGATCCAGCCCGACGGCAGCGGCCCGGTCAACCCGCGCGGGCTGGACTTCTACGACCGGCTCACCGACACCCTGCTCGCCCGGGGCATCGATCCGATCGTCACCCTCTACCACTGGGACCTGCCGCAGAGCCTGGAAGACCGGGGCGGCTGGACCAACCGGGACACCGCCGAGCACTTCGCCACGTACGCCACCGCCGTGTACGCCCGCCTCGGCGACCGGATCGACACCTGGACCACCCTCAACGAGCCGTGGTGCTCGGCCTACCTCGGTTACGGCAACGGGGTGCACGCGCCGGGCAAGCAGGACGGCGCGGCGGCCTTCACCGCCGTACACCATCTGCTGCTCGGGCACGGCCTGGCGGCGCGGGCGCTGCGGGCGGCCGGCGCGCGCAGCGTCGGCATCACCGTCAACCCGGCCGATGTACGGCCGGCGGACCCGCAGAGCGCGGCCGACGCCGCCGCCGTCCGCCTGGTCGACGGCCTGCACAACCGGATCTTCCTCGACCCGCTGCTGGCCGGCGGCTATCCCGACGACGTACGCGAGCACGTGGCCCGCATCGTCGAGCCGACGTTCATCCGCGACGGCGACGAGAAGCTGATCGCCGCCCCGATCGACCTGCTCGGCATCAACTACTACGCGCCCACCTACGTCGCCGGCCGCCCCGACGGCGACGGCGACGGCGCCTACCCGGGCACCGAGGGCGCGGTGCACTTCCTGCCGCCGGCCGGGCCGCTCACCGACATGGGCTGGATGATCGAGCCGTCCGGGCTGACCCGGTTGTTGGAGCGGATCGCCACCGACTATCCCGGTGTGCCGCTGCTGATCACCGAGAACGGCGCGGCGTTCCCCGACAAGGCGGGCACCGACTCGCCGGCCGGGCCGGGACAGGTGATCGACAACGACCGGATCGCCTACCTCGACGGGCACCTGCGGGCGGCGCACGAGGCGATCTCCCGGGGCGTGGATCTGCGCGGGTATCTCGTATGGTCATTCCTGGACAACTTCGAGTGGTCGGAGGGTTACCGCAAGCGGTTCGGGATCGTGCACGTCGACTACCTGACCCAGCGGCGCACACCGAAGGCCAGCGCCCGGTGGTACCAGGAGGTGATCTCCCGGAACGGGCTGTGACGAGCGGGGGAGAGTCGCGATGACCACTGCACAGCGGCCGACGCTCGAGGCGGTGGCGGCACGGGCCGGGGTGTCCCGGGCCACCGTCTCCCGGGTCGTCAACGGCTCCACCACCGTCGCCGAACCCATCCGGGAGGCCGTCAACCGGGCGGTCGCCGAGCTGGGGTACGTGCCCAACCTGGCCGCCCGCAGTCTGGTCACCCAGCGGACCGACTCGATCGCCCTGGTCATGCCGGAGGCGGCCACCCGGGTCTTCTCCGACGACCAGGTCTTCCCCGGCATCATCCGGGGCGTCAGTCAGGAGTTGGAGGCCGCCGACAAGCAACTGGTCCTGATGCTGGCCGGCTCACCGGCCGGGCACCAGCGGGTCGAGCGGTACACCACCGGTCGCCACGTCGACGGAGTCCTCTTCGCCTCGCTGCACGGCGCCGATCCGCTGCCCGGCACGCTGGCCCGGCTCGGCATCCCCGTGGTGGTCAGCGGCCGGCCGCTCGGCGACGTACCCGTGCCGTACGTCGACGTGGACCACGTCGGCGGGGTCACCGCCGCCGTCCGACACATGATCGACGGTGGTCGCCGGCGGATCGCCACCATCGCCGGCCCGCAGGACATGGTCGCCGGGATCGAACGGCTGATCGGCTACCGGGAGACGGTCGCCGCCGCCGGGCTGCCCGAGCTGATCGCCGTCGGCGACTTCACCCGGGAGTCCGGTGCGGCGGCGATGGACCGCCTGCTCGCCGACCATCCCGACCTGGACGGGGTGTTCGCCGCCTCCGACCTGATGGCACACGCCGCCCTGCGCACGCTGCGCGCGGCCGGCCGGCGGGTGCCGGAGGACGTCGCGGTGATCGGCTTCGACGACATCGAAACCGCCGCCTACACCGAGCCGCCGCTGACGACCGTCCGGCAACCGATCGTGGAACTCGGCCGACGGATGACCCGGCAACTGCTCCGGCTGGCGGCCGGCGAAGCGATCGAACCGGCCGTCATGCTCGATACCGAGCTGATCATCCGCGCGTCGGCCTGACCCGTCTCGCTCTCAAGATCCGCTTTCAAGATCCGCACAACTTCGGTGTTGTTGCTGCTTCCCGGCGTCGGGAGGCAGCAACAACCCTGAAGTTGCTGCCCGGCGCGTTAATGCGTCGCCACCGTGCGCGATCGTCGTTAGCCTCGCCGGCATGCCGGATCCTGTCGCGTTGCTGCACGTGCCCGCTCTCTGCGACGTCGCCGAGTACGCGTACGCGGCCACCGTCGAGCCGCCCGCCCGCCTGGTGTTCACCGCCGGGGCGTGCCCGCTGGACGCCGAGGGCCGCACCGTCGCGCCGGGTGACCATGCCGCGCAGGCCCGGCAGGTGCTGGCGAACATGGAGACCGCCCTCGGCGCGGCCGACGCGCGGCTCACCGACGTCGTCAAGACCACCGTGTACGTGGCATCGTCGCGGCAGGCCGACCTGGTGACCGTCTGGGAGGTGGTCCGGGACTTCTTCGGCGACCACGATCCGCCCAGCACCCTGCTGGGTGTGGCCGTGCTCGGCTACACCGACCAGCTCGTCGAGGTCGAGGCCGTCGCCGCCGTACGGACGGGGGCCTGAGATGCGCATCCGTGTGGCGCAGCCCGACGACGCCCCGGGCGTGGTGGCCCTGCGGGCGAACGTCCACCCGTACCTGGTGCGTGGGGTCGAGTCGACCCGCAAGATGATCGCCGAACCACCGCCGATCGACGGCTGGACCGCGTTCGTGGCCGAGGTCGACGGCCAGGTGGTCGGCTGGACGTCCGCCGAGCCCAACACCTCGACATCGGTGCAGGGTTTCGGCGACGTCAGCATGCTGCACGTGCACCCCGAGCACCGCCGCAGGGGAATCGGGACGGCGCTGTTGACCGCCGCGACCGACCACCTCCGCCCTCTCGGGGTCCGCCGCGTACGCACCATGGCCGCAGCGGACTCGCTGCCCTTCGCCCGCCGGCACGGTTTCACGCCCAGCCGCGAGGTGCGCTACTCGGCGCTGGACCTGACCCCGCCGCCCGCGCTGCCCGAGCCGCCTCCGGGTGTACGACTGCGGCCGATCGCCGAGCTGGACCCGCACCTGCTCTACGAGGCGAACGTCGCCGCAGCCGTCGACGAACCCGGTGACGTACCCGTCGACGCGGTCACCTTCGAGAGCTGGCAGTACGACGTGTGGGACAACCTCGGACTGGACAAGACCGCCAGCACCGCCGCCGAGGTCGACGGCGAGGTGGCCGCGTTCAGCCTGGTCAAGCGGGACGGGGAGCGGATGTGGTCGGACTACACCTGTTCCGTCCCGACGTACCGGGGTCGAGGGCTCGCCCGACTGGCCAAGACGGCGGCGCTGCACCGGGCCGCCGAAGCCGGCGTACGGGTCGCGTACACCTCGAACGACGAAGCCAACGCGCCGATGCTGGCGATCAACGCCCGGCTGGGCTACCGACCGGTGGCGACCCTGTGGGCCTGCCTGGCCGACCTGACCTGATCAGTCAGCTCGGTTGTCGCTGCGCGGGCGCGTCCACTCCAGGAACCGCGCGACGTACACCGCGGGGTCCGGGCGCAAGCCGAGCTTCAGCGCGTCGGCGAACGCCTCCCACGCGAGCGTGGTCAACATGAGCAGCATCCCGACCCGGTCGCCATGCCAGCGGGACAGTAGCGACAACCGCGCGGCTGAACACGGCCAGTGGACACCGCAGCGGGTACAGCGCCAGTGCGGCAGCCCGGGCCGACACCGCCGCCGAGCGGCAGCGGCGAGCGTCCTAGGGCTTGATGTGGGGGACATTTGGCCGGACGTTTTAAAGCGCCGTGAGCCGGCGTGGCTGCGGCCGTGGGTCGAGACAGAGCTTCAGGCGACCGCCCTCCGCGCGTTTCAGGTTTCTGTGATTCCCGGTCTGCTACAGACACCGGAGTACGCGTCGCTAGTCCTCAGTAGCGGGTTGCTGGACGCGGACGAGGTTGCGGGTTACGTCGAAACGCGACTCCGCCGACAGGCGGCGGTCCTTAACCGGCGTAAGCCCCCGCTCTTCATCGCAGTCATCGACGAATGCGCGTTGCGCCGTGGGGAGCCCGACATCATGCATCCCCAGCTAGACCACCTGATCGAAATGGCGCAGCGGCCTAACACCTTCCTTCATGTGTTACCGCTTGACGCGGGCATGCACGCCGGGCAGGCCGGGCCGTTCGTCATTGCTACCACCGAGGATGGCGACGTGGGATACCTGGACGACCAGGCAGCCGGCCGACTGACCAACGAGACAGCCCCGCTCTGGGCCATCTGGGATACGCTGCGATCAGTGGCTCTTCCACGCCGCCACACCATCGATTTCTTGAAGGCACGAACATGGCTGACCTGACCGGCGCCGAATGGCGTACCAGCACCCGAAGCAGCTCTAACGGCGGCGACTGCGTCGAGGTCGCGGACAACCTGCCGGGCGTCGTCGCGGTCCGCGACTCGAAGGATCGCGATGGCGGCACGCTCCGGTTCGACCGTCACACCTGGCGGGGCTTCGTCGACATGGTGAAGACCGCCGCCCTCTGAGCAGCCACATCAACAAGACCCTCGGGTAGACCGGGGGTCTTTCGGTATGCCCACTGCCGGCGATGGCGCACCGATACGACGAGATCTTGGACAGTTTCCGTTAGCTGCTAACGGAAACTGTCCAAGATCTGCGGCCGGACCCGCGGGGCCGGCGGGTCCCCGGGGCCGGCCGGGGCCGACGGGCCGGCGAGGGCCGACGGGCCGGCCGGGACCGGCGGGCGCGGCAGCGCCGCGCGAGCGCGTCGCACTTCGAATCCTTGATCACTTGATGGTGACCAGTTCGAACCCGCTTCTGACAACTGGTCAGCGTCACGTGATCAAGGAGGGAGCGCGCGCCCTACGCGACGTCGAAGACTTCGCGTGCCGTCGCGTACGTATCCGCGCCGAAGAGCACCAGGCGTGCCTCGGTGACCGTCGCCGGAGTGGCCGACCGCAGCACCGACAGCGCCTGACGGACCGCGTCGTCGACTGGCCATCCGTAGATGCCGGCGGAGATCAGCGGAAACGCGACCGTCGTCGCGCCCAACTCGTCTGCCACGCGCAGGCTGTTGGCGTAACAGTCGCGCAGCAGCGCCGAGCGGTCCTCGGTGGACGACCAGACCGGGCCGACGGTGTGGATCACCCAACGGGCGAGCAGTTCCCCGGCGGTGGTTGCCACCGCCTGGCCGGTGGGCAGGCCCCTGCCGTACCGGGACGCCCGCAGCGCCCGGCACTCGGCCAGGATGGCTGGTCCGCCGCGCCGGTGGATGGCACCGTCGACTCCGCCGCCGCCGAGCAGGGACGAGTTCGCGGCGTTGACGATGGCATCCACCCGCTGGGCGGTGATGTCCCCCTCGACCAGGGTGATCTCCATGTCAGCTCTCCTCGATCGACTGGCCCAACGAGCGGCGGGCCAGCAGGGTGGCACCGGCGACCGCGGCCGGCATGACCAGCACCGCGCCGAGCGGAATGAGGAAGCAGAGGAAGACCGCCACCCCGAAGCCGAGCGCCATGGGCCGGTCCGCCTTGAGGATCGTCCGGCGTTGCGGCAACCGCATGCCACGTCGGTAGAACGGCGCTCCGACCAGCTCGACGGCGAGGAACCAGCCACCCACCGCCGCCCCGATCACCGGCACGACCGTCTGGCCGACCACCGGAATGAAACCGGCGAAGAAGAGCGGGATGCCGACCAGCGCCGTGAGGGCCACCAGGCGTACCGAGTCGGCGAAGCTGCGACGCAGTGACGACCAGAACGGCACGTCCACGGCGTCCGGGGTGCCGCCGAGCCGCTCCTCCACCATCTCGGAGATCTTCTCGTAGAACGGGTCACCGATGACCAGGGTGACCGCGGTGAAGCTGACTACCGCGAGCAGGCCACCGAGCCCGATGAAGGCCAGCCCGGCGATCACCCGGACCAGGCTGCGGCCGGTGCTCGACCAGTCGTCGGCGAACGGGGTGACCAGGGCCGCGAGGTCGTCCACGAAGTACACGAGGGTGGCGATCGCGACCACGAAGAGCGCGCCGGAGATCAGCGCCGGCACCAGACCGAGCAGCATGAGCTTCGGGCTGCGGACGTACATGCCCAGTCCGCGCAGGAGCAGCCTGACCCCGAGGAGGAAGCGTCCGACGACCCCGGTCACCGGGCTGGCGATTCTGCTGACGTCCACGATCGAGCAGCCTAACGACAGGTGATCGAATTCGCCGGACGGCGAGCGGCACGAGGCAGGATGGGCGGGTGCGCGCGTCCCGACTGATCTCGCTGCTGCTGCTGTTGCAGTCGCGCGGATCGATGACGGCGGGCGAGCTGGCACGGGAGCTGGAGATTTCCGAGCGGACCGTCTACCGGGACGTCCTGGCGCTCTCCGCAGCGGGCGTGCCGGTCTACGCCGACCGGGGTCGGGCCGGCGGTTACCGCCTGCTCGGCGGCTACCGCACCCGGCTGACCGGTCTGACCCGGGACGAGGCGGAGGCGCTCTTCCTCGCTGGGCTACCGGGGCCCGCCGGTGACATGGGGCTCGCCGACGCGGTCGCGTCCGCCGAGCTGAAGGTGCTCGCCGCGCTGCCACCCGCCCTGCGCGACGCGCCGGCCCGTACCGGGCAGCGGTTCCACCTGGACGTGCCGGGCTGGTTCCGGGAGACGCCGCCACCACCGTGGCTGGCCGAGCTGGCGCGGGCGGTCTGGAGCGACCGGGTGGTGGATCTGCGCTACCGACGCGGCGAGAAGGAGGTGACCCGCCGAGTCCAGCCGTACGGCCTGGTGCTCAAGAGCGGCGTCTGGTATCTGGTCGGCCGGGTCGGCGAGGATGTCCGCACCTACCGGGTGGACCGCGTGACCGGGGTCGAGGTGGGCGAGGAGCACTTCGAGCGCAACGAGGGCTTCGACCTGGCCGGGCACTGGCGGGAGCAGGCCGGGGAATTCCTGCGGACCATGCTGCGGGCCGAGGTGACCGTCCGGCTCAGCCCCGCCGGCCTGCGTCAGCTCCGACGCCTGGTCGATGCCCCTTACGTGTACGACGAGGTGGTCGCCTCCGTGGGCGAGCCCGACGAGCAGGGCTGGGTGGTGGCCCGGCTGCCCGTCGAGTCGGTCGGCGTCGCGTACGCCCAGTTGCTGGCGCTGGGCCCGGAGGTGGAGGCGCTCGACCCGCCGGAGCTGCGCGCGGAAATGGCGGGCGCGGCACGCCGGGCCGCCGCGCGCTACGACGGCCCGGCCGTGCCGTGACACCGGCCCACAGATCAGCGGGCCCGCAGGTGACCCTTCAGCGAGTCAGCGGTAGCCGGTGACGTCGGCCGGCTTGCCGGCGCCGACCACCTCGGTGATGTACCGGATGGCCTCCGGCTGGCTGCCGTCGACGTCGGTGAAGCCGTACACCTTCGACAGCGTGCCCGCGTCGACGGACTGGCCGTTCCAGCGGGCCTTCTCCTCGTCGGTGGCGAGCGCGGCCACCGCGCGGCCGACGAAGGCTGGCGTCTCCGAGATGAGGAAGTGCGGGTCGGTGGCGGCCCCGTCGCGCCAGTTCTCCTCGGTGACGCCGAAGTGCTCCAGCATGGCCTCGGAGCGGAGCCAGCCGGGGGTGAGCGCGACCGCCGTGCCGCCGTGCGGCTTCAGCTCGTGCGCCTGGGTGAAGGCGAGCCGGTTGACCGAGACCTTGGCCAGGTCGTAGAAGACCGAGAGGCGGTAGTTCTCGTCGTTGTACGCCTTGGTGCCGTCGCCGATCTCCACGACCAGGCCACCGGGCTGACGGATCAGCAGCGGCAGGGCGAAGTGGCTGGTGATGATGTGCGTGTCGACGGCCAGCCGCAGGGTGCGGAAGCCCGCCTCCAGCGGCTGCTCCCAGACCGGCTTGTCCCAGGTCACCAGGGGGTCGCCGCCCCAGATGTCGTTGACCAGCACGTCGAGGCGGCCCTGCTCGGCGTCGATCCGGGCGACCAGGTCGCGGACCTGTTCGGGCACCAGGTGGTCGACCTGCACGGCGATGCCGGTGCCGCCGGCCGCGGTGACCAGCTCGGCGGTCTCCTCGATGGTCTCCGGCCGGTCCATTTCCGAACGGCCGGCGCGGCTGCTGCGACCGGTGGCGTACACGGTGGCGCCGGCGGCACCCAACTGGACCGCGATCTGTCGGCCGGCACCCCGCGTGGCACCGGCGACGAGCGCGATCTTTCCTGCGAGCGGTTGTGTCATGCCTGCGAGGCTGCCAGCGATACCTGACAGCCGGCGTCCGAATTTGTCAGTCCACCAACCGGACGCGGACCCGGCGGTTGGCCCGGCCCTTGCTCTCCACCTTGACCACCTGCACCTTGCCGATCTGGGCGGTGGACGCGACATGGGTGCCGCCGTCGGCCTGCACGTCCAGTCCGACGATGTCGACGATCCGGACCTCCTGCTCGTCCGGCGGGATGAGGTTGGACTGGGTACGGATGATGTCCGGAAGGGCCAGCGCCTCGGTGCGCGGCAGCACCCGGGTGGCGACCGCGCGGTCGGCGGCCACCTCGGCGTTGACCAGCTCCTCGATGCGACTCTTGAAGTCCGGCGGAACCTCGGGGAGGTTGAAGTCCATCCGGGCCTCGCCCGGCTCCATCGAGTTGCCGGTGACGAGCGCGCCGAAGTCGCGGAACACCACACCGCAGAGCACGTGCAGCCCGGAGTGGGTACGCATCAGACGGGTGCGGCGCTCGTCCTCCACCGCGCCGACAACCTCGGTGCCGACCGGCGGCAGCGGGTCACCCTCGGCGGGGATCAGGTACGGGTCGTCGCCCTTGCGGGTGCCGACGATCCGGGTCTGCACGCCCTGCCAGAGCAGCACGCCGTGATCCGGCGGTTGGCCGCCGCCGCCCGGGTAGAACGCCGAGCGGTCCAGGACGATGCCCTGCTCCGGGTCGGCGTGCAGGACCGTGCAGGTCCACTCACGCACGGTCGGGTCGGCGAGATCCAGCCGGTGCGTCCGGCCATGCTGTGTGACGCCCATGACAGGCCACGTTACCCGTTGAGGAAGCCGGAGATCCGCTCCCGCAGGTCGGCGCGTTCCGTCCAGAGCACCCCCGGTCGGTCGTACACGTGCAGGGTGGCCTGGGGCAGCGCGGCGGCGAGCTGCTCGGCGACCTCGACCGGGTGCAGGTCGTCGCCCGCGCAGCCGATCACCAGGGCCGGCGCGGTGACCGCCGCCAGGGCGGTCGCGTCCTGCAGCGGCGCCTGCTCCGGAAGCGTGGCCAGGCCGTCGGCCAGACCGTCGCGGAGCAGCTGGTCGAGCCGCTGCCGCAGGTACGCCCAGCCGGCCGGCGTGTTGCGGACCGCCGCCGGCAGCTCCAGCGCGACGACGTCGGCGACCGCCGACGCCTCGCCGCTCTCGACGGCCTCCAGCAGGGCGGTGATGCGGTCCCGGGCGACCGGACCGCGGGGCTGGTCGAGGACCGCCGGCAGGAAGAACACCAGTTTCTCGAAGCGCTCCGGGCTCTCGGCCAGCAGGCGGCACAGTGCGCCCGCGCCGAGGCTCGCCCCGAACGCCCGGCTGGCGCCGCCCAGATCCGCGATGGCCCGCAGATCGCGGGCCAGGTCGAGGTAGGTCCACGGGCCGGCCGGCGCCTCGGAGCGACCGTGACCCCGGAACTGGAAGAACAGCCGACGACCGGCCACCCCGCTGCCGAACGGGCGTGTGGTGGCGATCCCGTTGCCCAGCCCGTGCGCGAACACGGTGACCGGGTCACCGACGCCGGTGACCAGGCGCTCCAGCTGCACGCCGTGCGGGGTGGCGACCAGCTCCGTCTCCGGCTCCGGCAGAGCCGGCCGGCCGGTACGCGGCCCGCCCGGACCCGGCCCCCAGGTGCGGGGGCCGCTGTCGGGCGGAGGCGGCCAGCGAAAACCTCTCACCAGAACCCTTTGCCGTCACTGAGGTCGCGGAGACCGACCCGGACGTCGAGCAGATAGATCAGCGCGGCGGCGATGCCGATCAGTCCGAAGAGGCTGATCGGACCGCGGCTGAGCAGGATCAGCACGAGGCAGACCGCCAGGATGGCGATCCAGCCACCCTTGGGCAGCGTCCCGATGGCGGAGAAGGCGTCGGAGCGCTGCGTGATGGCATGCACCAACGCGACACCCTGGATGATCAACGCGAAGACGAGCAGGATCAGCTCGATCACGTAACGGACTTCGAACGCGAAGATCGGCGCGGCGGTGGCCATGCCGGCAAGTTTATGTCGGCGACCCCGACTACGTCCGTCAAGGACGCCGTCGGGATCGCCGACAGGACGAACTACTCGGCCGCCGGGCGGGTCCGCTTGGTGGCCCGGGGCAGCTTGGCCGACGGGGTCTCGGCCGGCTTCGCGGCCTTCGCCCGGGCAGCCTTCTTGACGGCGGCCGGCTTGGCCTCGGCGATCTCGGCCACCTCGGCCGGGCTCGGCACCTCGGCCGGGGCCGGGGTCACAGCCGGGGCGGTGGCAGCCGGCGCGGCCGGGGCGGGCGCGGCCTGGGTGGCCTCGATGTCGGCGTTGACCGTCTCGGCGGCCTCCAGCACACCGGCGCCGACGACCCGCTCACCACGGGCCACCAGCGCGCCGTACGCGGCGTACGCCCGCTCCTGCGCGGCCTGGGCACCGGCGACCACCACGGCGGCGTTGCGGGTCGCGGCGGCCCGCAACTTGTCGATGTCGGCGACCTCGCGCAGCTTGGTCAGGTCGGCCGCCTCGCGGAGCTTGGTCAGGTCAGCCGCCTCGCGCAGCTTGGCCAGGTCCAGCTCGGCCTGCGCGCGCCCGCGCAGGGTCTCGGCGGTCTCGTTGGCGGTACGCAGCGTCTCGGTGGCCTTCTGGCGCAGCTCGAAACCGGTCAGCACGGCCCGGCCACCGAGGTCGGCGACGACCCGGGTGCCGTGGAGACCGACGGCCGCGGGCAGCTTGCGCAACTGCTCGAGGGCCAGCTCGGCGACACCGGCGGCGGCGTAGATCGGGGCGGGGATGCGGTTGGTCTTCGGCTCGGTCATGACGTCTCCTCCTCGGCCGCCTCGGCGGCCTTGCGGACCGCCGGTCCGGCGGCCTTCTTCTCGGGGGTGCTGGTGCTGCTCTTCTCGGGGGTGCTGGTGCTGCTGCCCGGGGCGGGGGCGGTGCCCGCCTCGGTGACGGCGACCGACTCGAGCACGGCCTCGGTCGGGGTGCCGCCCGCGGTGGTGGGGCCGGTGGCGGCCAGGTTGGCCACATCGGCCGGCTCGTCGGCGACGTCGGTCGGGATGGTCGCCCCGGTCACTCCGCCGCTGCCGGCGACATCCGGGTTCCCGCTGGCCGGGCCGGCGGCGGCCGAACCTTCGGCGGCCGGGCTCTCGGCGGCCGGGCCTTCGGCGGCGGCCTGGGCCTCGGCGAGGCGGGCGTTCTCCCGGCGGAACGTCTCGTAGATCTGGCTGAGCGACTGCTTCTGGGCCATCGTGAGGTCGGGGTCCACCGCGATGGCGGCGAGCACCCCGTGGCCCTCCTTGTCGTCGAGCAGGCCGGCCCGCAGGTACATCGCCGGGGTCGAGACCCGCAGCGCGCTGGCCAGTTGCTGGAGCACCTCGGCGCTGGGCTTGCGCAGCCCGCGCTCGATCTGGCTGAGGTACGGGTTGCTGACCCCCGCCTGCTCGGCGAGCTGACGCAGCGAGATCTTGGCGTTGCGCCGCAGATCGCGGATGAACCCGCCGACGTCGGGAAGGTCCTTGGGTGTGGCCATGGACACGACGCTAATGCCGCCTGCTAGCTCTTGCAAGCGAAATGCTTGCCAAAGTTAGCAAGGTCTCAGCATCACGTTTGCGCGCCGCTCGCCGGATCCGTACGGTCCGTTGGTGCACAAGATCACAGTCAACGGAGCATCTCTCGCGTACGACGAGGTCGGCAGCGGTTCGCCCGTCGTGCTGCTGCACGCCGGCATCGCGGACCGGCGGATGTGGCGGGGCGTCGTGCCCGCGCTCGCCGCCCGGCACCGGGTGATCGTCCCGGACCTACGCGGGTACGGCGACTCCGAGCTGCCCCCGACGCCGTTCGCGCACCACGACGACGTGGCCGGCCTGCTGGACGCCCTCGACCTGCCCCGGGCCGCGCTGGTCGGCTGCTCCTTCGGTGGATCGGTCGCCGTCGACACCGCGCTCGCGCACCCGGACCGGGTGAGCGCGCTCGCCCTCTTCGACACGGCGCTCTCCGGCAACGAGTGGTCCGACGAGGCCAACGACCTCTGGGACGACCTGGTCGGCGAGGTCGACCCGGACGACTTCGTCGCCGGGGCGGCCGGCGAGGTGCGGTTCTGGGTGGTCGGGCCCGGCCGCCAGCCGGCCGACGTCGACCCCGAACTGCTGGCGTTCGCGCAGGAGATGGACCAGCGCGCCCTGGCCGCCGAGCTCGCGCTCGGCGCGGTGGAGGTGGGCGAGCTGATGCCTCCGGCGATCGGCCGCCTCAGCGAGCTGCGGGTGCCCGTCCTGGTCACCGCCGGCGCCGCCGACGTACCGGACATCAGCCGCCTCGCCGACCGGATCGCCGCCGAGGTCCCCGGCGCGGTACGGCTGCCGGATGTGCCGGATGCCGCACACCTGTTGCCGCTGGAGCGTCCGGAGCCCGTCAACGCCGCCCTGCTCGACTTCCTGAGCTGACCGGCGGCGCGACTCACCCCGTTGATCATGAAGTTATTGCCACGACACGCCGACGCGAGTGGCAATAACTTCATGATCAACGGCTGGGGCGCGGGGGCGTCACCAGAGCGGGCGGACCGCCCCGACCGGAACGCCACCGCCGAAGAGCGGCACCTCGGCGTACTCGGCCAGCACCGGCGCGTCCACACCGAGCCGGCGCAGCGCGGAGACCAGCACCGGCATCCGGGCCCGGTCGGCTCCATCGTCGATCTTCAGAGCCACCGCGCCGACGCCCGGCAGCCCCACCGCGAACACGCCCTCGGCGCCGACCTTGGCCAGCAGGCCCGGGACACCGCGCATCAGCCGGGTGTCGTCGGCCTGGGTGCCACCGACGATCTCCGGGTGCGCCCGCATCGCGTCGGCCACCGTGCGCGGCGCCGAGCCCGGCTCGGCGCCGACCAGCCGGAGGTACGCCCCGGCCAGGCCGGTCAGCGACACCGCCAGCACCGGGGCACCGCAGCCGTCCACCCCCACCGCCGCCGCCTGCTCGCCGGTGAACTCCTCGATGGCGGCTCGCAACCCCTGCTGCAACGGGTGCTCCGGCCGCCAGTAGCCGTCCCGCGGCCACCCGGCGGCCTCGCAGGTCAGCAGCATTCCGCTGTGCTTGCCGGAGCAGTTCATCTGCACCCGGCTCGGCCCGCCCCCGGCCCGCAGCACCGCCTCCCGGGCCGCCGCACCCACCGGCAGGTCGGGCGGGCAGTGCAGCGCCGAGGCGTCCAGCCCGGCCCGGTCGAGGAGCGCGCCGACCCGGGCCAGGTGGAAGTCCTCCCCCGCGTGGCTCGCCGAGACCAACGCCAGGTCGGCCGGATCGGTAAGCGTCAGGCCGGCGCGGAGCATCCCGATCGCCTGCATCGGCTTGCTGGCCGAGCGCGGGAAGATCGGCGCGGTCACGTCCCCGGCGGTCGCCAGCGGCACCCCGGCGGCGTCCAGCACCACCACCGAGCCGCGGTGCGCGCCCTCCACGAACCCGGACCGGACCACCTCGGCGAGCGGCACGCCGCCCTCGTACGTCTTTCCCACGTGCTGGACGGTACCGAGGGGCCGAGGCTGTCCGTCGGCGGGGTGACCAGGTGGTCCACCGCCCGGGTGACAGGGGCGCGGAAGGTGTCCGGCCTTACAACCCGAGCAGCGCGCGGGCCTCGGTGGTGGTCAGCGGCGGTCGCTGGGCGAGTTGGGCGAAGCCGACCGCGCGGGCGACCAACTGCATGTTGGACTCGACCGCCCGACCCTTGGCGTACGTCACCGTGTCCTCCATGCCGACCCGCAGGTGCCCGCCGGTGGACAGCGAGGCGAGCATGACCGGGATCGTGCTGCGGCCGATGCCAGTGGCCGAGAAGGTGGTGCCCGCGGGCAGGTCCGCCAGCATCCGGTGGGCGGCGACAAGCGTCTCGGTGGTGCCCGGCATGCCGCCCGGCACCCCCATCACGAAGTCGACGTGCACGTGACCGCCCGCCGGCAGGCCGTACTTGCCGAGCAGCCGCTGCAACGCGGACAGGTGGCCGAGGTCGAAGATCTCGTACTCCGGCACGATGCCGCGCTCCTGCATCCGGGTGTGCAGGTCGACGATGAACTCCCAGCGGTTGAGGAAGACGTCGTCGCCGAAGTTGACCGTGCCCATGGTGCAGGAGGCCATGTCCGGACCCGCGTCGAGCACGGCGAGCCGGGACGCCTCCGGGTCGGTCACCGCGCCGCCGGAGGAGAGCTGCACGATCAGGTCGGTGCTCTCCCGCAGTGCCGCCACCGTCTCGGCCAGCCGGGCCGGGTCGAGGGTCGGCCGCGCCTCGTCGTCGCGGATGTGAACGTGGATCACGGCGGCGCCGAGCGCCTCGCACTCCTTGGCGGTGAGCAGCAGCTCGTCCAGGGTCACCGGCAGCGCCGGCACCTCCGCCTTGGCCGACTCCGCGCCCGTCGGGGCCACCGTGATCAACGTCCCTGTCGTCATGCCGGCGATCCTAGACGCCCCGGTCAGGACGGGTCGATCGCCGCCGCGGTCTCGCCGATCATCAGCGCGGCGTCGTCCGGGACGTTCCGCTTCAGGACGGCGAGAGCGACCTGACCCAGCTCGTGGTGCAGCACGGCGGTGCCCACGAAGCCCACCGCCCGGCCGTCGAGGGTGACCGGCGTACCGGCGGTCGGCGGCTGGTCGGTGGTCACCCCGTCCAGGTGCAGCAGCACCAGGCGGCGCGGCGGCCGACCCATGTTGTGTACGCGGGCCACCGTCTCCTGACCCCGGTAGCAGCCCTTGTCCAGGTGCACCGCCGGGCCGATGAGGTCCACCTCGGCCGGGATGGTCCGGTGATCGGTGTCCACCCCGACCCGGGGCTGCCGGGCGGCGACCCGGATCGCCTCGTACGCCCAGAGGCCGGCGACCGGCACGCCCGCGCCGCGCAGCTCGGCGACCACCTGCTCCATCGCCGAGCGGGGCACCAGCAGGTCCACCCCGAGCAGGCCGCGACGCGCCCACCCGCCGATCGGCAGCGGTCGGACGTCGTACCGGATGCCCGCTCGGGGCGGCACGGCCCCGGCGGCGAACTTCGGACCCGGCACCGGCACCAGGTCCGGCGCGGCCAGCCCGGTCACGCCGAGCGTGCCCAGGGCCTCCGGCGCCGCCGGCCCGACCAGCGACAGCAGCGCCCGCTCGGCGGTGGCGTCGCGGGGGTCGACCCTGCTGAAGAACCGCATCTTCTCCAGGTACGCCAGCAGACCGTCGGTCGCCCCCGGCTCGGTGTCCAGCCAGGTCGTCTCGCCGTCCTCGGCGACCAGGGCGTGCTGCTCGACGTGCCCGTGCGGCGAGAGCACCAGCAACTCGGTGCCCTCGCCGGCGGCCAGCGTGCTCAGGTGCTGCGAGGTGATCGTGTGCAGCCAGCCGGCCCGCTCCTCGCCGGGCACCGCGATGATCCCCCGGTGTGACCGGTCGACCAGGCCGACCTCGGTGTCCAGGACGCGCTGCTCGCGCAGCGGATCGCCGTAGTGCGCGGCCACCCCCCGCACCCCGACCGCGACGTGCGCCGGGTCCGGCTGGTCACGGCTGGCCTCGTCGATGCTCTCGACGGCCACCGCGCCCGCGATGTCGATCATGTTTGATCCCCGTTCTCGCAGCGGTCGCAGACGCCGAAGAGTGACACGTGCCCGATGTCCACCCGGAAACCCCGCTGCGCGGCCAACTGCTCGGCGAGCGGGCGGAGCAGCTCCGGATCGATCTCGTCGATCGCGCCGCACTCCCGGCAGACCAGGTGGACGTGTTGGTGCTCACCCGCCGCGTGGTAGGTCGGCGAACCGTGCGAGAGGTGGGTGTGGGTCACCAGGCCGAGCCGTTCCAGCAGCTCCAGCGTGCGGTAGATGGTGGTGATGTTGACGCCGGCGGCGACCTCCCGGACGGCGGTGTGCACCTGCTCCGGTGTGGCGTGGCCCAGATCGAGCACCGCCTGGAGGACGAGCTGCCGCTGGGCCGTCAGCCGCAGCCCACGGGCCCGGAGCATTTCCGCGAGGGAGGATTCGGACACCGTCCGATCATAGTTCGGCGGCCGTGGCTACCTCCGCCGTGCGACGCCCGTCGCTACCCTCGACCCTCATGGCGACGTCCTTCACCGGGCAGGTTCCGGTCGGCCCGACCGCGCGGATCGCCGTGCTCGGGCAGGGCCCGGTCCCGGCCACGGAGCCGGTGGTACGCGGCGACGACCGTGGCGTCCTGCACGGCGACGGGCTCTTCGAGAGCATGCACCTGCGCCAGGGCCGGCCGTGGCTGCGCGACGAGCACCTGGCCCGGCTGGCCGCGTCGGCCGCCGCCATCGAGCTGGCCGTGCCCGACGCCGCCGCGTTGACCGACCTGCTCGACACGGTGTGCGCCGGCTGGCCGGCGCGGGTCGAGGGGGCGTTGCGGCTGGTCTGCACCCGGGGCCCGCAGGCCGGCGCACCGACGGTCTACGCCACGCTGAGCGAGGTGCCGGCGGCGGCGCGGATGGCGCGACGGGACGGGATCAGCGTCGCGAACCTGCCGCTCGGGGTGCCCGCCACCGCCCGCGCCGAGTTGACCTGGCTGCCCACCGGGATCAAGTCCACCTCGTACGCGGTCAACAGCGCCGCCCGCCGCTGGGCCCGCGCCAACGGGGTGGACGACGTGCTCTGGATCTCCTCCGACGGGTACGCCCTGGAGGGGCCCACGGCCAACGTGGTGTGGCTCACCGGCGACACGCTCCGCACGGTGCCGGCCGCCACCACCGGCATCCTGCCCGGCACGACCGTCGCCTGGCTGCTCGCCCACGCCGGCGAGCTGGGCCTGAGCGCCGCCGAACGGATGGTCACCCCGGCCGAGCTGCACGACGCCGACGGGGTGTGGTTCGCCTCGTCGGTGCGCGGGCTCACCGAGGTCCACACGCTGGACGGGGTGCGCCGGGACCGTTGCCCGCGCACCCCCGCCCTGCAGTCGCTGCTGGGTTTCCCCGTCGGCTGAAGCGTCAGCCGCCGACCCGGACGAGCCGGGCGGAGAGGTGCGCGCTGAGTGGGTGACCCATCGCCGCCATCTCCTGGGCGTAGAGCAGCGCCCCCTCGACGATGCCGAAGAGCCGGTGCCCGCCGGTGACCTCCTTGGCGGTCGCCGTCCGGACCACCGCGTCGGTGGCGAACTCGACCTGGGTGCCGGTGCGCTTGCCGAGGTGCAGCTCCATCACCCCGGTGGGGGTCGTGAGCAGGGCCTCCAGCTCGTCGGTTGCCCGACCGTCCACCAGCACCGGTCGCCACCAGCCGACCTCACGCCCGGCCGGGCGGACGGGCCTGCTCTGCTCGTCGAGGATCCAGGCGCGCGACTCGTAGTGCAGGAACGGCCGGCCGTCGTGGCTGATCCGGATCTCCTGCGCGTAGTCGAAGTCCTCGATGGTGGGGAAGCCACCCTTGCCCCGGCCGCGCCACAGACCGATGTACGGCAGCAGGCCGTCCAGCGCCGGGTGCAGCTTCGGGCCGACCCGCAGGTCGTGACTCTCCTCGAACGGGTACTCCTCGACCGGCGGCGCGTTCAGCCACGGTGGCTGCAGCGGGTTCTCGTCGCTCACCGTGCCACCTTCGTTCGCGACTGCGGGGCTCGCAGGCCCGGCTCACTCCTCGCGCTCACCGTGCCACCTTCGTTCGCGACTGCGGGGCTCGCAGGCCCGGCTCACTCCTCGCGCTCACCAACGTCCCCTCGAAATCTTTACTGCCAGGTAGACCAGGCCGCCGGCGAGCCCGCCCAGGCCGGCGACCAGCAGGCTGACGAACCCGATCTCGGTAACCATCGTGACCATCCTATGCTGGGCCTCATGGCCCGCTCTCTCGTCGTCAAGGTCACCGCTGGGGCGGACGCCCCGGAGCGGTGCGCGCAGGCTTTCACGGTCGCCGCCACGGCGGTCGCGGCCGGCGTGGACGTGTCGCTCTGGCTGACCGGGGAGTCGACCTGGTTCGCGCTGCCCGGCCGCGCCCAGGAGTTCGAGCTACCGCACTCCGCGCCGCTGGCCGAGCTGCTGCACGTCATCCTGACCAGTGGTCGGGTGACCGCCTGCACCCAGTGCGCGGCCCGGCGGGAGATCGGCCCGGACGACGTACTGCCCGGTGTGCGGATCGCGGGCGCCGCGGTCTTCGTCGAGGAGGCGTTGGCCGAGGGCACGCAGGCGCTGGTCTACTGACCACCGGCACACCTCGGGGCGACGGTATGGGCGGACTCCCGATACCGACCCGACATCTCGGACAGCTGCCTACGATTCGACTGTGACCGAGGCGACGGAGAGGTTCTTCGAATCGCTGCCGACGCGCGCCCCCGCGGTCCTGGGCGGCCTGGCCAGGGGGACCCTGCAGATCGATCTCGGCACCGACCACCGGACCGAACACTGGCTGGTCCGGATGCGGCCGGGAGCGGTACAGGCCAGCCGCGAGCGGGGTCCGGCCGACGCCATCTGGTTCAGCAGCTCGGCCCTGTTCGACAGGCTGATCACCGGCGAGGCCCAGGCGCTCGCGGCGGTACTGCGCAACGAGAGCACCTTCAGCGGTGACGTGGTGCTCTTCCTGGCCTTCCGCCGCTTCTTCCCGAACCCGCCGGGCACCCGCGACCCGCGCGAGGTGGCCCGGGAGGCAGTCGGGCGGCGGACGTGAACGATCTCGTCAGCATCCTGGACGGCAACACCTTCCTGGTCAGCGACCGACGCGGCGACATCGAGCCGTCCTTTACCTTCCCGACCGGGTTGTTCTCCTTCGACACGCGTTTCCTGTCCAGTTGGGTGCTCACCCTCAACGGCGAGCGGCTGCACGCACTCTCGATCGACGACAGCCAGTCGTACCGGACGACGTTCTTCCTCGCTCCCGGCGAACCCACCCACTACCTGGACGCCAAGTGGTCGGTGATCCGCAGCAGAGAGATCGGGGGCAGCTTCGACGAGGAGCTGACCGTGCTCAACCACTCCGGCGAGGAGGGCGAGTTCACCGTCCGGATCGAGATGAGCAGCGACTTCGCCGACCTGTTCGAGATCAAGCACGCCCGGGAGAAGGTGGGCCGGACGACGGTCGCGGCGACCGACAACGAGCTGCGGTTGACGTACCGGCGGGAGGCGTTCCGCCGGGAGACCGTGGTCCGCTCCACGGTTCCGGCGCAGGTCGACAACTCCGGGATGACCTTCCGGGTCCGGATCGACAGCAACAGCGAGTGGACCACCCGGCTGCACGTCTCCACCGTCGTCTACGGGGCCCGGGGCGAGGACATCCGGGCCACCCTGCCGTACGCGGGCAGCCGCAGCGGGGACGCCATCCGCGCCGAGCAGCAGGAGCTGATCGACCGGGCGCCGAAGCTCGGCTGTGACTGCGAGCCGCTGGCCGGGGCGTACCGGCGCAGCCTCAACGACCTGGCCGCGCTGCGCTACGAGTCGATCGCCCTGGGCGTACGGCTGATCGCCGCCGGGCTGCCGTGGTTCATGACCCTGTTCGGTCGGGACAGCATCATCACCTCGTTGCAGGTGCTGCCGTTCCTGCCGGAGCTGATCCCCCCGACCATCTTCATGCTGGCCGGTCTCCAGGGGCACCGGGTGGACGACTTCCGGGACGAGGAGCCCGGCAAGATCCTGCACGAGCTGCGGTACGGCGAGACCGCCGGCTTCGAGGAGCAGCCCCACTCGCCGTACTACGGGTCGGCCGACTCGACCCCGCTGTTCGTCATCCTGATCGACGAGTACGAGCGCTGGACCGGCGACACCGCGCTGGTCAAGCGGCTGGAGCCGAACATCCGGGCGGCCCTGGAGTGGATCGACACGTACGGCGACCTGCTCGGCACCGGCTACCTCTGGTATCGGACCCGCAACCCGGAGTCCGGGCTGCAGAACCAGTGTTGGAAGGACTCCTGGGACGCCATCTCGTACGCCGACGGCCGGCTGCCCGGCTTCCCCCGGGCCACCTGCGAGTTGCAGGGCTACGCGTACGACGCGAAGATCCGGACCGCCCGGCTGGCCCGGAAGGTCTGGAACGACCCGGCGTACGCCGACCGGCTGGAGCGGGAGGCGGCGGCGCTCAAGCAGCGGTTCAACCACGACTTCTGGATCGCCGACCGGGAGTACTACGCGCTCGCCCTGGACGCCGACGGCCGGCAGGTGGACGCGCTCACGTCGAACATCGGGCACCTGCTGTGGAGCGGGATCGTGGACGAGTCCCGGGCCCGCAAGGTGGTCGACCACCTGCTCGGTCCGCGGCTCTTCTCGGGCTGGGGGGTGCGGACCCTGGCCGAGGGCGAGGGTCGGTACAACCCGATCGGCTACCACGTGGGCACCGTGTGGCCGTTCGACAACTCGATCATCGCCTGGGGCCTGGGCCGGTACGGCTACCGGGAGGAGGCCGGGCTGATCTGCGACTCGATGCTCGCGGCGTCCCGCTACTTCGACGGGCGGCTGCCGGAGGCGTTCGCCGGCTACGCCCGCAGCCGCACCGGCTACCCGGTGGAGTACCCGACCGCGTGCAGCCCGCAGGCCTGGTCGAGCGGCACCCCGCTGCTGTTGCTGCGGGTCATGCTGGGGCTGGAACCGCAGGGCGAACACCTGATCATCGATCCGGCTGTGCCACCGGGCATGGGCCGGGTGGAGCTGCTGGACATTCCCGGCCGCTGGGGCCGCGTGGACGCGTTGGGTCGCAGCCGAGGCCCGCAGGATCACCAGACGGGCGGCTGACCCGGGCCCGACGTCCGGCTCAGGCGGGGCAGCCGACGGTGGCGGCCACCCGTGCGGTGTCCGGGCCGAGTTCGGCCAGCACGGTGACGTCGCCGGTGCGGTACGCGTACAGCGGGGGGTTGTCCAGCAGTGGGGTGCCGGCGGCCAGCGGGGCGAGCGCGCCGGCCGTGGCCGAGCCGGGCCCGGCGGCGGACCGTGCGGTACGGGCCACGGCGCCGCCGGGGCACGGCGCGGTGACCAGGTCCGGCGCGGCGTCGGCCGGACGGTCGAGCGCGGTCAGGGCAGCCGTCAGGGCCGTGGCCTCCGGGCCGGCGCCGGTGGCCGGCTTCGGGTCGTAGCCGGCGCCCAGCGGCCGGCAGCCGGTGTCGACGGTCAACCGGAGCCGGCCGTCCCCGGTCGGTCGTCCCTCGACGGCGACGAAGTCCCCGGCGTCGGCGTGCAGTTCGGGGCCGTCCAGGCCGGGGCCGACTCCGGCCCGCCAGGTGGACGGCAGCCGGTCGGCGATGCCGGTCAGCACGGCGCGCTCGGTGCCGGCGGGCGCGAGCACGCCGACCTCGCGGCGCAGCGCCGCGCCGTCGGAGAACGGGGTGACGCGGCAGCCGGCGTTGACCCGCACCGGGCCCAGTTCCAGCAGCCCGGCCGTGCCTGCGGCGCGGGCCAGCTCACCGACCGCCCGGTCGACCACCGGGGCAGCCTCGTCGAGGGAGCGCTGTTCGCGCACCGTCGGCGGGTCGTCGCGGACCGACATCCCGGCGAGCCCGGCCAGCAGGACGGCCCACAGCACGGTCGCGACCAGCAGCCAGCGCCGCCCACGCCGGGCAGGTGCCGGCGCGGCGGGATCGCTCGACGGGGCCCAACCCGTCTGGACAGCACCGTTCACCCGGCCATGGTGTCACGGGCGGTCCGCCGTACCGGAGGCAGCGGTCGGCAGCCGGAATGACGGCCGAGGGTCAGGCCGGCCGGGGCGGCGGATCGAGCCGGTAGCCGACCCCGCGCACGGTGTGCACCCGCGGCCCGCCCGGCAGCCCGTGCAGCTTGCGCCGGAGCCGCTTGATCGCGGAGTGCAGGATCGCCGTGTCGCCGAGGTACGCGCCGGCCCAGACCGCGGCGAAGAGCTGCTCGTGGCTCCACACCACCAGCGGCGGACCGACGAGCCGGGCGAGCAGCTCCCGTTCGGTACGGGTGAGCGGGAGTGGATCGCCGCGCCAGGTGACCAGGTGCCCGGCCCGGTCGACGACCAGCTCACCCCAGCTGACCCGCCCCTGCGGCGGGGCCGGCGGGGTGGCCGGTGTCGAACCGCCCGGCGGTGGGAACAGCATCGCCCGCAGCTGGGCAAGGTCGGCGCAGGTCACGACCGGCCCGATCCCGTCCAGCTGCCGCAGCACCCGCTCGCGCACCGAGGCGTC
Organism: Micromonospora sp. NPDC005194; assembly: GCF_040608335.1. Taxonomy (NCBI): domain Bacteria; kingdom Bacillati; phylum Actinomycetota; class Actinomycetes; order Micromonosporales; family Micromonosporaceae; genus Micromonospora; species Micromonospora sp. NPDC005194. The sequence continues at coordinate 103,740 of NZ_JBEXIA010000006.1, read as the reverse complement.
CGCACTGACGCAGACGACGATCGGGGCCTCTGCGCCGGGCCCGCCGACTCCGCCCGCACCACCCGCGACCACCACCCGACGATAGTGACGTATGCCGATGCGATTCGGGGCCCCGTCCACGGTCGGGATGACGCCACGTCACTGACCAGGCACTGACCGGCGTTATTCACTGAGCACCGTCCGAACACGCCAGAGCATGACTGTCAGCGGACGTGGGGGCGCCACCCACTCCACCCGCCCGCTGCGCGGCCGTCGCGGCGGTGCGCGCTCGTCCCGAACCCATCGGGACCCAACGTGGGGAGGAAAAGTGCTCCGACCATCAACGACCTGATGGCCGCCGGCCACCCGCGCTGACGACGATCGGGGCCGGCCACCCCGGAGGGTGACCGGCCCCGGTCGATCAGAGCAGTGGGTCAGGCGACGGTGACGGTGACCTCGTTGACGCCCCGGCCGGCGGTGACGGCGGCGTCGCCGTTGCCGTGCCGGGACAGCGCCCGCAGCGTCCAGGAACCGGGCGCGGCGAAGAACCGGAACTGGCCGGCCGCCGAGGTGACCACCTCGGCGGTGAACTCACCGGTCGAGTCGAGCAGCCGGACGTACGCGCCCGGCACAGCCTCGTCCGCCGCCGAGCGGACGATTCCCGTGATGACGGTTTCCTTCTCCAGGTCCAGGCTGGTCGGCAGCGGCGCGGCCTGGTCGGGTGCGGCGCAACCCGCAGCGGTGGGAGCAGTCATGGCGGATCAGGCCTCCCCGGGCTCATCGCCGAGCGCGACCGGCACGCCGACGAGCGAGCCGTACTCGGTCCAGGAACCGTCGTAGTTCTTCACGTTGCGGTGGCCGAGCAGCTCCTGAAGCACGAACCAGGTGTGCGAGGAACGCTCACCGATCCGGCAGTACGCGATGGTCTCCTTGCCGTCGTCGAGCCCCGCGTCGCCATAGATCCTGCGCAGCTCGTCGTCGGACCGGAAGGTGCCGTCCTCGTTGGCCGCCTTGGACCACGGGACGCTGATCGCGGTCGGGATGTGACCGGCCCGCTGCGCCTGCTCCTGCGGCAGGTGCGCGGGGGCGAGCAGCCGGCCGGCGAACTCGTCGGGGCTGCGCACGTCGACCAGGTTCTTGGTGCCGATCGCGGCGACGACCTCGTCGCGGAAGGCCCGGATGGAGGTGTCCGGCTCCTGCGCGACGTACTGGGTCGCCGGGCGGGCCGCCGTCTCGGTGACCAGCGGACGGGCGTCCAGCTCCCACTTCTTGCGACCGCCGTCGAGCAGCTTCACGTCGCGGTGGCCGTAGAGCTTGAAGTACCAGTAGGCGTACGCCGCGAACCAGTTGTTGTTGCCGCCGTACAGGATCACGGTGTCGTCGTTGCTGATGCCCCGCTCGGACAGCAGCGCCTCGAACTGGGTCTTGTTGACGAAGTCCCGGCGGACCGGGTCCTGGAGGTCGGTCCGCCAGTCGATCTTGATGGCGCCGGCGATGTGGCTGGTCTCGTAGGCCGAGGTGTCCTCGTCGACCTCGACGAAGACGACGCCCGGGGCGTCAAGGTTCTTCTCGGCCCATTCGACCGAGACGAGTGCGGTGTCGCGACTCATCGAATCACTCCCTGGTGAGGATGGATGGTGAGCCAACGCGCGAATATCGATGGGTTGAACTGTCGCACCGCGCGCGGGACCCAGCGGAAGGACGGGATCACGGGTTTGTGCGACGGCGCCGCTGCCGGGCGTTCGGTGGGATCACCGGAAAGGGTCGAGGACCCTGCGTGCCGGTGGCCGCCGTCAGGCGGCCAAAAACAGCCCCGCCGTCAGATGACAGGGCGACACAGGCAGGTGGCCACGCGGCACAGGTCGACCGCGCGCCGTTTGGTGAGGTGGGTCCCCATGAGCACGGAGCCTACCAGGCAGTGACCGGGCTGCCACTGGACCGACCACCATCCGGGATCGTCAGGGCTGCGGGGCCGATGGGGTGTCCCAGCGGCCCGGATGATTGACGCGCCGCTCAGCCGGCGGAGTTGATCGGTACGTTCTTCGCGTCGGCGGTGACCGCCAGCCCTTCGGGCAACGGCCGGACCTCCCGGACCGCGAGCTGGAACGGCAGGTCGGGCAGCGGCACGTCGACGGAGATGCCCTCGGCGTACTTGTTCAGGATCGTGCGGGCCAGCGGCAGGTTCGGCAGGCCGGCGGCGTCCAGTTTGCTGAAGCGCAGGGCGACGGCGCCGTTCTCGGCGACGGTGACGTCGGCGGTGCCGGCGACGGTGAACTTCTGGCCGAGGATGTCGACCGGGGCGGTGACGGCGAGCTTGCCGCCCTGCTCGCCGAGGGTGAGCCCGGGTCGGTTCAGCAGCGCGGCGAGGCTCTCGTAGCTGATCGTGCCGGTGCCGTTGACCGTGTCGGCGACGACGTCGCCCTGCCCGGTCCGCAGCGTGTCGAGCGAGGCACGCACGTTGCGGGCGTCCACGTCCAGCACCGGCAGCCGTACGGCGTCGCCCTCGACCGACGCCTGCACGTCCCGCAGAGTGATGGAGATCCGCTCGTACCGCCCGTCCAGCACCTGGGTGAGGAACGGCGTCCCGGCGACCTCGACGTCGGGCTTGGCCGACTGCGCCCCCTGCTTGCTGACCTCCTGGCTGACCCGCTCGGCGATGAGCCGCTCGGCCACGCCGACCGCCACCCGGTCGGCGACCACCAGCAGACCCGCCACCACCAGGAGCAGGACGACCAGGCCGATGAGCAGCTTGCGACCGCGCCGTCGGGGCCGGGCCTCGTCAGCCGGATACTCCTGGGCCACGCCGCCTCCTGTCTCCGCCCGCCGCGATGCGGCGGGACGTCCGAACCGGTGCCGCAGCGCGGCGCACCCGTAGGTACCCGACCGACACCGGCCTCAACCGTAGGCTCAGAGGAACAGCATGCACATGGCGTACGCCGCCGGTGCGGCCAGGGCGAATCCGCCGAGCGGACCCTGCATGTGCCGGGCGACCCACATGGTGGGCGGTTCGCCCGCCATCAGGCGACCCGCCTCCGCGTACCCCACGGCGAGATCGGACAGGACGGCGGTGACGGCCGCGACCAGGCCGATCACCGCGGCCCGGGTCGGCGTGAAGGGTGCCACCAGGTAGCTGCCGAGGAGAGCGCTGCCCAGCGTGCCCACCATCGCGCCGGCGACGACGCCGGCCGCGCCCCGGGGCACCTGCGGGGCCAGCCGGGGCCACGGCAGCACCGCGTCGGTGAGGCGGGCGACGGTCAGCGCGACCCCGCTCGCGGTCAGGCAGACCGTGATCGCCTGGGTGCCGGCCGGGATGCGGCTGAGCACGATCAGGGTGCCGAAGGCCACGACCCCGACCACGATCAGCAGTGTGGCGCCGAGTGAGTCGGTGACCCGGACCCGGTCGACGCGGCGGACCAGCTGGCCGAGCACGGCGGCGAGGAAGCCGCCGACGGCCAGGTAGCCCAGCGGCGCCAGACCGGCGACGTCGCTCTGGACGGCGGCGACGTCAGCGGCAGCGGCGACCGCCGCGCTGATCCCGCCGACCAGCAGCAGCGCGGGTGGGCGCATGGCCATCGTCCAGGCGAGCACGAACAGCAGCTGGACGCCGAAGACGATGAAGGCGAACGGCAGGCGGTGACCCGGCCCGGACGTCTGCGCGCCGAGCACCAGACCCACCCCGAGCAGCGCGGCGAAGCCGGCGATGGTCAGGGCCAGCGGCCGGTGCACCTCCACCGGAGCGACGGGCTCCTCCTCCGGCTCGTCGACCTCGTCCTCGGCACGACGGGCCGGTTCCCCGGCACGGCGGGCCCGGCGCGGCCCACCCCGTTCACGGCGTTCGCCGTCGGCGACGGCCGGTCCGGTGCGCGGCGCGGGCGGATGGCCACGGGTCGGAGCGGCCGGACCCGGGCGGGGACCGTCGGACCACGATTCGCGGCCGGCGTCGGGCGAGGTGGAGGGAAACACGCCCCGATCGTGCCAGATCGGCTGCCCGGCGCGACGGTCACGGGTTTCCGCAACGTTAAAACCTGCGCCGCGATCAGGGGCAAGCTAGACAAACGGGAAATGACTCGGAGGCGCGGCCGAGGCGATCGGTTACGCTCAACGCGTTACCCGCCCGTCAGCGACGCCGGGACCACGCTATTTCTCAGCGCACTCTGCCACGAGTGTGTCTGGTCGCGTGCGGCGTTGCGCCGCCGGGACGGAGGTGATCGTGGAGATCCTGCTGCTGGTGACCGCGCGCGCAGGGGAACCGTCGGCTGTGCTGCCGGCGCTCGACCTGCTGCCACACTCGGTTCGCACCGCGCCGCGCGACGTCCGCACCCTGGTTGCCGGGCCCAGCCCCGACGCGGTGCTGGTGGACGCCCGGTCGGAGCTGAGCGAGGCCCGAGCGACCTGCCGGATGCTGCACGCCACCGGGCTCGGGGTGCCGCTGGTCGCGGTGGTGACCGAGGCCGGTCTGATCGCGCTGAACGCGGACTGGGGCGTCGACGACGTCATCCTCGCGTCGGCCGGTCCCGCCGAGGTCGAGGCTCGACTGCGGCTCGCGGTCGGCCGCCTGAGCAACGCGACCGCCGGCGCCGGCGGCTCGATCCGGGCCGGCGAGCTGACCATCGACCCCGACACGTACGCCGCCAAGCTGAAGGGTCGCCCGCTCGACCTCACCTACAAGGAGTTCGAGCTGCTGAAGTTCCTGGCCCAGCACCCGGGCCGGGTGTTCACCCGCGATCAACTGTTGCGCGAGGTCTGGGGCTACGACTACTTCGGCGGCACCCGGACGGTGGACGTGCACGTCCGGCGGCTGCGCGCCAAGCTCGGCTCGGAGTACGAGTCGATGATCGGCACGGTCCGCCAGGTGGGCTACAAGTTCGTCGTACCGCCGTCGCGCTCTCTGCCCGAGGCGGAGCACGCGCCGCTGCCCGTCTGACCCCCACCCCGGGGCGATTTCCCATATGCCCCTTTTGCGCGGCTCGCCAGTCCTATTCTGACTGCCGGGTTTGTCGGAAAAGGGGGCGACGGTGCGGGCAGGTAGCACGGGGGCGAGGGGCCGGCGCGTCCGGCCAGCCGGGCGGAAGCCGTGACGCGGGTCAGCTCGACCGCGCGCGCGGCAGTGATCGTGACGGCGGTGGTGGCTGCCCTGCTCGGCTCGGCGTACGTGCTGGGCCGCAGTCTCGTCCCCGACCAGACCCAGCGGCACGCCACCGGCGTCACCACCGAGGGCGACGGGCCGCACTACGCCGACCAGACTCCCGAAGAGCCCCCGACCGGCACCCCGACCGGCACCCCGACCGGTATCCCGACCGCGGGCCAGAGCGCCGGCCCGTCCGAGGCCGGCCAGGACGGCTCGGGGCAGAGCGCCAGCGGCGACAAGCTGTTCGGCGCCCACACCGAGACCGGCAACGCCCGACTCGCGCTGACCTTCGACGACGGGCCGGACCCGCGCTACACCCCGCAGGTCCTCGCGATCCTGCGCGAGTACGACGTCAAGGCCACGTTCTGCGTGGTGGGCGAGAACGCCCAGGATCATCCCGACCTCATCCAGGCGATCGTCGCCGACGGCCACACCCTGTGCAACCACTCCTGGCACCACGACGTCTCCCTCGGCAACAAATCCGCCGACCAGATCCGCGCCGACCTGGTACGCACCAACGAGGCGATCCGGTCGGCGGTCCCGGACGCCCCGATCGTCTGGTACCGCCAACCCGGCGGCGCCTGGACGTACCCCGTGGTGTCGGTGTCGCAGCAGCTCGGCATGACTCCGCTGCACTGGTCGGTGGACCCGTCGGACTGGCAGGCGCCCGGTGCCAGCAAGATCGCCGCGACCGTGCTCGCGCAGGCGGAACCCGGTGCGGTGGTCCTCATGCACGATGCCGGCGGCGACCGGCAGGGCACGGTCGACGCGCTGCGCCGGATCCTGCCCCAACTCAGCGCGCGATACGAGCTGGAGGCACTGCCCACCGACCCGACGTGAGCTACGACCCCCTCCTCGGGCGACAGTCCGGGACGCCCGAGACGCAGCGGCTACGGTGACCCAATGAGCAGCGCGGAGCCGACCAGCGACCAGGTGACCCGGACCGACCGACTGGCCCCGACGGAGATCGCCGGCGTGCTGGCCCTGGCGCGTACGGCGGGCGACACCGACGGCGCGGACCCGCTCGACGAGCACGTCCTGCTCCGCCTGCGCGATCCGGAGGCGCCGGCCGTGCACCTGCTGGCCCGCGCCGACGACGGCACCCTCACCGGGTACGCCCACCTGGACACCACCGACCCGGTGGGCGGGATCGGGGTGGAGCTGGTGGTGCACCCCGCGTACCGGCGGCGGGGCACCGGCCGGGCGCTGGCCCGGGGCGTGCTCGCCTCGGCCACCGGGCCGCTGCGGGCGTGGGCGCACGGCGACCACCCGTCGGCGGCGGCGCTCGCCGTGGACCTCGGGTTCACCCGGGCGCGCGTGCTCTGGCAACTACGCCGGCCGTTGGCCGCCCCGCTGGGCGAGCCGCGCCTGCCCGACGGGGTGGCGCTGCGTGCGTTCCGGCCGGGGGCCGACGACGCGGCCTGGCTGGCCCTGAACGCGCGGGCCTTCGCCGAGCATCCCGAGCAGGGGCGGTGGACCTCGGACGACCTGCGGGTCCGCCTCGCCGAGCCGTGGTTCGACCCGGCCGGCTTCCTGCTCGCCGAGGAGACCTCGACCGGCCGGCTGCTCGGCTTCCACTGGACGAAGGTGCACGAGCGGCCCGGGTCGGCCCGCATCGGCGAGGTGTACGTGCTCGGCGTGGAGCCGACCGCGCACGGGGGCGGGCTCGGTCGGGCGCTGACCACCGCGGGGCTCGCGTACCTGCGGGACAAGCGGGGGCTCGACCGGGTGATGCTCTTCGTGGACGACTCGAACACCGGGGCGGTCGCGCTCTACGAGCGGTTGGGCTTCGCCCGCTGGTCCGCACACATCAACTACCACCTGGGCTGACCGTCGGACGCCGCCCCGACCGAGTCACCGGCGGGTAACAGCCGAGCATCGGCGGGATAACGCCGAACCGGAAATATACCCATACTTCCGACAGGTGTACCCGAGTTCACTTAACGGACAACTCACCCTCAGCAAGCGGTCACCTCGGGGGCCGTACGTGTTCACCTTGCGTTCACTTGTGACCGGCGAACCGGCTACCTGGCACTTCTAACTTTCGTGTCATCCGGTCAGTGCCGGTCCTCGGGCCCCGGCATCGGGGCACCAAGTCAGACGCGAAGGGAAACCCCTCAGGTGAAGCTCCAGCGGTACGGCACTATTGCCTGCCTCGCTCTTGCCGCGACGCTCGGCCTCAGTGCATGCGGCTCGGACAACAACGAGCCCACTTCCGGCGCCAGCGCCTCGGGCTCCGCCGCCGCGGTCGACTGCGGTACCGGCACGGTCAACGCCCAGGGCTCGTCGGCACAGAAGAACGCCATGGCCGAGTGGATCAAGGCGTACCAGCAGAAGTGCGCTGGCACCACGATCAACTACGAGGCTTCCGGCTCGGGCGCCGGCATCCAGGCGTTCATCGCCGGCACCGCCGACTTCGCCGGCTCCGACTCCGCGCTCAAGCCGGAGGAGCAGCCGCAGGCCGACGCCAAGTGCGCCGGCGGCAAGGCCATCCACCTGCCGATGGTGATCGGCCCGGTGGCCGTCGCCTACAACGTCAGCGGCGTGGACAACCTCCAGCTCAAGCCGGCCACCCTGGCGAAGATCTTCGCCGGCAAGGTCACCAAGTGGGACGACGCGGCGATCAAGGCCGACAACCCGGACGCCAAGCTCCCGGCGACCGCCATTCAGACCGTCCACCGCTCGGACGAGTCGGGCACCACCGACAACTTCACCAAGTTCCTCTCGAAGACCTCCGAGGCGGACTGGACGCTGGGCAACGCCAAGGCCTGGAAGGCCCCGGGCGGCACCGGCGCCAAGGGCTCGGACGGCGTGGCCAGCCGGGTCAAGGGCGCCGACGGCTCCATCGGCTACATGGAGTGGTCGTTCGCCGAGAACGCCGGCCTGAAGATGGCCAAGATCGGCAACGGCAACGGCGAGTTCGCCGCGCTGACCGCCGAGGCCGCCGGCAAGACCATCGCCGGCGCCAAGATCGATGGCCAGGGCGACGACCTCAAGCTGTCGATCGACTACAACACCAAGGAGGCCGGGGCCTACCCGATCGTCCTGGCGACGTACGAGATCGTCTGCAGCAAGGGCCTCGCGGCCGACAAGCTCAAGCTGGTCAAGGGTCTGCTGGGCTACGCCGCCAGCGCCGAGGGCCAGAACTCGCTGACCGACCTCGGCTACGCCCCGCTGCCGGAGACGGTCCGCACCAAGGTCGAGACCGCGGTCAAGAACCTCTCCTGACCCGACCCCACCACCTCCGCAACCGAATCGAGCGAGCAGATGGGTGAAACCCCTCACCGCTCGGCCGACGCCGGCACCGGCGGGACGCGCGTGACCCAAAGTCACGAGTGGCCCGCCGGTGCCTCGGCGCGTGTGGCCGAGGCACCAGTCAGCACCCGTTCCCCGGGCGGCACCGGGCTGGGCGGCGGTGGCGGCGCGTTGCCGCGCAGCCGCAAGTTCGGCGCCGAGCGGGCCTTCCGCGGTCTCACACTGGCCGCCGGCACCGCCGTTCTGGTCATCATCGCCGCCATCGCGATCTTCCTGATCGCCAAGGCGGTGCCGGCCCTGCGCGCCAACACCGAGAACTTCTGGACCTACGAGGGCTGGTCCCCCAACGAGCCGCAGCCCAAGTTCGGCATCGGCACGCTCGCCTTCGGTACGGTGCTCAGCTCGGCGCTGGCGCTGCTGATCGCGGTGCCGGTGGCGTTGGGCATCGCGCTCTACCTCTCGCACTACGCGCCGCGCCGGCTGGGCACCGCACTCGGCATCCTGGTCGACCTGCTGGCCGCCGTGCCGAGCGTGGTCTTCGGCCTGTGGGGGCGGGACGTCTTCAGCAACCCGGTCCGGGACTTCTCGGTCTGGCTGAACGAGCACTTCGGCTGGATCCCGCTCTTCGGCGGTGACGGCCCGTTCGGCGCCTCGATCATGCTGGGTGCCCTGGTCCTCGCGATCATGGTGTTGCCGATCATCACCTCGCTCTCCCGCGAGGTGTTCCTCCAGACGCCGACCGCGAACGAGGAGGCCGCCCTCGCGCTGGGCGCCACCCGCTGGGAGATGCTCCGCACCGCGGTGCTCCCCTACGGTCGCCCCGGCATCATCGCCGCGGTGATGCTCGGTCTGGGTCGGGCGCTCGGCGAGACCATCGCCCTGGCGCTGACCCTCGGCATCACCTTCGGCATCTCGTTCAACCTGATCCAGAACGGCGGCAACACCATCGCCGCCAACATCGCCAACGCGTTCGGCGAGGCGAACGAGACCGGCCGTGGCGCGCTCATCGCGTCCGGCCTGGTGCTGTTCACCATCACGCTGATCGTCAACATCACGGCGCGGGCGATCATCTACCGCCGCCGGGAGTTCACGGAGTCGGCCGCATGACCACAACCGTCACCTCCCACCGCACCCGCCCGCCGGCCCAACCGGCCTCGCTGCGGGCCCGGCGGCTGCCCCGGTACGCCGCACCGGCCCTCGCCGTGGCGGCCCTGGCGCTCTCCGCCGCGCTGGTCTACGGCACCGGCATCGGCGGCCCGGTCCTCGTCGTCGTCCTCGGCGCGATCCTCTACCTGGTCGGGCTCTTCGTCGCGGCCAACGCGGTCGAGGGCCGCCGGTCGGCCCGTAACCGCACCTGGAGCGCGCTGATCCACTCCGCGTTCGTGCTGGCGGTGCTGCCGCTCGTCTCGGTCGTCTGGACGCTGCTGAGCAAGGGCACCGAGCGGCTGGACGGCACCTTCTTCCAGACCTCGATGAACAACATCGGGGCCCGGGACCCGAACGGCGGCGCGTACCACGCGATCGTCGGCACGCTGGAGCAGGTCGGGATCGCCACCCTGATCACCGTCCCGCTCGGCGTTCTCTGCGCGATCTACATCGTCGAGTACGGGCGGGGCAAGTTCGCCTTCGCGATCCGATTCTTCGTGGACGTGATGACCGGCATCCCGTCGATCGTCTCCGGCCTCTTCGTGCTGGCGTTCTGGGTGCTGGTCGTGTCGCCGTGGTTCAACGACGGCCGGCCGAGCTTCTCCGGCTTCGCCGCCGCGCTCGCGCTGAGCGTGCTCATGCTGCCCACCATCGTCCGGTCCACCGAGGAGATGCTCCGCCTCGTCCCGCCGCCACTGCGCGAGGGCGCGTACGCGCTCGGCATTCCCAAGTGGAAGACCATCCTGCGGGTGGTGGTGCCGACGGCGCTGCCCGGCATCGTCACCGGCGTCATGCTCGCCATCGCCCGCGCGGCCGGCGAGACCGCTCCGGTGCTCCTGGTCGCCGGCGGCGGCGCCGCGATCAACACCAACCCCTTCGAGAACAACCAGTCGTCGCTGTCCCTCTTCGTCTACCAGCAGGCCGGTGACGCGTCGAAGTACGCGCCGGCACGGGCGTGGACCGCGGCACTCACCCTGGTCGCCCTCGTGCTCATCCTGACGATCGCGGCGAAACTGCTGGCCCGTCGCAACAGGCTCAGCCGATGAACCCCGGAGGTACCACCATGGCCAAGCGCGTCTCCGCCTCGAACGTCACCGCCTACTACGGCGGGTTCAAGGCGATCGAGAACATCAACCTGACGGTCGAGCCGAAGACGGTCACCGCTCTCATCGGGCCGTCCGGCTGCGGCAAGTCGACCTTCCTGCGGTCGATCAACCGGATGCACGAGGTGCTGCCGGGGGCCCGGGTCGAGGGCAGCCTGACCATCGACGACCAGGACATCTACGACCGGGACGTGGACGTCACCGCGGTCCGGCGCACCATCGGCATGGTCTTCCAGCGGCCGAACCCGTTCCCCACCATGAGCATCTTCGAGAACGTGGTGGCCGGGCTGAAGCTCAACGGCGTCCGGCGCAAGTCGATCCTGGACGAGGCGGCCGAGAAGGCGCTGCGCTCGGCGAACCTGTGGGACGAGGTCAAGGACCGGCTGGGCAAGCCCGGCGCGGGCCTCTCCGGCGGTCAGCAGCAGCGGCTCTGCATCGCCCGGACCATCGCGGTCGAGCCGCAGGTCGTGTTGATGGACGAGCCCTGCTCGGCCCTGGACCCGATCTCCACGCTGGCCATCGAGGACCTGATGTTCCAGCTCAAGGACAAGTTCACGATCATCATCGTGACGCACAACATGCAGCAGGCCGCCCGTGTGTCGGACCGGACCGCCTTCTTCTCCATCGAGAAGACCGGCGACCCGGGCCGTCTCATCGAGTACGACAACACCCAGAAGATCTTCAGCAACCCGAGCGTCAAGAAGACCGAGGACTACATCACCGGCCGCTTCGGCTGAGCTTCCCCCTTCCCTCCGCGACGCAGGCGGTCCGTCTCCGGACGGACCGCTTCGTCGTTCCCGCGGCCGATGACCGTCGATCCGTGAGCTGCCTACGATCACCGGGTGCGTTCACCCGGCAGGCTCCTGCGCGGATGCCGGCCCGACCAGCGGGTCGCCGTCGGCCTGTTCGTCGTGCTCGCGGCGCTGATCCTGGTCACGCCGAACGGGCCACACCACGTGCTCGGGTACGCCGCCGCCATCGCACTGGCGGCGGTGCAGGCCGGCACCATCGCGGTGCTGCGCCGCCACCCGGAGGCCGCGATGGCGGTGGCCGTCCTCGCCGGGATCGGCATCGAGTCGCTCAGTCCGGCCATCGGCTGGCTCGGTCAGGTCGCCGCGGTGCTCGCCGGGTACGCGCGGCGGAGGCCGCCGTCGCGGTCGCTGTGGGTGCTCGGCCTGCTGGTGGCCGGGACGCCCTGGAAGCTGGCGTACGGCGACTGGCGCAACGTGCTGCTCGCGATCGCCGGCCCCGCGCTCGGCTGGACCCTCGGTGAGCTGGGCCGGACCCGCGCGCTACGCCGGCAGGACTCCGAGCGCCGCATCGTCACCCAGGAACGCGAACGGATCGCCCGCGAGCTGCACGACGTGCTGGTCCACACGGTGTCGGTGATCGTCGTGCAGGCCGGTGCCGCGCAGGACGTCTTCGACCGTCGACCCGACCTGGCCCGCGCGGCGCTCACCTCGATCGATCTGGCGGCCCGTTCCACCCTGTCCGAGTTGCGGGTGCTGTTGCAGACGATGAGCGCCGACACCGAGCCCGGCTCGGCCACCCCGCAGCCCGGTCTGGCGCAACTGGACACGTTGGCCGCGTCGCTGGGGGCCACCGGGCTGACCGTCGAGCTGGACCGGGAACCGGCCCTGCCACCGTTGCCGGCGGCGGTGGACCTCTCCTCGTACCGGATCGTGCAGGAGTCGCTGACCAACACGCTGCGGCACAGCCAGGCCACCCTGGCCCGGGTGACGGTGCGGTGCTCGCCCCGGTCGGTACGGCTGGAGATCCGCGACGACGGCCCGGCCCGTCCGAGCGGCCGGGTCGACCGTTCCGCGCACCGGGGGATCGTGGGGATGCAGGAACGGGCCCGGCTGCTGGGCGGGACGCTGGACGCCGGGCCGGTGCCGGGTGGCGGCTTTCGGGTACGGGCGGACCTGCCGCTCCCCTCGGCATGACGGCGGCCATCCGGGTGTTGATCGCCGACGACCAGGCCCTCGTGCGAGCCGGGTTCGCGATGATCATCGAGAGCCGCGAGGACCTCGAGGTGGTCGGCGAGGCGGGCGACGGCCTGGAGGCCGTGGCGCTGGCCGGGCGCCTGCGACCGGACGTGATCCTGATGGACGTACGGATGCCCCGGCTGGACGGCATCGAGGCGACCCGCCGGCTGGTCGCCGCCGGCCAGGCGGCGAGGATCATCATGCTGACCACGTTCGACCTGGACGAGCCGGTGTTCGCGGCGCTGCGGGCCGGTGCCAGCGGCTTCCTGCTCAAGGACATCCGCCCCGACGAGCTGGCCACGGCGGTACGGGTGGTGGCGCGCGGTGAGGCGCTGCTCGCGCCGACCGTCACCCGGCGGCTGCTCGACCGGTTCGCCAGCGAACTGCCCGGCGGCACTCCCCCGCCGGCGCTCGACGCGCTCAGCGCGCGTGAGATCGAGGTGCTCACGTTGGTCGCGCGGGCGCTCTCCAACGACGAGATCGCGGAGCGCCTGGTCCTCAGCCGGGCCACCGTGAAGACCCACCTGTCGGCGATTCTGCTCAAGCTCGGTCTGCGCGACCGGGTGCAGGCGGCTGTGCTCGCCTACGAGTGCGGCCTGGTCCGGCCGGGCACCGCTCCGCCCCGGGGATGACCGTGAGTCCCGTCCCGGGACCGATTCGAAAGGCCCGCCGAACTGCCTAATCTCCCTCCAAAGAGGAGGGAAGCATGATCCGAACTGTTCTGGCACTGCTGACCGCCGTACCCCTGATCGTCACGCCGGGATCCGCCACCGACCCGCCCACCGACCGGTGCGCGGGGTTGGCCGGGGCGCGGATCCCGCAGGTGTCGGTGACGTCGGCGGAACGGGACACCAACGCCGAGGGCCAGGAATTCTGCATGGTGCAGGGGGTGATCCGGCCGCAGACACGGTTCACCGTCAAGCTTCCCGTCTCCGGATGGACGGGGCAGTACGTGCAGCAGGGCTGTAGCGGGCTGTGCGGCACGGTGCCCGACCTGACCCTGCCGCTCTTCGGGTTCCAGTGCGCGGCCGCGCGGGACGGCAGGCTGGTGCTGGCCTCCGACGACACCGGGCACACCGGCGACCCGCAGACCAGCGAGCCCGCGACCTGGGGCGCCGACCCTCGGGCGCGACTGGAGTTCGGGCTGTTGTCCGAGCACCGGCTGCGGCGGGTGGCGGACGCGGTGATGGTCGCGTACTACGGGCACGGGCCGACGTACCGGTACTTCGACGGCTGCTCGACAGGCGGCCGGCAGGGGCTGATGCTGGCGCAGCGGTTCCCGTCCGACTTCGACGGCATCCTGGCCGGCGCACCGGTGCACAACCTGGCGCCGCTGGCGCTGCTCAACGCCTGGGTGGTGCTGCGCAACACCGACGGGTCGGGCCGGCAGATCCTCGGCCCGGAGAAGATTCCCGCGCTGCACGAGGCGGTTGTGCGACAGTGCGGCTCGGTCATCGAGGATCCGCGGCGGTGCGGGTTCCAGCCGTCGTCGCTGCGCTGCCCGCGTGGCACGGACCGACCCGACTGCCTCACGGCCGCCCAGGTGGCGGCCGTTGTGGCGTTCTACCGGGGCCCGAACGGGCTCTACCCCGGAGGCATGCCGTACGGATCGGAGCTGGGCTGGATCGACGAGTTCGTGGTGCGCTCCGGCTCCCCGGTGGACGGCAACACCGGGAGGATCGCGTTCAACTACCTGAAGTACCTCGCGTACCCGCAGAGCCCACCGGCCGACTTCCAGCTGAACGACGTGCGGTTCACCCGGGCGACGTTCGAGCGGCTGAACGTGCTGGGCGACGCCATCTACAACGCCACCGACGCGGACCTGTCCGAGTTCCGCGACCAGGGCGGCAAGCTGATCCTCTACCACGGCTGGGCGGACCCGTCCGTACCCCCGTTCTCGACGGTCGACTACTACGCGGCGGTGCAGCGTCGCGGCGGCAGCGAGGCGTTCACGCGGCTGTACATGGTTCCCGCCGGCTACCACTGCCTGTTCGGGCCGGAGCCGACCGAGCACCCGTCGGAGGTCGGCATCCCGGAGTTCCTCCAGCCGCTGATGGACTGGGTCGAGCGCGACGTCGCGCCGGGCGACATCGACGTCCTCACCTACGCGCCCAACGCGGAGCCGGACCAGCAGTTCGTCCGCTTCCTCACGGTGGCGCCGTTCGACGCGCTGGCACCGGCGCACGCCGCCCCGGGCAGCCTCAACGCCAACTACCGCTACGTCGGGCACTACTGACGGGCCGCCGGTCCGCCGTACCCCCCAGGGATACGGCGGGCCGCCGGCTGGGGTCAGCCGAGCACGAAGCGGGGCTCGCCGTCGGCCGGGAGGTCCAGGCGCGGGGTGATGGGCGTGGCGGCGTCCCGGTCGGCCGCCGCCCGCGCCACCCCGGCCAGGTCGCCGGCCGCCGCCACCTGGGCCAGCGTGACCAGGGTCGGCGGCAGCATGGTCAGCTCGCCCGCCTCCGCGCGGGCCAACGCGTCCGCCGGGCGGATCCAGAGGGTGTGGTCGGCCTCGCCGGAGACGTCGCGGGTCCGCTGCCCCGCCGGCAACAGGGCGACGAAGAAGTACGTGTCGAAGCGGCGCGGTTCGAACTCCGGGGTGATCCAGCGGCTCCACGGCAGCAGCAGATCCGACCGCAGCGTGAGGTGACGGTCGGCGAGCAGCGCCGCGAAGCCCAGCCGGCGCCCCTCCAGGTCCTGCCGGGCCGCCTCCCAGTCGTCGCCGCTGACGTCACCCACCACCGTCGCCGGATCGGGCCCGGCGAGCAGCACGCCGGCCTCCTCGAAGACCTCCCGGGCGGCGGCGCAGACCACCGCCTGGGCGGCGTCCGGGGCCACCCCGAGCCGCCCTGCCCACTCGGCCGGCGCCGGGCCGGCCCAGTCGAGGTGCGCCGCCGAGTCGGAGCGGTCCACCCCGCCGCCGGGGAAGGCGTACATCCCGCCGAAGGTCATCGCGGCGACGCGGCGGATGACGTACACCTCGAAGTCGGTGTCGGTCGGGCGCAGCAGCAGCACGGTGGCCGCGACGCGCGGCGTCGCCGGGGTGCCGCCCTCGGCCTGGAACCGGCGGGCGTGCTCGACCAGGGCGGCGGGCGCGGCGAAGCCGTCACTGTCGATCGTCATGGCGCGAGCCTAGTTCCCCGACCCGCCGCCACCGGCTGGCGTGCGCCGGTGGGCTCCGCTCGACCGCCGACTACCCACGCGCCTCCTTTGCTCTGCTTCAACCCACGCAACAGAAATGGCCGTTCACTGTTGCGTGGGTTGAAGCAGAGCAAAGGGAGCGAACGAGGTGGGCGGCCTGCGAGGTATGTCGTCGCGGTGAGGAGCACCGAGGTCTCGAGGGATGAGCTGGGCGGCGGCCGGGCAGGGGGCGGTTCACCCGGTTCGGCTAGCGTTCCGGCATGACTCGTTGGGGCATCCTGGCCACCGGCCACATCGCCAGCCGTTTCGCCGAAGACCTCCGGCTGGTGCCGGACGCCGAACTGGTCGCGGTCGGCTCCCGCTCCGCCGACAGCGCGCAGCGGTTCGCCGACACGTACGACGCGAAGCGCGCGTACGGCTCCTGGGTGGAGCTGGCCGCCGATCCGGAGGTCGACGTGATCTACGTGGCGACCCCGCACGCGGCGCACCACGAGGCGGCGCTGACCTGCCTGACCGCTGGCCGGGCGGTGCTGCTGGAGAAGCCGTTCACCCTCGACCTGGCCACCAGCACCGAGCTGGTGGACACGGCCCGCGCCGCCGGGGTCTTCCTGATGGAGGCCATGTGGATGAGGACGAACCCGCTCATCCTTCGCGCGGTCCAGCTGATCGCCGAGGGTGCCATCGGCACGGTCAGCAATGTCCGGGCCGACTTCGGGGTGGCCGGACCGTTCCCGCCGGAGCACCGGATGCGCAACCCGGCGCTGGGCGGGGGCGCGCTGCTCGACCTGGGGATCTACCCGATCAGCCTGGCGCACCTGCTGCTCGGCGTGCCGCAGCACATCCGCTCCTGGGCGCACCTGGGCCCGGAGGGGACCGACGAGAACACCGGCATCCTGTTCGGGTACGACAGCGGGGCGGTGGCCACGCTGAGCTGCGGCATGGTCGGGGCGAGCTCGTTGGCCGCCTCGATCACCGGCAGCACGGGCCGCATCGACCTGCCGGAGCCGTTCTTCCGGCCGGCTTCGCTGACCCTGCACCGGGACGGCTTCGCGCCCGAGACGATCTCCGCCGAGGAGGCCGGCAACGGCTACCAGTACGAGGCGATCGAGGTGCAGCGCTGCCTGGCCGCCGGGCTGACCGAGAGCCCGCTGGTGCCGCACACCACGACGCTTGAGGTGATGACCCTGCTGGACACGATCCGCGAGCAGATCGGCGTCCGGTACGAGTGAACGCGAGAAGGCACCCCGGTCGGGGTGCCTTCTCGCGTGCCGGGTGCGGTCAGCCGAAGAGCGGCCGGACCAGCAGGTAGGCGACGCAGGCGATCAGCGCGGCCGCCGGGAACGTGATGATCCAGGCGATCACGATGTTGCCGGCGACGTTCCAGCGGACCGCGGAGAGCCGCTTGGTCGCGCCCACACCCATGATCGCCGAGGTGATCGTGTGGGTCGTGGAGATCGGCGCCTTCAGCACCAGGGCGTTGAAGTAGAGCACCGCGCTGGCCACCGTCTCGGCGGCGAAGCCCTCCGGCGGCCCGAGGTCAATGATCTTGCGGCCGAGGGTGCGGATGATCCGCCAACCACCGGCGTACGTGCCGAGGGCCAGCATGGTGGCCGAGGTCCAGAAGACCCAGCCCGGGATGTGCGTCTTGCTCTCCTGGAAACCGCCGGTGTAGAGCGCCAGCACCACGATGCCCATCGTCTTGGCGGCGTCCTGCATGCCGTGGCCGACCGACATGGCGGCGGCGGACACGGTCTGCGCGTGGCGGAAACCCCGGTTGAGCCTTCCCGGCTGACCCTTGCGGAACAGCCAGAGGATCGCCAGCATCAGCAGGTAACCGAGGGTGAGGCCAACGATCGGCGAGAGCACCATCGGCAGGATGACCTTCTCGCCGATGTTGCCCCACTGCACGATGCCGCCGCTGGACAGCAGGGTCGCGCCGACCAGGCCGCCGAAGAGCGCGTGCGAGGACGACGACGGCAGGCCGAAGTACCAGGTGATCAGGTTCCAGGCGATGGCACCCAGTACCCCGGCGAAGACCACCCCGAGGCTGCTCACCCCCGTGGGGAGGGTAACCAGGCCGTCGCCGACGGTCTTGGCGACCCCGGCGCCGAAGTGGGCACCGATGAAGTTGCCGACCGCGGCGAGGCCGAGGGCGATCCGGGGTGTCAGCGCGCGGGTGGAGACGCTTGTCGCGATCGCGTTGGCGGCGTCGTGGAAGCCGTTGGTGTAGTCGAACGCCAGGGCCACCGCGATCACCGCCAGGACGGCGATGAGTTCGGGAGTCACCGGTTCAGGACTCCTTGACCGCGATGGTCTCGACCGTGTTGGCCACGTGCTCGAAGGCGTCGCAGGCGGCTTCCAACTCGTCGGCGACCTCCTTCATCTTCAGCACCGTCAACGCGTCGTACTCACCCGAGAAGAGCCGGACGAGCAACTGCCGGTTGATCCGGTCGCCCTCGTTCTCCAGCCGGTTGCACTCGATCCAGTAGTCCTCGAGATCCTTCATCGACTGCAGCCGGGGCATCGCCTCGGCGGTCAGCTTGGCCTGCTGGTCGAGCACGTTGACCATTTCGTGCAGCTCCCGGGGCAGCGCCGGCAGCTCGGTCAGCCCGTACAGGTACAGCAGGTCGCCGACCGCCTCCAGGTGGTCCATCACGTCGTCGAGCAGCGAGCCGAGCCGGTAGATGTCCTCCCGGTCGAACGGCGTGATGAAGGTCGAGTTGATCTTCTTGTAGAGATCGTGCGTGATCTGGTCGCTGTCGTGCTCGACCTCGGTCAGCCGCTCGCTGACCGACTGCACGTCGACACCGGGCAGAGCCAGCTCGTTCAACAGCGCGGTGCCCCGGACCAGGTTCTGCGCGGCCCTGGTGAAGAGCTCGTAGAAGGCGCCCTCGGTGGGGCGGAAGGAAAACTTCACAGCACAGACCTCGTCGCGTCGGTGGAAGGGTGGCGGCGTCCGTCGGCGTCCGCTCGGTGAATGCTAGGAAACGCCAGAACTGCAAATTCGTCGGCCCACCCCTGGCCAGGCCACATTCACCGCTCGTTCACCTGCCGTTCATCTCGGGCGTCTCAACCGTCCCCGCTCCCCCAGCAGCCAACCGCTCGCGCTCGCGCGCCACGTCGAAATCGGCAGGCGGATACCCCAGATCGAGCGTGTCGAACGTCTCCCGCAGCAGGTGGGCCACCGCCCAGTCCCGGTACCACTTGCGGTCCGCCGGCACCACGAACCACGGCGCGGCGTCCGTGCCGCACCGGCTCAGCGCCTCGGCGTACGCGGCCTGGTAGTCGTCCCACTGCGCCCGGGAGTCGACGTCCGACGGGTTGTACTTCCAGTGCTTGTGCGGATCCGTGAGCCGTTCCAGCAGCCGCTCGCCCTGCTCGGCGTACGAGATGTGCAGCATCACCTTCACGACGGTCACCCCGTCGTCGACCAGCTCCCGCTCGAAGGAGTTGATCTGGTCGTAGCGGGCCCGCCAGATCGCCTCCGGCACCAACGACCCGACCCGGGCGATCAACACGTCCTCGTAGTGTGAGCGGTTGAACATCCCCACGTACCCGGGCGGAGGCAGCTCCCGGCGGATCCGCCACAGAAAGTCGTGCCGCAGCTCCTGCGGGGTCGGCGGACCGAACGACCGGATGTGCAGGCCGAGGGGGTTCATCGCGCCGGCCACCCGCTTGATCGTGCCGTCCTTGCCACCGCAGTCCATCGCCTGGAGCACCAGCAGCACCCGGCGCGCCGGGTGCTCCGAGCCGGCCTTGGCCATCGCGAAGAGCATCTCCTGCTGCCGGCCCAGCTCCTCGCCGACCAGCGCCACCTGCGCACGGGCCCAGGTCTTGCGGTGTTCGCCGACCACCTCGGCCGGCGGCAGGCCGGGCGTGGACCGGGGATCGATCGCGGCGAGATCCACCGGCGCGGTGACCCGCAACAGGTCCCGCACCGACCCGCCGTCCGGCGCCACGACCCGCTCGCTCTGCCCTTGCCGGGGTTCGCTCATCCTCGGATCATCGCCCAACCGCCGGCCATCCGCGCGCCGAGGCCCACCGGCCCACCGAGGCCCAGCCAGGGCCCACCAGGCCCACCGAGGCCCGCCGTCACGTCCGGGGCCGCCGGCGCGTCCGGTTGGTTGGAGGATGTGCGCCAGGGGGACGTGGCGCTCGGGGGAGGGTGGTGGGTCGTGCGAGACCTGGCGACGGAGTTCGAGGCCGAGCGGGGTCGGCTGCTCGCGGTGGCCCACCGGATGCTGGGCAGCCGCAGCGAGGCCGAGGACGCGGTGCAGGAGACCTGGCTGCGTTACGCCGGGGCGCTCGCCGACCCGGCCGCCCGCGCCGAGATCCGCGATCTCTCCGCGTGGTTGACCACCACCTGCGCCCGGATCTGCCTGGACGTGCTGCGCTCGGCGCGGGTCCGCCGCGAGGCGTACCCCGGGCAGTGGCTCCCGGAACCGGTCGTGAGCCCGCTGCACGGCGGCGAAGCCAGCGGTGGGTACGCCCCCGACCCCGCCGAACGCGCGGTCCGCACCGACCAGGTCGGCACGGCGCTGCGGGTGCTGCTGGAACGGCTCGCGCCCGAGCAGCGGCTCGCGTTCGTGCTGCACGACGTGTTCGCGGTGCCGTTCGCCCGGGTGGCGGACGTCCTCGGCACCAGCGAGGTGGCCGCCCGGCAGCTCGCCTCCCGGGCCCGCAGGGCCGTCGCCGCACCGGACGCGCCCCGGCACACCGCCGACCCGGCCGAGCAGCGGCGCGTCCTCGCGGCGTTCGTGGCCGCCACCGAGTCCGGCGAGCTGGATCCGCTGCTGCGGGTGCTCGCGCCGGACGTGGTCCTGATCGGCGACTCGGGCGGGCACTTCCCGACGGCCCGCCGGCCGGTGGTCGGCGCGGACACGGTGGGCCGCTTCACGCTCGGCCTGTTCGGCCGGACCGGGCGGTACGCGCGACGGATGCGGGCCCGCCCGGTGCTTGTCGACGGCGTCCTCGGCCTCCAGGTGGAGACGGCGCACAGCGACGGGCGGCCGATCCGGGTGGTCACCGCGTTCTCGGTCGACGGCGGCCGGATCACCGGCATCTTCAACCAGCTCAACCCGGAGAAGCTGGCCGACCTGCCGCCGCTGGGCGACGACGACCGGTGGCCGCCGCGCTGGTGAGCCCGCGCCGGCTCAGACCACCAGCGCCAGCCATTTGCGGTACGACGTCGCGAACGGCTCGGTGCCGTCGCCGAGGGCGCCGTACAGCCACTGGGCCGCCGCCTCGGCCTCGACCACCACGTCCTGCGGGTAGCCGAAACGGGCCCGGTGCTCGGCGAACTCGTCCTCGTCGAGCAGTTCCACCAGGCCGGTGGCCCGCCGCCGGACCACGTCCAGGTCGAGGTCGATCAGGTGAACGGTGTCGTCGGACTCCCAGCGGGCCGGGGTGGCGATGTCGCAGTAGACCTCGCTGGTCCGTGGCGGCGGGTTGAACATCCCCGTCCACCACGCGTGGTGCGGCACCAGCAGGACGAAGGGGATCTTCTCCACCGACGGCCGGCCGTGGTAGACCGACTCGGTGCCGAAGGGGACGCCGAGCCAGACGCCGAGATCGTCCTCCGCGAGGCGGCGGGCCGGGTAGTCACGGTGCGCGCTGCCGTCGTACTTGCGGTAGATCACTCGGACCACGTCGCTCGGCATGATTCGCACCCTAACCGATACTGCCCACGCGTCGTAGCACGGCCGTAACCGGACGGGGTGGACCAGCGAGGTCGATGGGTGGTCCGCGCCACGCGGGCGGATGGGCACGGACGCTGTCGGCGGCGGCGGGTACCGTCGCACGGTGACTCCGCCCCGCACCGCCACCGGTTCCGCCACCCCGTCGGCCCGCGGTGGAAGCCGGCGGCGGGGTGCCCGGCCCAGCGGCACGGAGCTGCTCGCGGCCGCGGTCGGCGCGGTCCCCGGCGGCACGGCGCGGCCCGGCCAGCAGCAGATGACGACCGCCATCGAGGAGTGCGTGACCAGCGGCGAGCACCTGCTCGTGCAGGCGGGCACCGGCACCGGCAAGTCGCTGGCGTACCTCGCGCCGGCTCTCACCGTGGACGGCCCGGTGGTGGTCTCCACGGCCACCCTGGCGTTGCAGTCCCAGCTCGTCGACCACGACCTGCCCCGGCTGGCCGACGCCGTCGAGCCGCTGCTCGGCCGCCGGCCCACGTTCGCGGTGCTCAAGGGCCGGCACCACTACCTCTGCCTGGCGCGGCTGGACAACTCCACCGAGGACGAGCCGGAGGACACCCTCTTCGACGCCCCGGCCGCCCGCCCCGGCGGCGGCACGAAGTGGCTCGGCGAGGCGGGCCGGCTGGGCAAGCAGATCGAGCGGCTGCGCGACTGGGCCGAGAAGACCGACACCGGCGACCGCGACGAGCTGGACCCGGGCGTCGACGACCAGGCCTGGCGGCTGGTCTCGATGCCGTCGCGGGAGTGCGTCGGCGCGGCCCGCTGCCCGTTCGGCGCGGAGTGCTTCGCCGAGGCGTCCCGGGCCCGCGCTCGCGAGGCCGACATCGTGGTGACCAACCACAGCCTCCTGGCGGTCGACATGCTGGCCGACCGGCACATCGTCCCGCCGCACAAGCTGCTCATCGTCGACGAGGCACACGAGCTGGCCGACCGGGTCTCCTCGGCCGCCCAGGCCGAGCTGGTGCCGGAGCTGATCGACCGGACCACCCGGCGGGCCCGTACGCTGCTGCGGCCGGAGACCGCCGATGCGCTCACCGCCGCCGGTGACGCCCTCGCCGTCGGGCTGGCCGAGGCCCCGGCCGGTCGACTCACCGCCGGCCTGCCGACGCCACTGCGCGAGGCGTGCACGCTGCTCGACGCGGCCACCCGCGCCGCCCTGGACGCGATCGGCGAGATCAAGTCAGATGATCCCGACCCGGTCCGCAAGCAGCAGGCCAAGGCCGCCCTGGACGACCTCTCCACCACCGCCCAGCGGCTCCTCGAAGAGGCCGACCACGACGTGGCCTGGGTGGAGAAGAACGACAGCGGCAGCCGGCGGGCCCTGGTGGTCGCACCCCTGTCGGTGGCCGGGACCCTCGCCACCCACCTGTACGACGAACGCACCGTCGTGGCCACCTCGGCCACCCTGGCGCTCGGCGGCCGGTTCGACACGGTGGCCCGCGCCCTCGGGCTGGACGCGCCGCCACCCGCACCACCGTCCCCGGCCGCTGCCGCGCAGGCCGCCCGCACCGCCCCGGGCCGCCCGGTCGCCGAGGCGCCCGGCCGTCGGCTCGCGGGCGACACCAACCCGGGGTCCGTCGTGCCGGCGACCGAGGGGCCGGGTTGGCGCTCGCTGGACGTGGGCTCGCCGTTCGACTACGCCCGGCAGGGCATCCTGTACGTCGCCGCGCACCTGCCCCGGCCCAGCGTCTCCGGGCTGCCCGACGCGGCCGGGGAGGAGCTGCTCGGGCTCGTCGAGGCGCTCGGTGGTCGTACTCTCGGGCTCTTCTCCTCGCGGCGGGCCGCGACGCAGGCGGCGGAGCTGCTGCGCGCGCGGACCGACCTGCCGGTGTTGTTGCAGGGCGAGGAGGCGCTGCCGCTGCTGGTCCGCCGTTTCCGCGAGGAGCGGTCCAGCTGCCTGTTCGGGGTGATGTCGCTCTGGCAGGGGGTGGACGTGCCGGGCGACGCCTGCCAGCTCGTGGTCATCGACCGGCTGCCCTTCCCGCGGCCCGACGAACCCCTCGCGGCGGCCCGCGCCGCTGCCGTGGACGCGGGCGGCGGCTCCGGCTTCGCCGCGGTCAGCGTGCCGATCGCGGCCGTCCGGCTGGCGCAGGGAGTGGGCCGACTGATCCGGGCCACCGGCGACAAGGGAGTCGTCGCGGTGCTCGACTCGCGCCTGGAGACGGCGCGGGGCTACGGGCCGTTCCTGCGCCGCTCGCTGCCCCCGTTCTGGTACACGACCCGCCCCGAGGTAGCCCGCGGCGCCCTGCAACGCCTCGCCACCACCTGACCCGCGCCCCGCGCCCCGCGTTCAAGGTCGTGCAATAACAAGGATGTAGTGGCATCCCCGGCCGGGGATGCCACTACATCAACGATCGTGCGTGATCATGGCGCGGGAGGCGCGCCGCCCGTGCGGTCAGGGGGCCTGCGCGGCGACGACGACGGCGTCGGGTGGGGTGTCCGGGACCGTCCGGGCGGCCAGTCGGCGTACGGCGGTGTTCAGCACCGCAATCAGCGGCACGGAGACCAGCGCGCCGGTGATGCCCGCGAGCACCACGCCGGCCGCGATCCCGATGATCACCGCGAGCGGGTGGATGGCCACCGCCCGGCCCATGATGAGGGGCTGGAGGATGTGGCCCTCCACCTGCTGCACACCGATAACCGCACCCAGGATGATCAGCGCGGTTACCGGCCCGCTGTCGACAAGCGCCACCAGCACCGCCACCCCACCGGAGAGCGCCGCGCCGACGATCGGGATGAACGCGCCGAGGAACACCAGGGCCGCCAGCGGGAAGGCGAACGGCACGTCGAAGATGACCAGGAAGATGCCGATGCCGACCGCGTCGATGAAGGCGACCAGCACGGTCGCGCGGACGTACGCGACGAGGGTCTGCCAGGCGGCGCGGCCGGCGTCGTCGACCTTCCACCGGGCGGCCACCGGCAGCAGCCGGACGAGGAAACGCCAGATCTTGTTGCCGTCGCGCAGGAAGAAGAACGTCGCGAACAGCACCAGCAGCGTGCCGGTCAGCACCTCCGCCAGCGTCGCCGCGGTGCTCAGCGCGCCGCTGGTGAACTTCGAGGTGTTGTCGTTGATCCAGCCCTGCGCCTCGTTGATGTAGCGGTCGAGCTGGGTGTCGGACAGGTGCAACGGGCCGGTCTTCAGCCAGTTCTGGATCTGCCGGACGCCCTGCGAGGACTTCTCGCTCAGCTCCGGTACGCCCTGGATGAACTCGTTGACCACCAGGGTCAGCGTGCCGATGACGCCCGCCAGACCGCCGACCAGCACCACGGCCGTCGCCAGCGAACGGGGCAACCGGGCCCGCAGCAGCCAACCCACGGCCGGCGCGAGCAACGCCGAGAGCAGCAACGCGATGGCCAGCGGGATGATCACGATCCGGACCGTGCCGACGATCCGGAGCAGCGCCCACGCCACCACGCCGATCACGATCAGCCGCCAGCACCAGGCGGCGGCGATCCGCAGCCCGTGCGGCACGTCGGCGTCGTCCCGGCTGGACGTCGAGCTGTGCAGGTCCACCGGAGGCTCCGCGCCGACGACCGTGGCCTTCGACGGGGCGGCGGGCCCGGGAACGGCCGGCGAGGCCACCCCGGCCGTCTCCGGCGCGTCGCTCGGCGTCTCCTGAGCCGCGCGAACCGACTCCTGTCCTGACCGGTAGGCGCGGCGCAGCCGCCCGCGTACCCGCTCGAAGCGGCTCAAAGCGCACCTCCTGGCAGAAGAGTCGTCCGCCCACGGCGACAGGTCGGACAGCATACGTCCGTTCCCCACACCGTAGGGCAGTTCCGCCACACAATGCCCGGACGGCCAGGGACGTAACCACCGGCGGCCGGTCCCTCGCGACACGGTAGCGTCTGCCCCGTGACCGCCGACCAGGATTTCGACTCCGGCCTGCCGATCCGCCTGCTGCACGACCGCGTGCTGGTACGCATGGACGGCAGCGAGGGCGAGCGCCGTTCGACCGCTGGCATCGTCATCCCGGCTACCGCCGCGGTCGGCAAGCGCCTCGCGTGGGCCACCGCCGTCGGCGTGGGGCCGAACGTCCGCGCCATCGTCTCCGGCGACCGGGTGCTCTTCGACCCGGACGAGCGTTCCGAGGTCGAGCTGCACGGCCGCGGGTACGTGCTGTTGCGGGAACGCGACGTGCACGCCGTGGCCGCCGAGCGGGTCGAGAACGACTCCACCGGCCTCTATCTCTGACGCACCTCCCCTGGCCAGCGGGCGCCACCGCGCCGTTTGCCAGCCCGTGGCGTGGGAAGCCAGCCGGCGACCGTGGGCCCTGGGGAGGGACGATGCCGGTATTCGTGAAGAAACTGCTGGCCTGGGGCAGCGTCGCGTTCCTGATCTACTTCATGGCGTTCCGGCCGGACGGGGCCGCGCAGATGTTCAAGGGGATCGGAGCCGCGCTGATGGCGATGGCGCAGGGGCTCGGTGACTTCCTCACCACCCTGATGACCTGACCCCCGCCAGCGCCCGTCAGGAGTGACCGGGCGGCCACGGCGCCGGGGGGCGCAGGCCGTGCCAACCGGGCGGCGCGTAGCCCATGGGGGGCGGCGGCGGGGCGAGCACCACCGGGATCGGCACGACCGGCTCGTCGGGCGCTTCCACCGGCCGCTGCGTACCGTCCGGGAACCGCAGGTGGTAGCGGCTGCCGTCCCAGACACCCACCGGCGCCTGCGGGTCACGCCCCACGAAGAACGACCGGTGCGCGGTGATGGCCTCCAGCAGTTGCCGTTCCTCGGCAACCGCCCGCTCCCGGTCGGCGGGCTTACGGTCCAGACCACGAAGCGTCCCGTCGCGCAGCAGGGCCAGCCGCGTCGCGGCGAGCTGGTACCCGCGCATCGCCCGCACCCCGGCGTCGCCGGCGACCCGGCGTGCCCAGCTGCGGGCCGCGTGCCGGCGGCCCAGGCTGCTCAGGGCGGCCACCTCGGGCGGGCTCAGCCAGCCGGCGCGCACGTAGTCGGGCAGGGTCCGCTCGGTGAGCCGCCCCTCCCAGGCGCGCAGCCACACGGCCAGCCCGACCGTGCCGAAGAACACCGGCACCATCAGGCCCAGGAAGCCGTACAGCATGATCACCGCTTCGCCGGTGGCCTGGGTCAACGTCGGCAGCAGGTTCCACGTGCCGTGCAGCATCATCGCCAGCAGCAGGCCGGCGATGGGGGCGAACACGCGGACCCGCCGGTCGGCCGTGCGCGAGGCGACACCGAGCCCGACACCTGTCATCGAAGTGAAGAGCGGATGGGCGAACCCGAACAGGAGGATCCGCACGATGAAGATGGCGATCACCTGCTGGGTGCCGGTCGCCGGGCCGTACCGGTCGGCGCCGGCCGCATAGCCGTACCCGCCCAGGTAGAGGATGTTCTCCACCATCGCGAAGCCGACCGCGGAGAGCCCGCAGTAGACCAGGCCGTCGGTGATCCCGGACCACTCCCGACGCCGGAACACCAGCAGCAGGATCGGACCGAGGGCCTTGGTCAGCTCCTCGATGAACGGCGCCACCAGCACGCCGGTCAGCGCCTCCGGCAGCCCCCAGTCGGCGAACCGCCCGGCGGCGAACTCGTTCACCTTCAGCGAGGCGGCGGTGGAGACGAACGCGCCCCAGGCGAAGCAGAAGATCAGATATTTCAGCGGTTCCGGCTCGTACCGGTCCAGCCAGAGGAAGCAGGCGACCAGCACCGGCACCGGCAGGATCGCGGCGACCACCCCGATGAGCAGCGCGTCGAGGCCCAGCGACTGGCCGAGGGTGATGACCATGAAGACCGCGCACGCCGCGATGAACAGCACCACCCCGGCCAGCACCAGGAACCGCAGCCAAACCAGTCGGCGCGGCGGCATCCGGGGCGCCGCGACGACAGCCGGATCGGCGGGCGTGGGCGGCGACGGCAGGGGTGCACCGGGCGGGGTGTCGGCCATGCGGTCAGCGTAGCCATCCCCCGCCGGCTGGTCCGGCCGCATCCACAGCCGCTATGCTGCCGGCAGGTCACGAGCGCCAGCGTCAAGCCCCGGCTTGCTGGCCGGCAACCCTCGTCGAGTTCGCGGTGGGGTGCCCCGGGTGATGACCGGGCCCAGCCCGATCGGCGTGCTGGGCAAGCGCGGACCCCGTCCCGACACCGCACCCGGGGTCCCTGACCCCGGAGGTTCCGGCGTGTCCGTCACCCTCGTACCCTCGCTGCCCGCCCTGCCCACCGTCGCGCCCAGCCCGTTGGCGCCGCTCGACGTGCTCGGCGTACCCGGCGAGATC
Source organism: Micromonospora sp. NPDC005194 (assembly GCF_040608335.1). Classification (NCBI taxonomy): domain Bacteria; kingdom Bacillati; phylum Actinomycetota; class Actinomycetes; order Micromonosporales; family Micromonosporaceae; genus Micromonospora; species Micromonospora sp. NPDC005194. The sequence continues at coordinate 76,071 of NZ_JBEXIA010000006.1, read as the reverse complement.
AACCTCGACTACGCGGCCACCGCGCCGTGCGCGCGGGCCGCGGCCGACGCGGTGACCGAACTGCTTCCCTGGTACGCCAGCGTGCACCGCGGCGCGGGAGCGCTGTCGCGGCGCTGCACCCTGGCCTACGAGCGGGCCCGGCAGACGGTCGGCGACTTTTTCGGCGCCCGCGCCGACGACCACGTGATCTTCACTCGGAACACCACAGACGCTCTCAACCTGCTGGCCCGGGCGCTGCCCGTCGGCACGACAGTCGTCACCTTCGCGGGCGAGCACCACGCCAACCTGCTGCCCTGGCCCCGCGGCTCGGTGCGCCTGTCGGTACCCGCCGACCCGGCCGGGGCGGTACGCGCTCTCGCCGCCGCCCTCACCGAGCTGCGCCGCGACAGCAACCCCGCGCTGCCGGTGCTGGTCGCCGTGACCGGGGCGAGCAACGTGACCGGGGAGCTGTGGCCGGTCGCCGAGCTGGCCCGGGTGGCCCACCGGCACAACGCCCGGATCGTCCTCGACGCCGCACAGCTCGCGCCGCACGCCCCGGTCGACCTGCACACGCTCGACGTGGACTACCTGGCCGTCTCCGGCCACAAGCTGTACGCCCCGTTCGGCGCGGGTGTGCTCATCGGCCGGGCGGACTGGCTGGACGCCGCCGCGCCGTACCTGGCCGGTGGCGGTGCCACCAGCCACGTCGGGCCAGCGACCCACGATGTGACCTGGGCGAACGGCCCGGCCCGACACGAGGGCGGCACCCCGAATCTGCTGGGCGCGGTGGCGCTGGCGGCGGTGTGCGCGGCGCTGGCCGACGCCGGCCGGGTCGCGCTGGCCGCCCGTGAGCAGGCTCTGCTGGCCCGGCTGCGCGCCGGCCTCGCCGCCCTGCCGCACGTGGTGGAGTTGCGCACGTTCGGCCCCGACGCGCCCCGGGTCGGCATCGTCTCGTTCGTGGTCGCCGGCTGGGACTCCGCAGAGGTGGCCGCCCGGCTGGCCACCGAGCACCGGATCGGCGTGCGCGATGGGCTGTTCTGCGCCCACCCGCTGGCCCGGCGGCTGCTCGGCGAGGCCGCCGGGCGTACCGGCCGGCGGGATCTTCCGCCGACCGCGCTGCGCGCCAGCATCGGTCTGGGCAGCACCACGGCCCAGGTCGACCGGCTGCTCGCCGCGCTCGCCGAGCTGAGCTGAGTCGAGCGGGGCTGGGCCGAGCTGGGCTGCGTCGAGCTGAGCTGAGGCCCGGACCGTGCGCCTGCTGCTCGCGCTCAGCCGACGGGCGGGGCGGTGGGTGGCTTCGGCGCCTCGCCCGGCTCGGCCGGTTCGCCGACCGGCCGTTCCTGCTCCCCGAAGGCCGTCCGGATCCACCGGTTCGCCTCCTCCTGCTCGACACCGGAGGCCACCAGCAGGTCACTCGCCGTGGTCCGGATCTGGGCGATCACGACACTGCCGGAGAAGCCGACTCCCGCCCCGTACGCCCGGCCGGCCTCGCTGACGGCCCGCAGCGAGCGCTCCCGTGCCTTCTGCGGCTCCTCGCCCGCCGCGAACTCGTGCTTGAGCAGCCGGACCGACTCGGCGAGGTGGCGGATCGCGTCCGGCATCGGGTCCGGCACCGGCTCGTCGTCCTCGATCAGGGTGACGGACCGGCGGATCAGCGTGCCGCTGTTGCGCATCGCGCGGTCGATCGGGTCGGCCGCCTCCGCGTAGTGGATCAGCTCGCCGCGGCGGTGCCAGCGGGCCGGCGACAGGGTGGCCGTCTCCTTCGCGCCCTCGATCGCCTCGCCCAGGGTGGCCAGCTCGTCCTTGTTGTTGCGCAGCCGCTCCAGCGCCCGCTGGATGCCGGCCCGGTCCCGGTCGCGCAGCCCGTCGGCGGTGGCGTCGAGCTGGGCGGCGAGCAGGTCCAGCGCCGGGCGGGCCGCCCGGTTGATCACCCGGAGCGGGTTCAGCGGCAACAGGACCGCCGTCACCAGCAACGCGATGCCGCCGCCGAGAAACGCGTCGACGAAGCGCGGGATCTCCAGGTTCTGGGTGGACGGGCTCAACGTCACGATCAGCACCGCCGTGGCCGCCGCCTGGATGACGATGGCCACGCTCGCCCCGGCGAAGATGGTGAGCAGGATCGCCACCGTGACCACCAGGCCGAGCTGCCACGCGCCGGTGCCGAGGAAGTAGATCAGGAGGTCGCCGACGAACACCCCGACGCCCACCCCGACGATCAGCTCGACGGTCCGGCGGAACCGTTGCCCGACCGACGCGGCAAGCGTGCCGACCGCGGAGATCGGCGCGAAGACCGGCTGCGGATTGCCGAGCACCTTGTGCGAGATGAGGTACGCCAGACCGGCCGCCAACCCGGCCTGGACGGCCAGCCCACCCGCCATCCGCACCCGGTGCAGCCGGTCGTGCAGGGTGGCCCGGCCGCGGTGCCGCAGTTGCTCGGTGGCCTCGGCGATGCGCGCCCCGTCGACGTCCACCAGGCCCTCACGCAGCGGGGTACGCCGCACCATCGGAGGTCTTCTGTCCCGGGCCACCGCCATGGGCGCGACTACCCGTGGCGGGCCCCCTGAATCCTCCCGCCCGCGTGCGGCGCACGGATGCGGCAGACTCGGGCGGTGGCCGATCTGCTGGACCGGTGGCGGGCGGCGGCCCGCGACGCCGGGGCGGGACCCGACGAGCGCTCCACCCGGGCCGGGGAGGAGCTGCTCGCCCGGTGGCGGGAGCCGCACCGGCACTACCACACGGTGGCGCACCTGAGCGTCGTCCTCGATGTGGTGGACCGGCACGCCGCGCTGGCTGACCGGCCCGACCTGGTCCGGTTGGCCGCCTGGTGCCACGACGCGGTCTACGACCCGCGGGCCCCGGGCGACACCAACGAACGGGACAGCGCCGCGCTGGCCGGGAACCTGCTCACCGGGCTCGGAGTGCCGGCGCCCGCGGTGGCCGAGGTGCGCCGGCTGGTCCTGCTCACCGCCGGGCACGCCGTGGCGCCCCGCGACCGGAACGGCGCCCTGCTCTGCGACGCGGACCTCGCCGTGCTGGCCGGGCCGCCGGCCGCCTACGACCGCTACGCGGCGGCGATCAGGCGGGAGTACGCGCACGTGCCCGAGTCGGCCTTCCGAGCTGGACGGGCCACCGTGCTCACCGGGCTGCTGGCGCTGCCCGCGCTGTTCCGGCTGCCGCCGCTCGCCGACCGGTGGGAGCAGCCGGCCCACGACAACCTGCGCCGTGAGCTGGCCGCACTCACCGGGCCGCCGACGATCCCGGCGTGACCAGGTGTTTCGGGCGACGCAGTCCGGCGTCGCGCAGCAACCGGACGAGTTCCCGGCTCGGCACCACCCGGGCCCCGAGCCACACCGCCGCCGCGAACCGGTCGGCCGGGATGTCGTAGTGGTCCCGGTCGAAGCCGCGCCGGGGTGCGCCCAGCGCCTCGGCGAAGGCGTGCAACTCGGCGTAGGAGACGTCGCTGATCAGGTGCGACCAGAGTCGACCGCGCCACGGCCAGGCCGGCCGGTCCAGGTAGAGCATGGTGCCCAAGCTAGCCCGCGTTGATGATCGGTGGTCGGCGACCTAGCCTCGGCGGCATGGCCCCCACCGGACTCCTCGACGACCTGCGCGCCGCTCTGGGCGAGAACGCCGTGCTCACCGACCCGGACCTGCTACGCCTGCACCAGCGCGACGAGGCCGACCTCTGCGCCGCCGGCGTCCCCCTCGTGGTGACCCGCCCGCGCAGCACCGAGCAGGTGGTGGCGGTGATTCGGGCGGCGGCCCGGCACGGCGTACCGGTGGTGCCGCAGGGCGCGCGGACCGGGCTGGCCGGCGCGGCGAACGCGGTGGACGGTGCGGTGGTGATCAGCACCGTCGCGATGGACGAGATCCGGGAGATCGACCCGGTGGGCCGTATCGCGGTGGTCCAGCCCGGCGTGGTCAACGCCGCGCTCGCCGCGGCGGTCGCCAAGCAGGGTCTCTGGTACCCGCCGGACCCCGGCTCCTGGGAGTCGTCCACGATCGGCGGCAACGTGGCCACCAACGCCGGCGGCATGTGCTGCGTGAAGTACGGCGTGACCACCGAGTACGTGCTCGGCCTGGAGGTGGTGCTCGCCTCCGGCGAGGTGCTGCGCACCGGGCGGCGTACCGCCAAGGGGGTGGCCGGCTACGACCTGACGCGGCTCTTCGTCGGCTCGGAGGGCACCCTCGGGGTGATCACCGAGGTGACCGTGGCGCTGCGGCCGGCCCCGGCCGACTCGCTGACCCTGGTGGCGGTCTTCGGCTCCACGGCGGCGGCCGGCACGGCGGTGGCCCAGATCGCCGCGCGGGGCCTCACGCCCAGCATGCTGGAACTGCTGGATCAGACCCACCTGCGGGCGATCGAGGCGTACCAGCCGATGGGGCTGCGGACCGACGCGCAGGCCCTGTTGCTGGCCGCCGCCGACACCGGCAGCCGGGCGGGCGACGACCTGGCGGCCCTGGCGCAGGTGTGCGAAGCGGCCGGCGCCGAGGAGGTCTACGCGGCCACCGACGCGGTGGAGGCGGCGGCGTTGTTGCAGGCTCGCCGCCTCGCCCACCCGGCGATGGAGAAGTTCGCCGCCGACACCCACCCCGGTGGCAGCGGTGGCCTGGTGATCGACGACGTGGCGGTGCCGCGGGGCGCGCTCGCCGCGCTGCTGGACGGGGTGGCCCGGATCGCGGCGGACTGCGACGTGCCGATCGGTGTGGTGGGGCACGCCGGGGACGGCAACATGCACCCGAACATCGTCGTCGACCGCGCCGACCCGGCGAGCGTTGAGCGGGGCCGGCGGGCGTTCGACGAGATCATGCGGCTCGGTCTCGACCTGGGCGGCACCTGCACCGGCGAGCACGGGGTGGGGCTGCTCAAGCGGGACTGGCTGGCAGCCGAGATCGGCCCGGTCGGCGTCCGGGTGCACCAGGCCATCAAGGCGGCGCTGGACCCGGCCGGCCTGCTCAACCCGGGCAAGGTGCTCTGAGGGGCTGCTTCAGCCCTTGACTTCGGCGGGCGTCGCCTGGGTGAGCAGCAACAGGATCTCCCCCGCCACCGCCGGGCGTTCCTCACCCGGGCAGTCCTGCGAGGTGATCAGCCCGGACGAGGTGAGCAGGCTGGACGTCAGCGCGTCGATACAGGTGGTCCGGTACCGCCGGACCTGGTCGGTCTCCTCGGCGAGCCGGGGGTCGGCGAGCAGCACCTGGAGGCGTTCGGTCTGCTCCGCGGCCAGCCTGCCCCGGGAGGTGACTCCGTCGCCGGCACAGTCGAGGCACTGCCACGAGCCGTCCCGCTCGACGCTCAACGTGCGCAGCGGGGCGTCGGCGCCGAGCCGTTGAATCAGGCTGACCTGGCCCGCGGCGACCGTCGTCGGGATCTCGGGTGCCGGCACACCGGCCGCCGAGCCGGCCGGCGGTTGGGCGACCGGCGTCTCGGCGTCATCGCGGCCGAAGAGCGAACACCCGGCCAGGGCGACGGCGAGCACCAGGGCAAGCAGCGGGGTGAGGAGACGGGGGCGCGCGCGGTACAGCACGCGCGGAAACCTACCCCACCGTAGGTAGCGTTCGAAACCACCATCCGGGCCGGTATCGATAGTTACCACTCGGTAACGTCACTTTTCGGTCATCGTGGCGTGGGGCGCAGCTCCGCCTGGTCGTCGTCACCCCGATCCGCCGCGTAACCCCGTACGTCCGGTACGCCGAGTCTGGCCGCGTCCGCCCCGGCGTCGTCCGGCATCAGTTGGGACTGCCGCTCCGCCTCCACCCGCGCGCGGTAGTGCTCGACCTCGCGGGCGCTCCTCGCCGCGTCCCACCCGAGCACCGCACCCATCAGCTCGGCGGTGTGCTCGGCCGACTCCAGGCCACGGTGGCTGGTCTCGAAGGAGATCCGGGTCCGTCGGGTCAGCACGTCCTCCAGGTGCAGCGCGCCCTCGGCCCGCGCCGCGTAGGCGACCTCCGCCGCCAGGTATTCGGGAGCACCGGCCAGCGGGGACGCCAGCAGCGGATCGACGTCGATCAGCGCCAGCAGGTCGAGCGTGAGGGTGCCGTACCGCTCCAGCAGGTGCTCCACCACGCCCACCGGCACGCCGTGCCGGCGGGCCAGGTCGGCCCGGTCGCGCCACATCGCCGGGTAGCCGTCCGCGCCGAGCAGCGGCAGGTCGGCGGTACGCGACGCGCGGGCGCCACCCAACCGGCGTACGGCCCGGTCGACCACGTCGGACGCCATCACCCGGTACGTCGTGTACTTGCCGCCGGCGACCAGCAGCAGCCCGAGCATCGGCTCGAACACGGCGTGCTCGCGGGAGAGCTTCGACGTGGAGTCGGCCTCACCGGCCAGCAACGGCCGCAGCCCGGCGTAGACGCCCTCGATGTCGGCGGTGGTCAACGGCCGGTCCAGCACGGTGTTGACCTGCTCCAACAGATAGTCGATGTCGCTGGCCGAGGCCGCCGGGTGCGATCTGTCCAGGCGCCAGTCGGTGTCCGTCGTGCCGATGATCCAGTGCCCGCCCCACGGGATGACGAAGAGCACCGACCGTGCCGTCCGCAGGATGAGCCCCGTCTCGCCGGTGATCGCCGAGCGGGGCACCACCAGGTGCACCCCCTTCGAGGCGCGCACCCGGACGCCGGGCCGCAGGCCCACGTCGTTGAGCATCCGGGACATGTCGTCGCTCCACACACCGGTGGCGGCGATGACCGTGCGGGCCTGCACCTCGAACTCGGCGTCCGGGGACCCGGCCGGCGCCTCCAGGTCACGGACCCGTACGCCGGTGACCTCCCGCGCCTGCCGGATCAGCCCGACGGCACGGGTGCTGCTGACCACGGTGGCGCCGAGGCTCGCCGCGGTGCGGGCCAGGGTGACGACCAGCCGGGCGTCGTCGACCTGCCCGTCGTAGTAGCGGATCGCCCCGGCCAGCGCGTCGGCCCGCAGGCTCGGGAAGATCCGCCGGGCCCCCTCCCGGGTCAGGTGCCGGTGCAGCGGCATGCCCCGACCACCGCCGAAGAGACCGGCGAAGGCGTCGTACGTGGCCACGCCCGCGCCGTAGTACGAGCGGCGGAAGATCCGGGCGGGCAGGTCCCGCAGGCCCCGGCCGGCCGGCAGCGGCACCAGGAACGGCACCGGGCGGACCAGGTGCGGCGCGAGCCGGGTCGCCAGCAGGCCCCGCTCGGTCAGCGCCTCGTGGACCAGGTGGAACTCCAACTGCTCCAGGTAGCGCAGCCCACCGTGGATGAGCTTGCTGGATCGGCTCGACGTGCCCGAGGCGAAATCGCGCGCCTCGACCAGGGCCACCTTCAGGCCTCGGGACGCCGCGTCCAGGGCGGCGCCCGCACCGGTCACCCCGCCCCCGATGACCAGCACGTCGAAGCGCTCGGCGCGGAGTCGGCGCAGGTCGGCCGTACGGCGGACCGGCGAGAGCTGACCGGCGACGGATCGGGAGATGTTGGGGTCACGCACCCATCCACCGTAACCGCCGCGGAAGCGTGTCAACATTCGCGGCCCGCCCCGCCTCGCCTCCGATTCACGTCGACCGCCCGCAGACCTTGGACAGTTTCCGTCAGCGGCTGACGGAAACTGTCCAAGATCTGCGCGGTTCTTCGATTCGAGACTGCTCGGGCTGGTCGTAGGGTTTCCGGATGCATGGTCAACCTGCGCATCCCGGGCTCGGCCACCGCAGCTCCCCGTGGCCGGTGGTCGCGGCCGTGTTCGTCGGCTGCTGGATCGTCGCGGTCACGGTGGCCACCCAGACCGGTGGCTGGCTCACCGATCAGGTGCTGCTCGGCTTCGGACGGGACCGGCTGGGTTGGCTCTGGCCGGTGCTCGGCCTGGTCACCGTCGTGCTGGTGGGCACGCCCGCCCTGCTGCTGGCCGTACTGCCCCGCTCGACCACGGTCCGGGCCACCGGGCGGGTGTGGTTGGCCGCCGCGCTCACCCTCGGCGTGCTCACGCTGCTGCGCATCGTGCCGCCCGTACACCACGAGGCGTACCTCGCCGCGCTGGCCGCCGTCGCATCGCTCAGCGCGCTCACCGTGGCCTGGTCGGCGCGACGATCGTCCGGCTCGGACGTCGCCGCCGCTCCCGACGCCACCGCGTCGTGGGCCAGCGACCGCACCGGCGGTGCGGCGCCGAACAGCGACGCCACCGCGTCGTGGCCCAGGGACCGCACCGGCGGTGCGACGCCGAACGGCGACGCCACCGCGTCGGGGGCCAGCGACCGCACCGGCGGTGCGGCGCCGAACGGCGACGCCGCCCCCGCTCGGGCCGCCGGAAGCACGGAGTCGAGCGTCGACGCCGCGTCGACGGCCGTCGGGGGCCCGGATCCGGTCGGGGGGCAGCGTGGATCGCGCCGGCCCGGGCCGGTGCCGCTGCTCGCGGTCGCCGCCGGGTTGGCGCTGCTGCTGCCGTGGGCCTGGCTGGGCGCGCTCGGCGGGCTCCTGGAGACAACGCTCGCGCTGTTGGCGGCGGCCGCGCTCGGGGTGCTGGCCGCGACGCTGTTGGACGCCACCTTCTGGTCCCGGTTCGCGGTCGGCCGGCCGCCTCGGCCGGGACGGCTGGTGCTGGTCGGTGGCCTGGTCGCCGGGGTGGCGCTGCTGCTGCTCGCGGCCGGGACGGGCCAGTCCGGCGCGCAGTTGCCCGCCCTGCTGACCCTGCCGCCGACGGGCTTCGCGCTGGCGGCGCTGTATGCCGCGGCCTGGAGACCCACCGCCGACCCGGCCGCGACCGGGCGGCCCACCGCCGACCCGGCCGACGCCGCACGCGCCGGCCGGGCCGCGACCGGCTGGCTGGTGGGCCTGGCCGCGCTCGGCCCGCTGGCCTTCACCGACCCGGAAGAGATCACCCTGCTGCTGATCGGCACCCGGGACGTCCCGTTCTGGGTGGCGGCCGCCGCCGGCGCCGGCCTCGCCGTCGCGGTCCTGGTCGCCATCGGGTACGCGGTGCTGCTGGCCCGCCCGACGGCACGCACCCCGAGTCGCCGGGTCGCCGCGCTGGCGGTGGCGGTCCTGCTGGTGACGGTGGGTGTCGTCGACGTCGGGCCCGGCCAACCCGGCCTGTACGGGGAGCGACTGCTGGTGGTGCTGCGCGAGCAGGCCGACCTGAGCGGGATCCCGGCCGGCGCCCCCGGGCAGGCCGGACGGGACGCCCGGGCGGCGGAGGTCTACCGGCGGCTGGTGACCACCGCCGACCGCAGCCAGGCCGACCTGCGCCGCACGGCGGGGCGGCTACGACTCGACCCGGTGCCGTACTACCTGGTCAACGCGGTCGAGGTGGATGGCGGCCCGGCCGTACGGGCCTGGCTCGCGCGGCGACCCGAGGTGGCTCGGGTGCTGGTCAGCCAGCGCCTGCGGCCGCTGCCGGCCCCGGCGGGGCAGAGCCGGGGCACCGCGCCCGCGCCGACCGGCCCGGAGTGGAACATCCGTCAGCTCGGCGCGGACCGCGTCTGGTCCCAGCTGGGGGTGACCGGCAGGGGAATCGTGGTCGGCAGCTCCGACTCCGGCGTGGACGGCGGCCATCCGGCGCTGCGGGCCGGGTTCCGTGGCGGGGACGACTCCTGGTACGACCCGTGGGACGGCACCCGGACGCCGAACGACCAGGGCGGGCACGGCACCCACACGGTGGGCAGCGCGGTCGGGCGGGACGGCATCGGGGTGGCGCCGGACGCGCAGTGGGTGGGCTGCGTCAACCTGGACCGCAACCTGGGCAGCCCGGGGCACTACCTGGACTGCCTTCAGTTCATGTTGGCGCCCTTCCCGGCCGGCGGTGATCCGTTCACCGACGGCCGGCCAGAGCGCGCCCCGCAGGTGCTGACCAACTCGTGGGGCTGCCCGGCGATCGAGGGCTGCGACCGGGAGGCCCTGCTCCCGGCCACCACGGCGCTGGACGCCGCCGGGATCTTCGTGGTCGCCGCGGCCGGCAACACCGGCCCGTGGTGCGCGTCGATCGACGACCCGCCCGCTCCGTACGCGAACGTGCTGACCGTGGGCGCGGTGGACGCGCACCGGCGGGTGGCCGAGTTCTCCTCACGCGGGCCGGTGCCGGGCGGCACGGGCAAACCGGACGTGCTGGCGCCCGGGGTGGGCGTGGTGTCGGCCATGCCCGGCGGCGGGTACGCGGCGCTGGACGGCACGTCGATGGCGACCCCGCAGGTGGCGGGAGTGGTCGCGCTCATGTGGTCGGCGAACCCGGCGCTGGTCGGGGACCTGACCAGGACCCGGCAGATCCTGCGGGACACCGCGACGCCGGCCGAGCCGACGTACCGTTCCGGCAACCCCACCGACGCCTGCGGCGGCCCGGCGAACGTCACCGGCGCCGGCCAGGTCGACGCGTACGCAGCCGTTCGCGCCGCCCGGGGGTGAACGAGGGCGGGGCCGGTCACCGCCAGCAGGTGATCTAGGGTCGGCGACCATGGACGCCGAGATCACCGTCGCCGAACTGAGCCCCGACCTCGCGCCCACCGTGACGCGGTTCTGCGCGCAGGCGCTCGACCTGCCCGAGGACGCCGCCGAGGCGGCCGCCATCGTGGACGTGCTGTGGACCCGGGCCGCTGCCGACCGCGCGGTGGTCGGGCTGGGCGCGTACCGGGGGAACGACCTGGTCGGGGTGCTGCTCTGCTCGGTGTCGCCGGCCGAGGTGGGCATCGGGCACGTGGACCTGGTCGCGGTGCTCCCCGGGCAGCGCCGCCGGGGGGTGGGCCGCGCGCTGCTGTCGCGGGCCGAACAGGCACTCGCCGAGCGCGGCGTCACCGAGGTGCTGCTCGCCGGAAACCCGCCGTACTACGCCTGGCCGGGCATCGACGTGCGGTACACGCCAGCGGTGTGCGCCGCCCTGGCGCTCGGCTACCACCAGGACCGGACCGCCTGGAACATGACGGCGGACCTGTCGTACGACGAGTCACCGGCCCTGCGGTCGACGGAGGCCGCGGAGCAACGGCTGGCTGGGCAGGGCATCACGGTACGCCGGGCGGAGCCCGCGGACCTGCCGGCGCTGGCCGCGTTCGCCCGGTCCACCTTCGGTGGCGCCTGGGACGGCGAGCTGGCCGGGTCGGTGGGCCGCGCGGGGGCGGGCTGCCACCTGGCGGAGCGGACCGGCGAGGTGCTGGGTTTCGCCGCCTACGGGTCGTCCCGGCCGAGCTGGTTCGGGCCGATGGGCACCGCGCCCGCCGCCGAGGGGTCGGGCATCGGCGGGGTGCTGCTGCGACGCTGCCTGCGCGACCAGCGTGCGGCGGGGGTGGACCGGGCGCAGATTGGCTGGGTGGGGCCGGTGCCGTTCTACTCGGGCAGCGCGGGCGCCCGGATCGAGCGGGTCTTCTTCCTGTACCGGCGGACCCTACCGGTGACGTGAGAGGGCAAATGGGACATGAGTCCATTCGCCCGCATTACCCATCGACGCCCCCTACCGTTTCGGTAGAGGAGGCAGCCATGACCACGGATGACGACCAGACCGAGGACGGCCCGCCGATCACCTGGAAACCGGTCGGCGAACTGCCCGGCCAACTCCCGTTCGACCGGCTCGACTACGGCGACGCCGAGCAACTTGCCGAGATGACCACCGACGGCGAGCGGCTGACCGAGGAACCGCAGGAGATGGTGGACGCGCCGATCCAGCTGCTCCCGCCGTACGACCGGGCGCAGAAGCGCCGCAACCAGCGCCCACTGCCCACCTGACGACGAACGGGGCGGACCGCGTCAGCGGCCCGCCCCGTTCGGTGTGTCGGAACTGGACTCAGAAGTCCATGTCCCCGCCACCCGGGCCCGCCGGGGCAGCCGGGTTCTTCTCCGGCTTGTCCGCGACGACGGCCTCGGTGGTGAGGAAGAGCGCCGCGATGGAAGCGGCGTTCTGCAGCGCCGAGCGCGTCACCTTGGCCGGGTCGATGATGCCCGCGGCCAGCAGGTCGACGTACTCGCCGTTGGCGGCGTTGAGGCCGTGACCCGCTTCGAGGTTACGGACCTTCTCCACCACGACGCCGCCCTCGAGGCCGGCGTTGACGGCGATCTGCCGCAGCGGGGCGTCCAGCGCGACCTTGACGATGTTGGCACCGGTCGCCTCGTCGCCGACCAGGTCCAGCTTGTCGAAGGCGGTCTTGCCGGCCTGCACCAGCGCGACGCCACCACCCGGGACGATGCCCTCCTCGACGGCGGCCTTCGCGTTGCGAACGGCGTCCTCGATGCGGTGCTTGCGCTCCTTGAGCTCGACCTCGGTGGCCGCGCCGACCTTGATCACCGCAACGCCACCGGCCAGCTTGGCCAGCCGCTCCTGCAGCTTCTCGCGGTCGTAGTCGGAGTCGCTCTTGTCGATCTCGGCCCGGATCTGGTTGACCCGACCCTGGATCTGGTCGGCGTCGCCGGCACCGTCGACGATGGTGGTCTCGTCCTTGGTCACCACGACCTTGCGGGCGCGGCCCAGCATGTCGAGGCCGACGGCGTCCAGCTTGAGGCCGACTTCCTCGCTGATGACCTGGCCACCGGTGAGGATGGCGATGTCGGCGAGCATGGCCTTGCGGCGGTCACCGAAGCCCGGCGCCTTGACGGCGACGGACTTGAAGGTGCCCCGGACCTTGTTGACGACCAGGGTGGCCAGGGCCTCGCCCTCGATGTCCTCGGCGATGATCAGCAGCGACTTGCCCGACTGCATGACCTTCTCCAGGATCGGAAGCAGGTCCTTGACCGACGAGATCTTGCTGTTGACGATCAGGAGGTAGGGGTCGTCGAAGACGGCCTCCATGCGCTCCGGGTCGGTCATGAAGTAGGCCGAGATGTAGCCCTTGTCGAAGCGCATACCCTCGGTGAGCTCCAGCTCCAGCCCGAAGGTGTTGCTCTCCTCGACGGTGATGACGCCTTCCTTGCCGACCTTGTCCATCGCCTCGGCGATGATCTCGCCGACGGTGCTGTCGCCAGCGGAGATGGAGGCGGTGGAGGCGATCTGCTCCTTGGTCTCGACGTCCTTGGCGAGCTTGGACAGCTCCTCCGAGACGCTCGCGACCGCAGCCTCGATGCCCCGCTTCAGGGCCATCGGGTTGGCGCCGGCGGCCACGTTGCGCAGGCCCTCGCGAACCAGGGCCTGGGCCAGGACGGTCGCCGTCGTCGTGCCGTCACCGGCGACGTCGTCGGTCTTCTTGGCGACCTCCTTGACCAGCTCGGCGCCGATCTTCTCGTACGGATCCTCGAGCTCGATCTCCTTGGCGATGCTCACACCATCGTTGGTGATGGTGGGGGCACCCCACTTCTTCTCGAGCACGACGTTGCGGCCCTTCGGGCCGAGGGTCACCTTTACGGCGTCGGCGAGCTGGTTCATGCCCCGCTCGAGGCCGCGGCGCGCCTCTTCGTCGAACGCGATCATCTTTGCCATACGGCGTTGTCCTCCTGGACACTCACGGCCACCCGAGTGTGTGTCCCGGATGGGCCGCCTGGTTTACGCACCTTGGGACGCCGCCACCAGGCGACGACGACGTCCTCCGGCCGGGCCGGATAGCCCGCGACGACCGGCCATGTGCCGCCCCGGCGTCTCCACGCCTGGGCAACCTGGCCCCACCGTCCCGACCGTTGGCACTCACGGTACGCGAGTGCCAATGACTTGTTTAGCACTCTCACCTGCCGAGTGCAAGCACGATGACGCCGCTCAGCCGAGTTCGGCCGCCAGTCCGGCGCTGTTCACCGGCCCCTCATGGGCCCGCTGCTCGGTGTACGTGACCAGCAGACCGATCAACTGGACGAGGTGGGCCGGCAGCGCCAGCAGCGCCGCGACACCGATCACCGCCACCACCCCGACCGCGGCGCCCGGGGACGCGAACGGGTCCGTGCCCAACGCGCCGGTGCCCACCGACTCCAGGAAGCCCGGAACCACGGTGCCGACGATCACAGCCCCGCCCACCACGGCCACCCGGCCGAGCAACAGCCCGAGCCGGGCGTGGAACATCCCGAACGACCGGCCGATCGGGTTCTGCCGCTCGAACAGGTAGACCGGACCGACCAGGCTCAACGCGAACGCCAGATAGATGCCCGGCAGGACGCAGAAGCAGAAGCCGATACCGATGAGCACGCTGACCAGCAACGTCCAGCCCCAGAGGCCGAGCGCCCGGCGCAGGCCGTACCGCAGCGCCGCATCCAGGCTGGCGGGCCGCCCGGTGGCCTGCTGGGTGATCACCCAACTGCCGGCGGCCCACCCCACCGCCTGCACCAGACCGATCAGCAGGCTGCCGCCGACCAGCACGACGGCGAGGGTCGCCAGGGTGGCGGCGAAGTTGTCCGGCAGCCCGGCCGCCGGATCCATCTCGGCCTGCGCCTCCCAGCCGGGCGACGGGTCCACACCCAGCGAGATGACCGAGAGCACCGCCGCCGGCAGGACCTGCGTGAGCAGCATGATCGGCACCAACTGCCGCCAGCTTCGGCGCAGCGCGCCCCCGCACCGCTCGAACCAGGCCCCAATGCCGGCACCGGGCGGAGTGACCAGGGCGTCGTTCGGATCGAACCCGTGACCTGGCGGGTACCAGCTGACCGGCGCCCCCGGATACCACGGCTGCCCACCGTAGGGACCAGACCCCGGCGGGTAGCCGCCGGTGGGCGGAAAGACCCAGCCCTGCGGCGGCGCACCGGCCGGACCCCAACCGCCCCGCGCGGGATCCCAACCGGGCGGCGGCCCAGCCGGTGGACCCCAACCGCCCTGCGCGGTGGGATCCGGCGTACCCGCCGGACCGGCCTGCCCCCAACCCTGGGGGATCGGGCCGGGTGGCGGCCCGTATCCAGGCGGCATCGCAGGGCCGGGGCCGTATCCAGGCGGCATCGCAGGGCCGGGGCCGTATCCGGGTGGCATCGCAGGGCCGGGGTCGTGTCCGGGTAGCGGCCCGGGGGCTGCGCCGGAGGCCGGTGGCGTGCCCGGGGCCGCGCCGGAGATGGGTGAGGTGGGGTCGGACGGGCCCGGCTCACCCGGCCCGGAGGGCGTGGTGGGTGGGGGCGGCTGGTCGGTCATGAACCCTCCTCAGCATCGGCTGGAACGGCTCACGATCTTCCCGGGTGGGCGTCCGCACCGCAGCCCCGACCCGCCAGCCGATCGGGGGTGATCCGCGAGCGAAAAGGTCGGGAATTCGCTCAGGCGATGACGCGTACGTGTTCCGCCTGCGGGCCCTTCTGGCCCTGGGCGATCTCGAACTCCACCCGCTGGCCGTCGTCGAGCGCCTTGTAGCCGTCCATCTCGATCGCGGAGAAGTGGACGAACACGTCCTGACCGCCGTCGACGGCGATGAAGCCGTAGCCCTTTTCGGCGTTGAACCACTTCACGGAACCCTGTGCCACGGTGCACTTCCCTCACTCTTGCGCAGCGTTGCCTGCCCGGGCGCGCGGCACGGCCGGACGCCCTCGGACCACCGCCTCAGCGATCGACGACGGCCGCTGAAAGGGTGACCGAAATCGCACGCTACACGAGGAGTGACGGCCGCGCACGACCCCAAATCGGGCGTATTCCCGGGCGATCCGACCGGGCCCGGGGGCCGGACCGGAACGGGCCACGGACGACCGGTCCCGGCTCGCCGCCCGGCGGCCCGGCGGCGGGGCGGGGCACGCCCCGAGGCAGCTCCCGCCCCTGTGGTAGGCATGCAGACATGACCACCGATATCGGCTCAGCCGCCGTTCGGCAGGCCGAGATCCACCGGGTCCGGCCGGAGGACGCCGCCCGGATGCGGGCACTGCGCCTGGAGATGCTCGCCGACGCGCCCTTGGCCTTCCTGGAGACCGTGGCGGACGCGGCGGCCCGACCGCACCGCGAGTTCGCCGCGCGGGTGGCGTACACGTCGGCCGGCCCCCACAACGCGCAGTTCGTCGCGGACCCGGGCGGCCGTCTGGTCGGGCACGCCGGCGGCACGGTCGCGCCGAACGAGCCGGGGCTGACCGTCATCTACGCCGTGTACGTCACGCCGGCCTGGCGGGGCAGCGGGCTGCTCGGCGAGCTGATCGACGGGGTGGCCGCCTGGTCCCGGGCCTGCGGCCGACCGGAGCTGCTGCTGGAGGTGGTGGTAGGCAACGACCGCGCCTACCGGGCCTACCGGCGGCTGGGCTTCACCGACACCGGCGTGCGAGTCCCCCACCCCACGATCCCCGCCCTGAACGAACTACAGATGCGCCGAACAGCCTAGAAACAAGAGAACCCATCCCAAGGCAGAACCCCGGTGATGTCTAAAAGCCGGACGCGTCAGCGACGACCGCGTCCACGTGAGGGTTTCCGGGGCAGCCCGCCCCGCGCAGGGATCAAGCCTGACCGCCCGGAGCGGGGCGGGCTGCCCCGGAAACCCCCAACCGCAACCAAAGATCAGACGTGACGCCGCGACTGCACGATCCGGAACCGGTTGGCCACGTACGCCCCGTCCGTCAGCGCCGAGTTGGCCGCCGCGTTCGCCCCACTGCCGTGGAAGTCGGAGAACGCCGCCGACTGGTTGACGAAGACCCCGCCGGTGAGGTTGCAGGACAGGTGCACCCCGACCTCGACCGCCACCGCCTCGGTGGCGTCCAGCACCGCCTCGTCGGTGGAGTAGACCGCCGCCGTGAGCGCGCCCTTCTCCCCGACCGTCCGGCGCAGCAGTTCCAGGCTGTGGGCTGTGGAGTCGGTGGCGATGGCGAACGAGATCGGCCCGAACCACTCCCGGCCGTACGTCTCGGCGTCGTCCGCGCCCAGCTTCACGATGGTCGGGGTACGCACCACCGCGTCGGCGTACGCCGGGTGGGCCACGGCCCGTGACTCCAGGACCAGCTCACCCACCTTGGTGACCTCGGCCAGCCGGTCCAGCACCCCGTCGTTGACGATGGCGCCGGTCAGCTCGACGCCCCGGGCCGGGTCGGCGGTCAGCTTGCCGACCGCCGCGGCGATCCCGCCGGCCACCTCGTCGAAGCTCTTGTGGCCCTGGTCGGTCTCGATGCCACCGGCGGGGATGAGGATGTTCTGCGAGGTGGTGCACATCTGCCCGCTGTAGAGGGTCAGCGTGAAGCCGAGGTTGCGGCACATGCCGGCGAAGTCGTCGGTGGAGTCGATGACCACCGTGTTCAGGCCGGCCTTCTCGGTGTAGACCGACGCCTGCCGGGCGTGCGTCTCCAGCCAGTCGCCGTACTCGGTGGAGCCGGTGAAGTCGACGATCTTGACGGACCGGTGCAGGGCCAGGTCGCTGGCGAGCTTCTCACCGGGCGCCTCGGCCGCCAGCATGATCAGGTTCGGGTCGAAGCCGGCCTCGGCGAGCACCTCCCGGGCGTACTTCACCGTGACGGCCAGCGGCAGTACCGCGCGCGGGTGCGGCTTGACGATCACCGGGTTGCCGGTGACCAGCGAGGCGAACAGCCCGGGGTACGAGTTCCAGGTCGGGAAGGTGTTGCAGCCGATCACCAACGCCACCCCACGCGGGACCACGTGGAACGTCTTGGTCATCCGCAGCGGGTCGCCCTTGCCGGCGGCCTTCTCCCAGCCGGCCGTGCCGGGGTGCCGGGTCATCTCGGCGTACGCGTACGCCAGCGCCTCCAGCGCCCGGTCCAGCGCGTGCGCGCCGCCGGCCTGGAAGGCCATCACGAACGCCTGCCCGCTGGTGAACTGCACCGCGTTGGCCAGCTCGAAGATGTGCTTGTGCAGCCGGTCCAGGATCTCCAGGCAGACGCCCACGCGGGCCTGCGGGCCGGCGTCGCGCCAGACCGGGAGCGCGGCGGAGGCGGCGGCGATCAGCTCGTCGGTGCCGGCGTGCGGGTAACGCACCGCCAGCTCGACCCCGAACGGGCTCGTCTCGGTGGCGATCCGCTCGCCGGCGCCCGGCTGGTCGAGCGGAAAATCACCGCCGAGGTACGCCTCGAAGGCGGCCTTGCCGTCGGCGGCGGCGGTTTCGCCGTACACGCGGGGGCTGGGGGACTCGGGATAGGCGGACCAGTAGCCCCGCTCCGTGATCGCGGTCAGCGCTCGGTTGAGGGTGTCGGCGTGCCTGTCGTACAGGGGATGCGGGGTCTCCGTCATGCCAGCCATCATGCAACAGCCAGGTCCGCGAGCAGTAGGGGCGGATGCCAGACAGAGGTTCATGCCTGAGCCAGGTCCGCGAGCAGTAGCGCCGATACCCGTCAGAGGGTGAGCTGCCAGTTGTTCCAGGCGTCCACCGGGCGGAAGCCGAGCTGCTCGTTGATGGCCACCATGTAGCTGTTGCTGGCCGCGTTCCAGGTGTCGATGACGCGTACCGCCGGCTCGTGGGTGAGCAGGTGGTGCAGGTTCTCCGCCTTGGCGATCAGGCCCAGGCGGTGCCCACGGTGGGCCGGGTCGACGATGGTGATCTGCTGGAAGGCGTGCCAGTCGGCGGAGGCGCCCACGTCGAGCAGGGTCCAGGCGACCAACCGACCGGACGCTTCGTGCCGCATCCCGAGGTGGTAGCGCCGCCGGCCCCGGGCGTCCAACGCGCGCTCGTTGCCCCGGATGCGCTCGGCGTCCACCTGCTCCGGTTCCCACTGCACGTCACCCATCGGCGCGTCCATCAACAGCCGGCTGTCCAGGTAGGCGATGTCCGCCACGTACTCCTGCGGCGTGGTGCCCTGCCAGCAGACCGACCGGTAGCCCTCCGCCCGCGGCTTGGCCTCGGCGAGCGCCGCCCGCAGGGCGACCCGGTCGATGTCGGCGATCTCCAGCCGGCGTCGCACCTCGGCCAGGGCGGACTGCGCCCCGGTCGAGGCGGCGAACGCGTCGCCCGCCCCGGAACGGGCCGCACCGCCGGGCAGCGCGCGGACGGTCATCGCGACCACCCGCTTGCGGCCGTGCTGGCGCAGCAGACGCACCCCGTACTCGTGCAGTGCCCGGCCGACGCCGCGCCGCCGCAGCTCGGGACGCACCGTCAGCTCGGCGGTGGCGTTGTCGGTGTTGTCGAGCTGCGGCAGGTCGAGCTGGAGGTACCCGGCCGGCACACCGTCCAGCCGGGCCAGCGCCCAGAGCGATCGGGTGCCGGGTGCCGGCGTGTGGAACAGCGCGTCGAAGCGACGCCGGCAGAAGGGCGGGAAGTCCGGAAGGTCGACCTCGTTGGCCGCCACCCCGACCCGGTACGCCTCGTCGACCGCGGCCCGGTCGGCGCCGTCGAACGACGTGATGGTGATGCTCATGCCGGGGAGCCTGACAGGCGGAAAAGCGATGGGGCCAGCGAATTATTCGCTGGCCCCATCGGACGTGGTCGGGAGGGACACTCGCACAACGCCTCCGGCGTTGGGTCGCAAGAACTTCAAAAGTCTCCGGCGAAATGCCCTCCCGCACGGAGCATCTTGCGCCGTCCGGTTCCTGCCGTCAAGTCCAGACCGGCGGGTTTTCCATACTCACAGCGAAAACCCAGTTACTGGCCGGTGGGCCCGGCGCGGCCCCAGAGTCAGCCGAGGAGGCCGGCGTCGCGGGCGGCGCGAAGGCTGGGCTTGATGTGGTGGGTCGGGCCGACCTGACTGGCCACCGCGTCGATGGTCTTCAGGCCCTCGCCGGTGTTGAACACGACAGTCTCGGCCGTCGGGTCGAGCCGCCCGGACTCGACCAGCTTGCGCAGCACCGCCGCGGTCACCCCGCCCGCCGTCTCGGCGAAGACGCCTGTGGTGCGTGCGAGCTGGCGGATGCCGGCGCGGATCTCGTCGTCGTCGGCATACTCCATCCAACCGCCGGTGCGGCGGACCGCCTCCAGGGCGTAGAGGCCGGCGGCCGGGTCGCCGATGTTGAGCGACTTGGCGATGCCGGTGGGCTTGACCGGGGTGATCGTGTCCGTGTCGGCGTGCAGCGCGGCGGCGATCGGGTTGCAGCCGGCCGACTGGGCCCCGAAGACCTTCCAGCCGCCGGCCGGCGCCTCGACCAGGCCGATCTCGACCAGTTCGGAGAACGCCTTGTCAATCTTGGTGAGCAGCTCACCGCTGGCCATCGGGATGACCACCTGGGCCGGGATGCGCCAGCCGAGCTGCTCGGCCACCTCGTAGCCGAGGGTCTTGGAGCCCTCCGCGTAGTACGGCCGGACGTTCACGTTGACGAACGCCGTGTCCTCGAATTCGTCGGTCTCCACAAGCTCACCGCAGAGCCGGTTGACGTCGTCGTACGAACCGTCGATGGCGACCAGTTCGCCGCCGTACACGGCGGTGGTGATGACCTTGCCCTGCTCCAGGTCACTGGGGATGAAGACCACCGAGGGCACACCGGCGCGGGCGGCGTGCGCGGCCACCGAGTTGGCCAGGTTGCCGGTCGACGCGCAGGCGAACCGGGTGAAGCCGAGTGCCTTCGCGGCGGTCAGCGCCACCGAGACGACCCGGTCCTTGAACGAGTGGGTCGGGTTGGCGCTGTCGTCCTTGACCCACAGCGGTGCGGTGATGCCCAGCTCGGCGGCGAGGTGCGGGGCCGCCACCAGCGGGGTCAGCCCCGGGTCGAGGGTGACCCGGGTGGCCGGGTCCTGGCCGGCGGGCAGCAGCGCGGCGTACCGCCAGATGTTCTTCGGGCCCGCCTCGATCTGCTCCCGGGTGACCGTGGCCAGGGCCGCGGTGTCGTAGTCCACTTCGAGAGGGCCGAAACACTCGTAGCAGGCGTGCTGGGCGGCGAGCGGGTAGCGGGCCGAACAGGCGCGACAGACCAGGGCGCGGGCGGGGCTGGCGGAGGTGTCGATGCCGGAGGCGGCGAGCGTCGACGTCATGTCGAGAGTCCTCTCATCTTTCCCCGCATCGCACGGTGCGGCGGGGACGGAATTGGCACCTGCCCCGCGGGTCGCTCAGCGGTGAGCGCGCGGGGTGGTTGCCGGGGCGTCGTCGGGCCGTATCCCTCAGCCCCTCTGGATGAGGTATGCAGTTGTGCCGTCGAGTCTAGGCAACGTTGCCTGTCGCCTCCACCGGGTATCCCAGGGAGTGGGTCAGCGGGCGGCCACCGCCACCGGGTCGACCACCGCGGCCGGGTCGGTGACCGCGGTGGGTCGCGGCAGGGACGACGACCGGGTCCGTGCCCTGGTGGCGAGGTTCGCGGCGACCAGGGCGGCGATGGTGATCGCGGCGCCGACCAGCTCGATCGCCTCCGGCCGGTAGCCGCGGGCGATCTGCACGACGAAGGTGGTCACCGGGACCAGGTTCATGAACAGGGCGGCGTTGGCCGCG
This sequence comes from Micromonospora sp. NPDC005194, assembly GCF_040608335.1. Taxonomy (NCBI): domain Bacteria; kingdom Bacillati; phylum Actinomycetota; class Actinomycetes; order Micromonosporales; family Micromonosporaceae; genus Micromonospora; species Micromonospora sp. NPDC005194. Next base: position 55,023 of record NZ_JBEXIA010000006.1, on the reverse strand, counting down.
CCCAGCCGCTGCACGCCGGTGTTCCACGCCAGCACCGCGACGACGGCGGCGACGATCACGGCGTACGCCAACTGTGGGGTGACCGCCACGAGGTCGGCGGCGGCCGGCGCGTGCTGCCACCCGACGGCGTCGGCGCCGATGCTCGCGGCCAGCATGGCGGCCGTGCCGGCGAGCGCGGTCAGCGTGGTGAAGCGCAGCGGCGACCAGGCGCCGAACCGGCTGGCGCCGTGGGTGTAGATGCCCCAGCCGAGCACCGCGCCGATCATCATGAGCCCGCCGAGACCGAACTGGCCGAACCCGACAAGGCTCCCGCGGGTGATCACCAGGCCGACTCCGAGGAGCGCCACCAGGGAGAGGGCCAGCAGGAGCGGCTTCGGTCGTACGCCGTCCCGGGCCCACCGGACCAGCTGGGTGATGACCGGCGTGGTGGCCACGAAGAGGGAGATCTGCTGCGGGGCGGCGTGTTCGAGCGCCAGGTTGGTGAGCAGGTTGAAGCCGGCGAAGCCGACGACGCCGAGCACCACCACCTCGACTCCCCGACCGCCGAGCCGCAGCGCTGCGGGGCCCTCGCGGACCAGCAGGATGGCGACCAGGATGACTGTGGCGAACAGGTAGCGGGCGGTGGTCAGGTTGAGCGGATCGACCCGGCTCAGCGCGCTGGCCAGGATCGGGAACATCGCGCCCCAGGCGAGCACGGCGAGCAGCGGATAGGCGGCGGCGCGGGATCGCATCGGCAGCTCCCTTGTTCGAGTATTTTCGAACCAACGACACCGACCATAGGGTGTTGTTCGAGAGTTGTCGAACAAGGGTTACACTGGTCACATGGAGCCGCACGAACCCGACCTGACCGTCGTACCGGTCACCGCCGTGCTGGCCGCACTCGCCGACGACGTGCGGCTACAGATCGTGCGGGCGCTCGCCGAGGGTGGCGAGGCCGCGTGCGGCAGCTTCGACTTCGGCGTCTCGAAGGCGACCCGCAGTCACCACCTCAAGGTGCTGCGCGAGGCCGGCCTGACCCGGACCCGTGCCGCCGGCACGAGCCGCCTGGTCCGACTGCGCCGCGACGAGGTGGACAAGCTCTACCCCGGCCTGCTGGACGCGGTCCTCGCGCCTCGCCCTCCGGCCTGACGCCGCCGCCTTCGCCCGATCCGACCGACCTCGAACGACCCTCGACCGACCTCGACCGACCTCGAACGGGCGCGCGTCGCCGGAGCCGCCTCGTCGAGGCTCCGGCGACGCGCGGTACGGGTGCGGTCAGGCGGAAACCGGGGCGGGGTCGGTCACCGAGGCCGGTGGAGCGTCGGCGCGACGCCGGGCGAACAGCGCGTCGAGCGCCCAGGGGCCCGAGCCGAGCGCCGCGACCAGAAGGAACGACCAGCAGAAAAGCGCCGACAGCTCACCGCCGTTGCGCAGCGGAAGCAGGTCTTCGGGCTGATGGACCACGAAATAGGCGTACGCCATCGAGCCGGAGGCGAGAAGCGCGGCGGGCCGGGTGAAGAGCCCGGCCAGCACCAGCGCGCCGCAGATCAGTTGGATCAGCGCGGCCCACCAGCCCGGCCAGGAGCCGAACGGTATCGCCGAGCCGGTCATCGGGTTGCCGCCGAACAACCCGAAGATCGAGGACAGGCCGTGCAGCATGAACAGCAGGCCGGTCACGATGCGGAACAGGGACAGGGTCGGCCCGCCGAGCCGAGAGACGTTCATGGAGACCTCCATCGAAGGGGACAGATCTCTTCAATGGTGGGACATGAATGTATCGAAGTTAATAAATTCCTTGCTAGTGGGAAGATCCCCGCTCGGAACATATCGCCCGTGTGGGAGCGCTCCCGCCCAGAACGTACCGCCAGCCGAGGTGGCCGTACAGCCTGTCGAGCTGCCCGCAGCGCCTGTCGAGCTGCCCCACGTGTGGGGCGTAGAGCCCACCGCGCCCTGAGCGCGGCGATGCCGGCGGGCCGCTCTGGTCATCCGGCGTGCCGAACAACGCCATCACGCCCAGACGAAGTGCCCCGTCGGCTGACGCACGAACGATGATCCACTCCGTATCGCCGACATGGGGCTTTCCACGTCGCGGGATACCGCCACGTCGGCGGAGTGGGGGTGGATCACCGGTCCGCCGTGGAGCGGTAGGCCGGCGGGTCGCACGAGAGCGGGCCAGGGCGAGCTGCGGGGCCGGGCGGCGGTGGGACGCCCGCGTGGGCGAGGATCGGCGGATGATCTCCCTCGGCACGGCAGCACGGCGACGGGCCAGCGCGGTGGTCGCGGTGGCCGCAGTAGCTCTCCTGCTCGCCGCCTGCACACCCGGCGACCATCGGGGCCAGGGTGGTGATCCCACGGGCCGGCCACCGACCACGCCCGGCACGACCCCGTCGGCGAGCGCCGAGCCGGTCGCCGAGTGCCCGGCCTCCGGCGTTCGGATCCGGTCCACCGGTGGGGACGCGGCGATGGGGCTGCGCGCGCTCGGCCTGGAACTGGTCAACTGCGGCGACCGCCCCTACCGGCTCAACGGCTACCCGGCGGTGTGGGTCCTGAACGAGCAGCGCAAGCCGATCATCCTGCGGGTGGTGAACGGGGCGAAGGAGATCACCTCGGGCTTCGATCAGCCGCCGCAGCCGGTCACGCTGCGCAAGGGCGAGAGGGCCGTCGCCACAGTCCTCTGGCGCAACCTGGTCACCGATTCGACAGTGGTGGCCACCGCCGGGGCGTACCTGACGGTCGCGCCCGCCGCCGGTCAGCCGGCCGAGGAGGTCGACCCGGACGGCCCGATCGACGTGGGCAACACGGGCCGGATCGGCGTCAGCGCCTGGCGGAAGGCTACGACGTGATGTCCTTGCGGGTGAACCGCCAGAACGCCAACCCCCAGAACAGCGTCGCGTAGCTGATCGCGGAGATGCAGCCGCGTACCACGTCGTCGGTCTGCACCGGCGTGGAGAGCAGCCCCAGCCAGGCGGTGCTGAAGTGGGTGGGCAGGAAGTCGCGCAGGCCCCCCAGGGCGGTGATCTGGTCCAGGATGCTGGACAGGATCCAGAGCAGGACCGCTCCGCCGACCGCGCCGAGCGCGGCGTCCGTCGTCACCGACAGCAGGAACGCCAGGCCGGCCACCACCAGGAGTACGACCGCCAGATAGCCGAGCACGGCCAGCAGTCGGAGCAGCCCCTCGGTCGGCTCCAGCTCGGCGGCGACCGTGCTGCGCAGTGGCGACCAGCCGTAGCGCAGGGTCCCGGCGAGCAGGGCGGTGCCGGCCAGCAGCAGCAGGGCCAGCCCCGAGTACGCGAGCGCGACCACCAGCTTCACCGTGAGCAGCCGGGCCCGGGGCACCGGGATCGCGAGCAGGTAGCGCAGGCTGCCCCAGCTCGCCTCGCTGGCCACCGTGTCGCCGCAGAACAGCGCGACGACCACGACCAGCAGGAACGACGCCGACACGAAGATCGAGAAGAGGGTGAAGTTGAGCCCGCCGGAGGTGGCCAGGTCGACCAGGCTGGCGAACTCGTTGTTGCCGTTGTCGTCGTCGCCACCCGAGTTGAACTGGAAGGCGACCAGGATGATCAGCGGCAGCAGCACCATGAACCCGAGCGCCAGCTGGGTCCGCCGCCGCGCCGCCTGCCGGCGGAACTCCGCCGCGAACGGCATGGTGGCCGAGGGTCGGTAGCCCCGGGCCGCACCGGCCGGGTCGGTGACGCCCACCGGCGCCTCGACGGGAGATCCAGCCATCACCGGTCACCGCTTCCCCGAGAGTTCTCGCCCACCAGGGCGAGGAACGCGTCCTCCAGGCGCCGCCGGGGCACCACCCGGTCCACCCCGATGCCGGCGCGCACCAGCTCCGCCACCACCTCGCTGCGGGCCGTGCCGTTGGTGTCGACCACCAGTTGGCCGTCGCTCTCCGGCAGCACCCGTACGCCGTGCAGCCGGTCCAGCACCGCCCGCGCCGCCACCGGATCGGTGACGTCGAACAGCACGCTCGGCGACTCGCCGACGATCTCCTGCACCGGCCCGGACGCCACGATCCGGCCCTTGTTCACCACCACGGCGTGCGTGCAGGTCTGCTCCACCTCGGCCAGCAGGTGGCTGGAGACCAGCACCGCGCGGCCGTCGGTGGCGTACCGCTGGAGGACCCGGCGCATCTCGGCGATCTGCGGCGGGTCGAGCCCGTCGGTCGGCTCGTCCAGCACCAGCAGCTCGGGAAGGCCGAGCATGGCCTGGGCGATGGCGAGCCGCTGGCGCATGCCGTGGCTGTAATTCTTGATCTTTCGGTGTACCGAGTCGCCCAGCCCGGCGATCTCCAGGGCCGCGTCGAAGTGCGCGTCCTCGGCCGGCCGTCCGGTGGCCTTCCAGTACGCCTTCAGGTTGTCGAGACCGGACAGGTGCGGCAGGAAGCCGGGCCCCTCCACCAGCGCGCCGATCCGGGACAGCACCGGCGAGCCGGGCACCAGCCGACGACCGAAGACGTAGATCTCCCCAGCGGTCGGCTGGGTCAGCCCCATCAGCACCCGCAGGGTGGTGGTCTTGCCGGCGCCGTTCGGCCCCAGCAGACCCACCACCTGACCGGGGTGCACCTCGAAGTCCACGTTCGACACCGCGACGAAGCCGTCCGCGTACTCCTTGCGCAGCGCGCGCACGGCCAGCGGGGTGTCCGCGTACTCCGGATGCACCGAGCGGTCCTGGCGGCGGTGCCGGCGGCGGACCACGGCCACGACTACGACGAGCCCGATCACGATGGCGGCGAGCAGGCCGGCGAGCACCCAGCGCCAGAGCGTCGCCGCGGTGGGGATCGGCTCCCCGCTGACCGTGGGCAGGCTGACCGCGCCGTCCGCGGCCACCGTGTAGACGGTCGGCTCGGCGGGCGTGGTGTACGCCTGGTCGGAGCTGGCCACCACCAGTCGCAGCCGGTGCCCGGCCTCGACGCGGCGGACGATCCCGGGCAGCGTCACGGTGACCGGGCGGGCGTCCTGCACCCGCTGCGGCAGGCCGGTGAGCCGGACCGGGGCGACCAGCCCGTTCGGCAGCGTGGCCGCGCCCTCGGGGTCGACGTCGTAGAGCTTGACGAAGAGCACCGCCTCCCCGGTCGGCGAGGCGGCCCGCACGGTGACGGTGGGTGCGCCCGCCACGTCCACCGCCTCGGTCAGCGGCGCCGACTCGAAGCGCGCGTGCTGGCCGGGCACGTCGCCGGCCACCCCGTCCAGCAGCGAGGTGAGGCCACCGGCGAAGGGGATCGAGGAGATGGCGGCCGGGTTGCCGTTCGGCGGGTTCGCGATCGGCTGCGCCGGACCGGCGACAGTCACCTCCCGGCGGGCGTTGCCGGCCAGGCCCGGATAGTCGGCGCGGCGGAAACCGGTGGCGACCAGGCCCCGGTCGAGCGCGTCGAAGCCGGCGATCCGCGACCAGGTGAAGTCGTCGCCGGGCGCGTCCCCCTCGCCCTTGACGTAGTGGTCGAGCCACTGGACGGTCAGGAACTTCACCCGGTCTTCGTCCGAGCGGGGTCCACTGCCACCGTCGTGCCCCCCGGTGAACCAGGCGACCCGGACCGGGGTGCCGGCGGCGGCGATGCCCTTCGCGTTCGCGTCCGCCTCACCGAGCGGAAAGAGGGTGTCCGCCTCACCCTGCACCAGCAGGGTGGGGGCCTTGATCCGGTCCAGCACGCCCGCCGGGCTGGACCGGCGCAGCAGGTCCACGGCGGCCTGGTCGGCGCGGCCGGCGGTGGCGATCCGCAGGTACGCGGCGCACACGTCGGCGGCGAATCGCCCGCAGGACGGGTCGGCGGCGCCGGCCGGGGCTCCACCGGGAGCCGTGCCCGGGCCCTCGCCCGGCCCCGGGCTGGGCGGGCCGGCCGATGCCGGCGCCCCCTCGGGCTGGGCTGCGGTCGCCCCGGAGAGCCCGGCCGGGCCACTGCCCACGTTGCCGCCCCCACCGAAGAAGAGACCCGCCCAGCCCTTCTTGAACACGCCCTCGGTCGGTGCCGCACCGGTGCTCTCCGGCAGGAACGCCCGGGACAGGTCATTCCAGGTGATCATGGGGACGATCGCGTCCACCCGACGGTCCTGGGCGGCCAGCAGCAGCGCCAACCCGCCGCCGTACGAGCCGCCGACCACGCCGACCTTCGGATCGCCGGGGGCGTCGGTGCGCACCTCGGGCCGGGCGGCCAGCCAATCCAGCAGCCGCTCGGCGTCGCGCACCTCGTAGTCCGGGTTGTCCAGGTGGATCTCGCCGCCGCTGCGGCCGAAGCCCCGCGCGGTCCAGGTGAGCACCGCGTAGCCGCGCCCGGCGAACTCCTCGGCGTCCGAGCGCACCGACTCCTTGGTCCCGCCGAACCCGTGCGCCAGCAGCACCGCCGGCACCTTCCGACCGGACGACGCCCCGGTCGGGAGGTAGAGGGTCGTGTCCAGGTCGACGGGCTGGTCTCCGGACGGTCCGGAGCGGACGGTGAGCATCGCGCTCTGGGTGCGTACGCCCGATTTCCGCGGCCACACCGCCCAACCGACGGCGGCCGCCAGCAGCACAACGACCGCCGCCGCGGCGATCGCGCGGCGGCGGGTGGGCAGGGCACGCCGGAACCACGCGGCCGGCGACGGCGATCTCATGCGGCACACGGTACGGGCCGCAGGCTGAGCGTTGGCTGAGATCCGCCGTACGTCCGTCCGGTTGCTCCGATCGGTGATCCATCCCGGTGCGACCGCGCATCCTCCGGCGCGGCCGGGTGAGTTGAGTTCGGATCCCGTGAATTCCGATCTTCCGCGGATATCCCCATCGATCCCTTCATGTCACACGCATCGACGGGACACAGCGTGCTCGGAACCCCGACGAACGGTGACATCGCTCGAACTGACGCAAAACTGACTCACCGGCAACCGGTCGGCCCCCACAGGGTTCGGTTAGTTTTCCGGTCCGGTGGACGGGACTTGTCGGCGAGCCCGACGCCGCGCTGTTCCCCCGCCCGACGCCGGAGGAGACACACCATGACAGTCCCCGCGCCGCGGGCCCGTCGACGGACGTCCATGCTGGGCCGGTCGTTGCCGCTGCTGCTCATCGTCGCGCTGCTGGCGCCGGTGGGGCTGCTCTTCGCATCCACCTGGCGGCAGACCGGCGACGATCGGAGCCTGGCCGACCGCGAACGGCTCGGCGTGCAGTACCTGCGCGCCCTGGCCCCGGTCACCGAGGCGCTTGTGGAAGCCCAGTCCGCGGCCGTCGCCGGACGCCCCGTCCCGGGCGAGCCGCTGAGCCGCGCCGTCGAGCAGGCCGCCACGGTGGACGCCCGCATCGGCGGGCAACTGCGCAGCCAGGAACGGTGGGCCGGGCTACGGGCCAAGGTGGAGGCGCTGCGCGACCGCAGCCCCGCCGACCCGGAGGCCGCCTACACCGCGTACGGCGAGGTCACCGACCTGCTGCTCGCCCTGCACCGCAAGATCCGGGAGAGCTCGGGACTGGGCCGTGACCCGGGCGCCGACTCGTTCTTCCTGCAGGACAGCGCCGGCGAGGAGCTGCCCGAGGCGGTGGTGGGCGCCGGCCGGCTCGCCGACCTGGGCGCGCTCGCCACCCGACGACCGGCCGCCGAACGGGCCCGCAGCCTCATGGAGCTGACCGGTATGCGGGTGTCCGCCCTGTCGCCGGCCGGGGACGTGGTCGACAACCTGCGCTCCGCCGTGGACAGCTCGGAGAGCACCGACCTGGGCGCCAACGTGCTGACCCCGCTGGACGCCTATCAGCGGTCGGTGGAGGCGCTGGCCCTGTACTCGACCCCGAGCGCCACCGGCACCATCGACCAGGGCCAACTGACCGCTGCCGCACTCAACTCGCGCAACGCCGCGCGGCAGCTCCAGCCGGTCATCCTCGGCGAGCTGGACGCCCTGCTCACCGAGCGGATCGACGGGCTGGCCCGGGACCGCTGGGTGGCCGCCGGTGCGGGCGTGGCAGCCGCCCTGCTGCTGGCCTGGCTCGCCGCAATGCTGATCGCCGCCGGTCGACGCGCACGTCGGCGGGCCGCCACGTCGGACGCCGGCACCCCCGCCAGCCCGCCGCCCGGCGACCCCTGGCAACCGCCAGCCCCGACCAGCCAACCGGCCGATCCTCGTCCGCTGCAACCGGTCGGCGCGGCCCACGAGCCGATCCTCGCGCAGTGGGGGCCGTTCGATGCTTCTCGGTAGGCTTCGGATCCGCGGAAAGCTCGCGTTGCTCGTGGTGATCCCCCTGCTCAGCATGGTCGGCCTCGCGGTGCCCGTGGTGCTGGACCGGGTGGCCGCCGCGCAACGCGCCGCCGACATCACCGAGCAGGTGCGGCTCGCCAGCCGGGTCGGCAGCCTCGTCCAGGACCTGCAACAGGAACGCATCCTGTCGGTCGGCTACCTCCTCGGCCGGGTCGAACGCTCCGAGCTGGTCCGCAAGGCCGCCGACGTGGACGACCGGGTGGCCGACCTGCGGGCCGACGGCGGCGACGCGCTGACCGAGCGGGTCGACCACGCGCTCAGCGGGGTGTCCAGCCTCATCGACCTGCGGACGGCCGTGCTGGCCCGAGCCGCGAACCCCGGCCAGGTGATGGACGCGTTCGGCCCGGTCAACCGGGGGTTGATCGAATCGCTGCGGCTGGTCTTCAGCGTGGACACCGAGACGTTGCCGGGCCGCCAGGTGCTCGCCCTGGACGGGCTGCTGCGCGCCGACGAGGGCCTGGGCGCCTGCGCCACCCTGAGCATCCTGGTCAAGGCGATCGGCAGCCCGGACACCACCGCCGGGTACGTGGCGTGCATCGCCGCCCTCCAGGTCGACAACCTGCGCTTCCGCACCCTGATCACGCCCGAGCAGCTCAAGGTGGCCCAGCTCAACGACGCGGCGGTGGCCGCGCGTACCAGCCCCGACTTCCTGATCACCAGCGCCCGGGACCCGGCCGCCGCGGTCCGCGACGTGCCGATGGACGCGCTCTTTCCGGCCGTCCGCACGATGATCCAGCTCGGCCAGTTCGTCGAGAAGAAGCTCGTCGCCGACGTTCTCGCCGAGGTGAAGGCCGACCAGCGGCGGGCGCTGACCGCCGCGTACCTGGTGGGTGCCGCGGCGGCGTTGATCCTGGCGCTGGTGGTGCTGCTCAGCGTGGCGGTCGCGCGGACGGTGGCCCGACCGCTGAGCCAGCTCACCCGCTCCGCCGACCGGGTCGCCCGGGTCGCCGAGGCCGAGCTGGTCCGGGTCACCGACGACGAGACGGAGCACGTCCAGTCGGTCCGGTTGGAGCCGGTGGTCATCCGGTCCAACGACGAGATCGGTGACCTGGCCCGGGCCTTCGACCGGGTGCAGAACACCGCGGCCCAGCTGGTCGAGCGGCAGGTCGCCGGCCGGCGCAACGTGGCGCAGATGTTCGGCCACGTCGGGCGGCGTACGCAGAATCTGGTGAGCCGCCAGCTCGCGCTGATCGACCGGCTGGAGCAGCAGGAGGCCGACGCGGGCCGCCTGGAGCACCTGTACCGGCTCGACCACATCTCCAGCCGGCTGCGGCGCAACGCCGGCAGCCTGGTGGTGCTCTCCGGCTCGGCCGGCGCCGACGCGCACACCGCGCCGGTGCCGCTGGCCGACGTGGTCCGGCTGGCGCTCGGCGAGATCGAGGACTACACCCGCGTCGAGGTGCAGGTGCCGGCGGGCATCGCCGCCGCTCCGGCGGTCGTCGGTGACCTCGTCCTGGCGCTGGCCGAGCTGATGGAGAACGCGACAGTCTTCTCCCCGCCGCACACCCGGGTGCTGGTGGCCGGCGAGACGTCCGGGCGGGGTGCCCGGATCACGGTGGTGGACAACGGCATCGGCATGAGCGAGCAGCGACTGGCCGAGGAGAACGCCCGGCTCACCCGGCGCGAACGTCTCGACCTGGCGCCGACCGAGGTGCTCGGTCTCTTCGTGGTGGGCCGGCTGGCCCGCCGCCACGGCTGGGAGGTGAGCCTCGCCGCCACCGTGGGCGGCGGGGTGACCGCGCAGGTGGAGATCCCGCAGACGTCGCTGGTGCTGCGCCGCGCCGACCGGGCCGGGGCGACGGTCGCCCGGGCAGCCGTGCCGGACCGGGGCCGACGGCCGGCTCTCGACTCCGCCCGCGAAGCCCGCTCCCGCGCCGCCGTCGCGGCACCGGCCGGATTCGACACGGACCTGCTCAGTCGGGCCACCCGCAGCCTGGAGTCGGGCCAGTCCTGGGACGCGTTCGGCGCTCGGGAACCGGTCGACACCGGCGTTTCCGCCGCTACGGCACAGGGTCCAGCCGCCACCGCGGAAAGCCCGGCGACGGCGGCGCCGGGTCCGACCGCCGGCCCCCGGGTCCGGCAGCGGGTGCCCGGAGCCAGCCTCCCCGCCACCGCCGCGCCGACCCGGCCGGTCGACGCCACCGGCGGCGACCCGGACGCCGCTCGCGCGCTGGTCGAGGCGTTCCAGTCCGGCGTACGCAGGGCCGAGCTGAGCGTGCCGCCGGCCGCCGGCCGCCCGGTCGGGCAGTGGTCGATGCGCACAGCCACCGAGCCGGCCACCAGCGCCGGCCCCACGCTGGCGGATCCGAGCGAGACCGTCGACCTGCCCGCCACCCCGGGCGGCCTCGGCCCCACGGTGGCGGACACCGCCGGACTCACCCGGGGCCGTCCCCGACTGAGCCGCCGGGTGCCCGGCGCTAACCTCACGGTCTCCCCACCCTGCCAGCCGTTCAGCCCGCACCCCGGGGACCCGGCCGAGGTACGCGACCTCATCACCGAGTTCGAGGCGGGCGTCGCCCGTGCTCTCCGCGAAGTCAGCCCAGACCGTCGGAACGAAGAAGGATCATCACGGTGACCAGCCCCTTCCTGCACGACAACGTCGACCACCAGAGCCAGCCCGGCGCCGTCGGGGACCTCAGTCCCGAAGCGCGCACGTTCAACTGGCTGTTGGACTCCTTCACCTCCAGCACGGCCGGGGTGCTGGAGGCGATCGCGGTCTCCTCGGACGGGCTGCTGATGGCCATGTCGGCGATCAAGGACCGCTCCAACGCGGAGCGGCTGGCCGCCGTGGTCTCCGGCATGACCAGCCTCGCCGGTGGCGCGGCCAGCTGGTACGCGCTCGGCGGCCTGAACCGGGTGATCGTCGACATGGCCGACGGCTATCTGCTGATCAGCGCGATCAGCAGTGGCTCCGTGCTCGGCGTCGTCGCCGACCGGTCGGCGAACCTGGGCACCGTCGCGTACGAGATGACGCTCTTTGCCGGTCGGGCCGGTGGTGCGCTGACCCCGCGACTGATCGTCGAGCTGAAGAACGCCGTCCAGCAGTGACCCCCGACGTCGCCGGCGAGGACCCGGACCCGGAGCCCGGGACCCGGATCCGCCCCTACCTGCGCACGCCGCACCCGGGTGGGGGCGGCGCTCCGGCGGCGCCAGAGCCGCAGCAGGGCGGTGGCGGTCCGACAGGTCCGCGGCCGTTCGTGCTCACCTCCGGGCGGGTGGCCGGCGCGGATCCGGCGATCGGGCTGGAGACGCAGGTGACCCTGCGCCCGGACGGCGGCCGGTGGACCGACCCACCGGTCGGCCTGCTGGCGCCGGAACTCCAGGCGATCATCGCGCTCTGCGCCGAGCCGATCTCGGTGGCCGAACTCTCCGCCCGGACCCGGCTGCAGTTCGGCGTGACCCGGGTCCTGGTCGGCGACCTGCGGGCCGCCGGGCACCTGGACGTGCACGTCACCGACGCCAACGACGCCTTCGACCCCGACCTCATCCTGCGAGTGATTGATGGACTTCGTGCGATCTCCTGAATGGCCGGGCGTCCCGATCGGAGGGCTCGCCGGCAACAGCGCCACCGCCCGCTACAGCATGGCCCCGGGGACTCCTCCGGCGCTCGGGCGGGCCGCGCCGCCGCCGGCGGGGCCGCCACCGCCGTACCGGCCACCGGCCGACGCCGGGCCGACCAACCGGCCACCTGCGGCGCCACCCGTGCCGGTCAAGATTCTCGTCGCCGGCGGGTTCGGCGTGGGCAAGACCACCACGGTCGGGGCGATCTCCGAGATCGCGCCGCTGACCACCGAGGCCGAGATGACCAGCGCCGGGATCGGCGTGGACGACCCGGGCGTACGGTCGAGCAAGACCACCACGACGGTGGCGATGGATTTTGGTTGCGTGACAATCGACCGCAGTCTGAAGCTCTACCTGTTCGGCACCCCTGGGCAGGCACGGTTCGGTTTCATGTGGGACGACCTGGCCCGGGGTGCGCTCGGCGCGCTGGTGGTGGTCGACAGCTCCCGGCTGGACGACTGTTTCCCGGCGATCGACTTCTTCGAGCGGGCCGGGTTGCCGTTCGTGGTCGGGGTCAACGCGTTCGACGGGCGACTGGCCCTGGAACTTGGCGAGATCCGGTGGGCGCTCGCCATCGGCGATCATGTTCCCCTGGTGCAGTTCGACGCCCGGGACCGGCTCTCGGTGCGGGACGCCCTGCTGGTCGTCCTGGACCGGGCGTTGGACCGGGCCACCCGGGACAGGAAGGCCTGAGTCGACCGGCTCCGGCCGTGGCGGGAAGGGGTGATCTGTGAGGGGCGACCTGGACGAGACGCTGGCCCGGTTGGCCCGGCGCGAGGAGGCGCTGCGCCGGCGGGTCACCGATCGGGACGACACCGCGCCACCGCCGGGCCCGACCGCTGGGCAGGGCGCCGCCACGGGTGGGCGCAACGCCGGGCCCGCCCGGCACGATGGGCGGCACGCGGAACGGGAGAGCCCCGGCGACGTCGTCGGGTGGGGTCCGGTCGAGGAGGTGGCCGAGGCGGTCCGCCAGGTCGTCGGCGCACACCCGGGCCTGGCGGTGACCGTCCGCGTCGAGCACGACGGTCGGACGTACCCGCTGCGGGTCTCCTGGGACGGCCCGGACGTCACGGTCGGCCCGGAGCTGCCGGTGCAACCCCCGCCGTCCTGGCCGCTGTCCGGTCGGACGGTGCCGGCGTGGGCACCCGGCCCGGACGGGTTGACCCCGGACCCGGCGGCCCGTCTGGCTGAGCTGATCCGGCGGGATCCGTCGCTGCTGGATGAGTTGGATCCGCGGCGCTGACCGCCCCGACGAGCTGACGGCGGCTACGGTCGGGCGGTGGCCCAACCCGACCTGACCCTGACGGCGAGCCTGCGGCCCGCGGCGCTGGACGCCCGACGGGGCATCGTGCGGCTGCACCCGGAGGCGCTGACCGCGCTGGGGCTGCGCCCCGGCGACCCGGTGCGACTGACGGGCCGCCGGCAGACCGCGGGGATCGTCGCGGCGGCCGGGGCGGGCGCGAGCAGCGCCCTGCTGTACGCCGACGACCTGACGCTGGGCAACCTGGGCCTGCGGGACGGCGCTTCGGTGCGGGTGTCGCCGCTGCCGCTGACCCCGGCGGGCCGGGTCACGCTGACCGGGCCGGTGCAGGTGGTGGCGGCGGTCAGCCCGGAGATGCTCCGGCTCGCCCTGCTCGGCAAGGTGGTCACGGCGGGCGACGACGTGTCGCTGCTGCCGCAGGACGTGCTGCCGGACGCCTCGACGCGCAGCCTCGTCGAGGCGGCCCGGCGCAGCCTCGCCACCACCGTCGGCTTCGCCTGGACCAGCACCCTGCTCACCGTGGTCGCCGTCGAGGAGTCCGCCGGGTCGTTGGTCACCATGGACACGGTGGTCGCCTGGGAGCACGGGCCGGCCACCCACGGCGAGCCCGTTGGGGCGCCTGGGTTCGGCGCGGCCCCGGCAGTGAACGCGACCGGCGACGCGCCGGACGTGGACGAGCTGCCCGGCCTGCGGGCCCAGGCCGAGGAGCTGACCGAGCTGTTGGATCTCGGCTTCCACCACCGGGAGGTGCTGGGCCGGCTCGGCACCACGATCTCGCTGGGTGTGCTGCTCTCCGGGCCGGCCGGCTCCGGGAAGTCGGCGCTGGTCCGGGCCGTCGCGGCCCGGGTGGGCGCCCGCGTCCACCCGCTGTGGGCGCCCGAGGTGGCCGCGCTGACCAACCAGGCGGCCGCCGACCGGCTGCGCGCCGCGGCGACGACGGTTCGTGCCGGCGGACCGGCGGTGCTGCTGGTCACCGATGTGGAGGCGTTGGCCCCGGCGGAGGAGCCCGGCCCGCTGGCCACGGTGTTCCGGCAGGTGCTCGCGGAGACCGTCCACGCCGGCGTCGCCGTGGTCTGCACCACCGGTCGACCCGAGGCGGTCGACCCGGCGCTGCGCGCACCGGACCTGTTGTCGCTGCGGATCAGCGTTCCGCTGCCCGACCCGGCCCTGCGCCGTGAGCAGCTCACCGTGCTGACCCGGCAGGTGCCGCTCGCCGACGACGTCCGGCTGGACGAGGTGGCCGGGCGTACCCCCGGGTTCGTCGCGGCGGACCTGGCCGCGCTGGTCCGGGAGGCCGGGGTACGCGCGGCGCTGCGGCAGAAGACCGCGCGGACGCCCACGGTGGCGATGGCCGACTTCACCGCCGCCCTGGAGGTGGTCCGGCCGACGACGATGGCCGCGTCCACCCTGGAGCTGGCGTCGGTGACCCTGGACGACGTCGGCGGCCTGGACGAGGTCAAGCAGACGCTTACCGAGTCGGTGCTGTGGCCGCTGACCTATCCGGACACGTTCGCCCGCCTCGGCGTACAGCCACCGCGCGGCGTGCTGCTCTACGGCCCACCCGGCTGCGGCAAGACGTACCTGGTCACCGCGCTCGCCGGGTCGGGGCGGGCGAACGTGCTCTCGGTCAAGGGCGCGGAGCTGCTCTCCAAGTGGGTGGGCGAGAGCGAACGCGCGGTACGCGAGCTGTTCCGCCGCGCCCGGGAGGCCGCCCCGACGCTGATCTTCCTGGACGAGGTGGACGCGTTGGCGCCGGTACGCGGGCAGGCCACCGACGGGGGCACCACGGATCGGGTGGTCGCCGCGCTGCTCACCGAGCTGGACGGGGTGGAGACGCTGCGCAACGTGGTGGTGGTCGGCGCCACGAACCGGCCGGACCTGGTCGACCCGGCGCTGCTGCGACCCGGCCGGTTGGGGCGACTGGTCTACGTGCCGCCGCCGGACGGGCCGGCCCGCGCGGAGATCCTGCGGGCCGCGTCCCGGCACGTGCCGCTGGCGCCCGACGTCGACCTGGCCGCCCTCGGCGCGGAGCTGTCCGGCTTCTCGGCGGCGGACTGCGCGGCGGTGGTCCGGGAGGCGGCGCTCGCGGCGATGCGGGAATCCCTGGCCGCCGCCACGGTCACCGCCGCGCACGTGGCGGTCGCCCGGGAACGGGTCCGGCCGTCGCTCGACCCGGCCCAGGTCGCCTGGCTCGCCGCGTACGCCGCCGGCCGGGACTGAGCGCCGCACCCAACCTTTTGTCGTACCCGGCGCGTTACCAGAGCGGCACATTCCTCAGTGGAGAGATCCACTCGACGACAGGCGGTGTTCCTCTTGCGCAGGTTGCTCTCTCTTCTCGTCGTCCCCCTGGTGGCCGCAGCCACCCTCACCACGGTCGGCTCGGCGGCGACCGCGCACCCGAGGGCGTCGTTCCCGTCCCGGATCGCCCTGCCGGACGGGTTCAGCCCGGAGGGTCTGACCATCGGCCGGGGCACCATCGTCTACGTCGGATCCGTCGGAAACGGCGCGGTCTGGCGCGGCGACCTCCGCACCGGGCGTGGCTCGGTGCTCATCCCGGGTGCGCCGGGCCGGGAGAAGGCCGGTCTCAAGCTCGACCCGCAGGGGCGGCTGTGGACCGCCGACTTCTCCGCCGGTGGAGCCAGCGTCTACGACGGCGCGACCGGCGCCCAACTGGCCCACTACCAGTTCACCGACGAGCCGGGCAGCATCGTCAACGACCTCGTGATCACCAGACGCGCCGTCTACTTCACCGACTCCGCCCGGCCGGTGCTGTACGTCGTACCGCTGCTCCCGGGTGGTCGGCTGCCCGCCGCCGGCGCCGCTCGGGTCCTGCCACTCAGTGGCCCGGCCGCGACGCCCGACGCGTTCAACAACGGGATCGTGGCGCTGCCCGACGGTGACCTGCTGGTCGCGCAGATGCTGACCGGCCGGCTGGTACGCGTCGACCCGCGCACCGGAACGAGCCGTGTCTTCGACCTCGGCGGCTACTCGGTGGACCGGGCCGACGGGCTGGTGCTGCGCGGCCACACCCTCTACGTGATCCGCAACCTGACCAACGTCATCGCGGTCGTCGGGCTGAACGCCGGCTACACCGCCGGGGTGGTGCGACGGGAGATCACCAGCCCGGACCTGCGGTCGCCGGCCACCGGCGACCTGCTCGGCTCGGCGCTGTACGTGGTGAACGGCCGGTTCGACGTCGAACCCGGCCCGGACGTCGACTACGACGTCGTCCGGCTCCCGGCCTGATCGAGCGGTCGGTGGTGGCCCCTGCCGGGTCACCGCCGACCCCTCCGGCACGGATCAGTCCGTGGGGAGGAGCGGGCCGAGCGGGCCGAGGTCCAGGTTCAGGTCCTCCGGGGCCAGACCGAAGTGCTCACGCAGCCCCACCATCTGCTCCTCCAACGCCATCAGGGTGACTCCGATGCGCTCGACCTGCTCCTCGGTGAGGTCGCCGAGGTCGACCCGGCGCAGCGCCTGCCGCTCCATGAGCTGGCGCAGCAGCTCGACGACGGTGAGCACCAGGCTGGCCAGCCCCCGCTCGACCGAGTCGCGGTCCACCGCGATCCGGCGGTCCAGCGGCGTGACCCGGGGTGGCTGCCACGACTGCGCGCCGAGCGCGGCGGCCAACTCGCCCGCGTCGTCCCGGCCGGTCATCGGACGTCCTCCGGTGGTGCGAGCGCGCCGACCGACGCGACCAGCGCCCGCAACGAGATCCGGACCAGGTCGACGTCGGCGATGGACAACGTGATGTCGCCGCTGATCACCACGCCGGTGGCGAGCACCCGGTCGAGGAGGTCGACCAGGGCGACCGGCCGGTAGGCCAGCGGACCGTCCGCGCTGCTCGGCGCGAGGGCGGCGGTCACCGCGACCCCCGACCGGCGCCGGCGGGCTCCGGCCGTTCCGCCACGAAGGAGTACGCCGGCCACGGCCCGGTCAGCTCCAGCCGGAGGCCCGGATGACGGGAACCCAACGAGCCGACCAGGTCGGTGAAGCGGGGCAGCGTCGCGGTGTCGACGAGGTACGCACCGTTGAGCGCCATCGGTGTGGGCACGCCGGAGAGCCGCCGGTCCTGTGGGGCGTGCCGGCGGCCCGCCACGGCCACCTCGCACAGGGCGACGTGCACGGCGTCCGCGGCGGCGCTCGCCACCTGCTGGTGTTCCTCGCGGGCGGTCAACTGGGCACGTCTGCGGCGCAGGTACGCCGTCCCCACCCCGCCGCTGCCCGCCCCGGCGACGCTCGGCACGGGCGCCCCCGGCACCAGGTAGCCCTTGACGCCCCACTCGCCGCGCCCGGTCAATCGGGCCAGCGTGGCGGACAGCTCGGCCCGCCGGGCCGCGAGCGACGCGGCGACCCGCCCGTCGTCGGTGTGCACTGTGGCGAGTCGGGCCGGCACCACCGGACCCTGTCGGGCGAGGGCCTCGACCACGGCATCGGCGCTGAGTTCGCCGGCCGCCACGGCGGCGTCCAACTCCTCCAGCTCGCGCCGGACGTTGACCGGGTTGCGCTGACGCGACTCGGCCTCCCGGGCCACCACCTTGACCACGGCGGTCAACCCGCGCACCGGGGCGTACGGCAGGGTCAGCAGCGCCCAGAGCAGGTCCACCGTCAGCCCGCCAACTGGTGGGCGTCGACGAAGTCGTACGGGGCGAGCGGCCCGAGCAGCCGCAGCCGCAGCAGGCCCCGACGGTCCTGCGCGTACGCCTGGAGCACCTCGATGAGGGCGTCCTCCCGGTCGGTGTCCACCAGCAGGGCCGCGTGGGCCGCGTCCATCTCGTGGGTGGGCGGGCGCAGTTGCGTGGAGACCACGTACTCGGCCGTGACGTCGAGCAGCCGCCGGTTCTCCGCCTCGCGGCGCAACTCGACGGCCTGGCTGATCAGCTCCCCCAGCCGGATGCGGGGCTCCCGGCTGACCGCCTCGGCACGCCCCCGCACCTGGTCGGCGAGCCCGGCGGCGGTCGGATTCTCGTCGAGAATGGCGCGCAGCAACGCCCGCTCCTCGAAGCGGCCCTGCACCACGTACTGCACCCGGCCCTCGAACTCGGCGAGCGCCGCGGCGAACCGGTCGTGGTGCGGCCGGATCAGGTCGAGCGCCGCGTCCGGGCCGGTGACGACGGTGCCGAACCGCACCGGCAGCACCGGCGCCACGACCGCCGTCCCGTCCAGCAGTTCCTGGTACGTCCGCAGGTCCGCCGCCCGGCCCAGCGGCGCGTCCAGCGGCACCTCGCTGACCAGGGCCGCGAGGTCACCGTGCCGGATGACGGTCACCTCGCCGGGCGGGTCACCCACCCCCGCCGCGTCGGGCGTCGCCTCCACGTCCGCCGGCACCAGCCCGTAGATGAACAGTCCGGTCTCGTCCGCCATGTCAGCTCCTCCCGAGGTCCCGCACGGTGCCGGTGGCGTCGTCGGTGAGCCCCCGCACCGAACCGGTGACGTCCCGGACCGCGCCGGTGACACCACCGACGAGGCCGGCCAGCCCTTCGCCCTCATCCAGGGCGAGGTCGAGCCGGTCGACCGCCTCGGCGACCCGCAGGTACGTCTCGATGCTCGCCACCGTCACCCGGGCGTTGATCTCCACGAGGGGGATCCCGATGACCCCGACCGTCACCTGCGCGTCGATCACGATGCCCTTGTCGAGCACCGTCTCCACGACGTCGGCGAGCCCGCCGGCGGAGCCCACACGTTCCAGGGCTCCGCCGACGGCGTCACCGCCGGAGGCGAGCGTCACTCGCCCTCCTCCCGGCGGCGGCGCACCACGGGTCGGCGCGGCGGCTCCGCTCCCCGGCGGACCGGCGGCCGGGGCCGCTGCGGCTCCTCGCGTGGCTGAGGTCGGCGGGCCCGCTCCGGGGCACGACGACGGGGTGGTGGTGGCGGCTCCTCATCGGGCTCGTCCGCGTACCCCTCGTCGTAGCCGTCCTCGTACGCCTCGTACTCCTCGTCGTACTCCGGCTCGGCCGGTCGCCGGGGTGGCCGCTGACGCAGCCGCCCGCCGGGCCGGCGGCGCGGCTCCTCCTCGGGCGGTTCCTCCTCGGCGTACTCCTCGTCCTCCGGCTCGGTCGGGGCCTCGCCGCCCCGTTCCCGGCCGCGCTCCCGCCGCTCCCGCTCCTCGCGCAGACCGGTCTCGTGGTCCTTGACCACCTGGGAGTCGCGGATCTCGCCGCGCCAGCCCTGGACCTGATCCGGGTCGAGCGCCACCTCGGTCATGACGTGCCGGACGAAGTGCTTCAACTCCAGCCGTACCCGCCGGCCCTGGGCCCGCCACAGGTTGCCGGTGTGCTCGAAGAGGCCCTGCGGGTGGTACTCCAGCACCACCAGGATGCGGGTCAGATCGGGGGTGATCTCGTGGAAGCTGACGGTGCCGTCGACCGAGCCCTTCTCGCCCTTCGAGCGCCAGTGGATGAGCCGGTCCGGCACCTGGCGGATGATCGTCGACTCCCACGTCCGGTGCGACCAGAAGACCTGCGCCTTCCAGGTCATCTTCTCGGCCGAGTCGTTCTCCGCCTGCTCGACCTTCTTCATGAAGCTCGGGAAGTCGCCGAACTGCGTCCACTGGTTGTACGCGGCCCGCACCGGGACACCGACCTCGATCGTCTCGACGATGTTGGTGACCTTCTGCTTCTTGCCGCCCTTACCGCCCTTGCCGCCCACGCGGCCGAGAGCCGACATCACCTTCTCCTTACCGCCGGCCACCCCGGCATGCACCATCGCCTTCACCGGTGAGCCGCCCTCGGCCAGCTTCTGCGCGCCGGTGGCGGCGGCGATCAGGCCCGGCCCTCCGCCCTGGCGCGCGTACTCGCTCAGGCGGCCGGTCGCGCCGGTGATCCGCTCCGTCACCACGCTCATCGCCCGGTCGCCGATCGCCCCGGCCAGGTTGCGCACCTCGTCGGCCAACTGGCCCCGGAGCTTGTCGCCGAGGCCGCCCGGACTGGTGTCTCCCGCCATGGTCACCGCCCCCGTCGCTGCCCGGCCGCGTCGTTCCGGTCGCTCGTCGCGCCGCGATCGCCGCTCTGGTTGCCGCTGCCGCCCTGGTTGCCGTCGCCGCCCTGGTTGCCGTCGCCGCTGCTGTTGCCGCTCTGGTCGCCGGTGCGGCGGCGCAGCGCGTCGGCGGAGCCGCGCAGCCGGCCGGTGAGCGCGTCGACGCCGCTGCCGGCCGCAGCGGTCGCGGCGGATCGACCGGCGTTGACCAGCGGCCCGCCGAGCCGACTCAGGTTGCTCAGCTGCGGGGACGACTGCAGGAGGTCACCACCCCGTTTCAGCAGACCGCCCGGGTCGCGGCTCGCCCGGCCGGCGGCCACCGCCGCGGCCAGAGTCAGCGCGGTACGCAGTTTGCGGCGACGGCCCAGCAGGTAGCCGAAGCCCACCGCCAGCCCGATTCGTGTTCCGGTCTTCATCAGGTCTCCCTCGCTCCCCGGTGGGTCCGGGACGTCTGCCGCGCGGGGGCCGGAGAAGGGCTACCGGGGAATAGCGCGCGCCACGCCCTCGATCAGACGTCCCGTATCTGCGGACCCGGCGGGCAGTACCCGGGGGAATTGCCACGAAACCGCTGCGACAATTTCCGTCGGCACTGCGCAGAGACATTCAGAAGAACGACGCCCAACGACACGGACAGGACGTTCAGACGATCCTGAGCAGGGAATACGCCAAGAAAGACGAAGGGGTAGAGCCGATTCAGAGAGCGGGAGGAGTCGAATCGAGGCAGATTTCGGCGTGCACCTTTCCGCCGTCCTCGCGCAGTTTCGCACCGCATTTTTCGAGAACGGCGACCGCGCCGACATTGTCCGACGTCGTGTCGGCGACCACGGCACGCATACCGGCACGGGCGGCGAGGTTGAGCAGTTCCCGCAGGGCGGCCGCGCCGACTCCCTGCCCGCGCGCCGAGAGGCCGAGCCACATTCCGGTCTCCACAGTGCCCGGCTCGTCACAGCGCGTCATCCGGATCATGCCCACCACCTCGCCGCCGACGAGGATCGCGTACATCTGTGAGCCGGTCGGGCCGTCCAGGCCGGCGAAGCTCGCCCGGTGGAACTCACGGAACGCCTCCCGGCGGGCGAGCGACCAGCCAGCGGGAGCCTCGACCGGAGGCATCACCTCGCCCGGCTCGGCCTCGGCAGCCGCTACGGAGAGCAATGGCTCCAGATTCCGCTCGTCCACCGGCTCCAGCCGGACCGCACCCGCCACGTGCCGCAGTCTGCCGGCCTCATCGGCCGAAGTCCACCCCATTGGACATCCACTGGCGGTCCGGCTACCGGTACCGGCCGGTCGGGCGGTCAGGGTGTTTCTCCTCACGCTCCGTCGTCATCTGGCCGATGGCCCGACCGATCCGAACTCGCAGAACACCACCGAGGCGTCGTCGGTGGGCTTGTGCCGGCGCAGCCGGTCGGGATGATCGCGCTCGGCGTCCCGGACCCGACCCAGCAGCGCGGCCGGCCCCTCGACGCTGAGCAGGTCCAGCAGCCCCGCCCAGTCGGTCAGCCCGAACTGCTCGACCGCGCTGGACGCGCCGTCGCTGAGCAGCGCGGCCCGGCGCAGGGCCGCCGGGCCTTGCCGGAGCGCTGTCCCGGTCACCGCGTGGAAGGCCGCGTCCGGGTCGGCGGCAGCGACCCAGTAGCCGTGGGTGCGGTTCATCCGCTCCCGTTGGACGCTCACCGCGTGCCGGAACCGCGTGACCGGGTCCGCCGCGCCGGCCGGCACGGTCGCGACCGTCTGCCGCAGGTCGGCCATCGCCGTGTCCAGCCGGTCGTCGTTCACCACGCTGACCTGCCCGCCGACGTCCAGCACCAACGGGCTGTCGCAGAGGACCAGGTAGTCCACCTGGTCGCCGCAGTCGCGCAGCAGGCAGACGGTGCTGGACGGGGTGCCCGGATGATCGAGGTCGCACTGCCCACCGTGATCGGCGCGCACGGCGAGGATGGCCGCGGCCAGGTTGCTCGTCAGGCGGGCCGCCGGACGGGCCGCCTCGGCCACACCGAGCCGGGCGGCCAGGTGTCGGACGTACCACTCCGGCCCATGGACGCAGCCGGTGTCGAAGCCGTCCGGCACGGTCGCGCCGTCCAGGACACCGACCAGTGGGCCGAACTGGAAGACCAGGTCCTCGTTGACCGACCGGCCCGGGGCCGGCGCGGACGCGGAGCGTACCCGCATCACCGGCGTGGCCGCCTCGGCATGGCACCCCTCATAGCCTGCTCCCTCCATCGGCCCGTGGCCCGCGTGACGTCGACCGGGACGATAACCCGCGTACCCCTCCGCCCCGGCTGCATTCCTGCCGTATCCGGTATCGCGGCAACCCGGTTCGCCGGCGGCGGCCCGGCGGTAGCGTGACAACGTCTGGCCTTCGAGTTGCGCTTCCGCAGGTGGGAACGCGAGTCGGGGTCGTCCGTCGCGACAGGGGGATCGCAGATGTTGAAGCGGTTGCACGAATCGGGGCTCAAGGCGGAACACATGTACATGGCCGGCTTCGCCAGCATCGGCCTGTCGTTCACCAGCTGGTTCCTCTCCAGGCACCTGGAGCGGGCCGGTGTGGCACGCGCGGACCGGTGGGGCATCTTCATCGGCGAGTGGGCGCCGACGTTCTTCGCCATCGGCAACGGCCTGCAGGGGTACGAGAAGAAGTAGGGCCGGCCGGGTCAGCGACGGCGGTTGCGGGCGCGCGACGAACGCAGCCGGCGGAGCCGGCCGATCAGCACGGGGTCGGCGGCGAGCGCCGCCGGATTGTCCAGCAGCCCGTTGAGCAGTTGGTAGTACCGGGTCGAGGAGACGCCGAAGGTGTCCCGGACGGCCTGCTCCTTGGCGCCGGCGTGCCGCCACCACTGCTGCTCGAAGGCGAGGATGGCCCGTTCGCGTGTGGTCAGGCCCGCCGGGGGCGCGGCCGGTTCGGCGGCCGTCTCGTCGTCCGGCGGTTCGGCGTCGGCCGGCGTGGCGTCGTCGGTGCTCTCGACGGGCGGCGCCGGCCGGGGGGTCGGGACGCTCGGCGCGACACCGCCGGCCGTCGCGCCCGGACGAGCGTCGGTGGACGGCTCGGGAGCGGTCGGGGCGGCGTCGGCGGGCATGACGTTCAGCCTAGCCAGGGCCGACCACTGTCGCAGCAGCCGGCACGGCCGGCTCCGTACGTCGGAAACACCCGACGGTGGGGCCGGCCGCGCCGTTGACTCCCTGGCGTCGATCAGGAGATGTCGCGTCGACGCATCGTCCAGAGCGCCGCTCCGAGGATCACCACGAGCCCGATCGAGAACAGTACGGAGGACTGCTGCCAGGTGATGTCCATGGTGTCCGGCTTGCACTCCCCGGAGTAGGTGGCGTTGCAGGCGTTCCAGTCCTGCAGTGTCACCTTCTTGGTCATCCAGGCCAGCGCGTACGTGGGCAGCAGCCACGCCTCGGCGAACTTCACGCTGGCCATCGACAGGAGGATGCCCAGGCCGAACTGGCCGACCACCATGAGCGCCACGACACCACCGAGGGCCATCGCGGTGTGCCGGCCCAGCGAGGCCAGCGCGAAGCCGATGGTGGTGAGCACCAGCACCAGCGCCACGCCGCGTACCCCGGTCAGAGCGAACGACTGCCAGGCGCCCGAGGTCATCTTCTCGGTGCTGCCCCGGAAGCTGGCCACCGCCCAGAACCCGGCGAACCACAGCACCGCGGCGGGCAGCGTCACCGCCAGGATGCCGGTGAGCAGCGCGGCCAGCTTGGTGAGCAGTACGGTAAGCCGCTTCGGCCGCCAGAGCAGCAGGTTCATCATGCCGCCGGTGCTCCACTCGGCGCCGACGAAGGAGGCGCCGACGACGAACCCGACCAGGGCGAGGATCGCCGCGAACGGGACCAGCGTCTCGTCGAACGTCTTGCGGAAATTGAACGTCGAGGGCAGGAACCACTCCGCCTGGATCTGGTCCCGCGACGGCGGCGTGATCATCGAGCAGTCGTCGGGGTAGCGGCCGCCGTCGTTCGGCGTGCCGGCCGTCTTGGCCTGCTCGCAGTTGACCCGCTCCTGCTCGCTCCAGCGGATCTGCTCCTGGTACTGCTGGTCGGCCTGACGCTCGGCCTTGGCGAGCTGACCGGCGTCGATCTTCTGATTGGTGAAGAAGACACCGACCACCACCGCGGCCAGCACCAGCAGGCCGAGCAGCGTCATGTAGCGGGTGAAGCGCCGCTTGACCAGCCGGCGCAGCTCCGTCCGAAAGAGGCTCACGCGCCCCACCCTCCCGCGGTGGCGCCGGGCTGACCCGTCCCACCAACCTTCATGGACTCGTCGACCTGGCGGTTCTGGCCGGGGACCGGCGCGGTGGCGGTCAGTTCGAGGAAGACGCTCTCCAGGTCGACCGCGATCGGGGCCAGCTCGCTGACGTACAGGTTGTGCTCGGCGAGCAGCCGGGTCACCGTGGCCGGCTTGTCGACGCCGGTCAGCATCAGGTGGTCCGGGTGCCCGGCGACCTTGACCCCGGCCCGGGTGAGGGCCTCGGCGGCCGTCGGCAGGTCGCTGACCGCCTCCAGGCGGACCCGGACCGCGCCGGACGAGTGCTGGGCGAGCACCTCGTCGACCGGGCCGAAGGCGACCCGGCGGCCGAGCGAGATGATGGTGACCGAGTCGCAGATCAGCTGGATCTCGCCGAGGATGTGGCTGGACAGCAGCACGGTCATCCCGGATTCGGCGAGTGTCCGCATCAGCGTGCGCATCTCCCGGATGCCGCCCGGGTCGAGGCCGTTGGCCGGCTCGTCGAGGATGAGCAGCGTCGGGTTCTTCAGCAGGGCGGACGCGACGGCGAGCCGCTGCTTCATGCCCAGCGAGTACGTCTTGACGCGCTCGCCCGCGCGGTCGCGCAGCCCGACCAGCTCAAGCACCTCGTCGACCCGCGTGGCGGGCACCTCGCCGGCCCCGGCCAGCAGGGACAGCGTGTCCCGTGCCGAGAAATGCGGGAAGAACTGCGGGCTCTCCACGATGGCGCCGACGTGGCCGGCGACGGTGGGCAGCGCGGCGGGAACCTCGTGCCCGAGCAGCGTCATCCGGCCGCCGTCGGGCCGGATGAGGCCGAGCAGCGTACGCAGCGTGGTGGTCTTGCCGGACCCGTTGGGGCCCAGGAAGCCGTGCACCTGCCCCGCGTCGACCCGCATGTCGAAGCCGTCGAGCGCGTTGCGGGTGCCGCGTCGACGACTCTTGTACGTCTTACGTAGACCTTCGATCTCCAGGACAGCTGGCAAGCTGCACCTCCCCCGATGGTGGGCGTGACAGCCGACACCATACGCGGTATGCAGCACCGCGCAATACCCGGTATGCATCGACACGCCGATCGATGCGTTTTATCGACGGAGAGTTACCGATCAGGCGCAGACGACCTGCACGCCGGCCGCCCGGAAGGCGTCCACCACCTCCGGGTCCGCCCCGGAGTCGGTCACCAGCGTCTCGACCCGCTCGACCGGGCAGATCCGGGCGAAGGCATGACCGCCCAACTTGGACGAGTCCGCGATTATCACGACCCGCTTCGCGCGGGCCACCATCAGGTTGTTCATGGCCGCCTCACCCTCGTGGTGGGCGGCGGCGCCGAGCTGCGGGTCGATCGCGTCCACGCCGAGCAACGCGACATCCAGGGTGACCTCACGCAGCAGCGCACCGCCCAGCGGGCCGACCAGCTCGAACGACTTCGGGCGCACCACCCCGCCGGCCACCACCACCTTCATCCGCGACCGCACGAGCAGCTCGTTGGCGATGTTCAGCGCGTTGGTCACCACGGTGAGCTGGGCACCCTCGGCGCTGGTGTTCAGGTCCGGCCGCACGGCGAGGGCCCGGGCCACCTCCGTGCTGGTGGTGCCGCCGTTCAGGCCGACCACGGTGCCGGGCGTGACGAGCGCCGCGGCGGCGGCGCCGATCCGCTGCTTCTCGGCCGAGTGCTTGGCCGTCTTGTAGCGCAACGGCAGGTCGTACGAGACGCCGTTGGCGACCGCGCCGCCCCGGGTCCTGGTGATCATCTGCTGCTGGGCGAGCTGGTCGAAGTCGCGCCGGATGGTGGCCTGGGAGACGTCCAGCCGCTCGGCTGCCGCCTCGACGCTGACCCGGCCGTTGTCGGTCAGCATCTCCAGCAGGGCGTTCCATCTGGCGTACCGGTCCACCTCGGGGGCCCTCCCAGTGACTGCACGATCGGTGATTGATTGCGTGCACACTAGTGCGCGAAACTAGCCTGGCGCAAAAGGCTGTTCTGCGCGATCGGCCGGTCGGTTGCCACGGCCGCCCCACTTCGCGCAGAATAACGCGCGAAATACGGGTGTAACGAGCCGTATTGCGCAGACAGGTCGGCCCGGCGAGGAGTTTCCCATGGCGTACGTGGACGCGGAGATCGCGAGCCAGCCCGACTGCTGGCGGGAGGCCGCTGAGCTGTCCCGCGTCGTGCGCGGCGACCTTCCCCGCCCCGGCGAGCGGGTCGCCGTCGTCGGTTGCGGCACGTCGTGGTTCATGGCGATGGCGTACGCCGCCCGCCGTGAGCAGGCCGGCCAGGGCGAGACCGACGCGTTCCAGGCGTCCGAGTTCCCCGCCGGCCGCCACTACGACCGGCTGATCGCGATCACCCGCTCCGGCACCACCACCGAGGTGCTGGATCTGCTCGCCGCGCTGCGCGGGCGTACACCCACCACCGTCATCGTCGGCGACCCGGCCGCGCCGGCGGTCGACCTGGCCACCGCCGCGGTGACCATGCCGTTCGCCGACGAGCGGTCGGTGGTGCAGACCCGTTTCGCGACGACCGCGCTTGCCCTGCTCCGGGCGCACCTCGGCGACCCGGTGGCCGCGCTCGCCGCCGACGCCGAGGTGGCGGTGCGCTCCCCGCTGCCGATCGACCCGGCCACCATCGGGCAGGCCACCTTCCTCGGTCGGGGCTGGACGGTCGGCCTCGCCCAGGAGGCCGCCCTGAAGTGCCGCGAGGCGGCCACCTTCTGGGCCGAGGCGTATCCGGCGATGGACTACCGACACGGCCCCATCTCGATCGCCGCGCCCGGCCGGCTCGTCTGGGCGTTCGGCGAGCTGCCCGACGGGCTGCCCGAGGACGTGGCCGCCACCGGCGCGGCCTTCGTGCACAGCCGTACGCACGGCTGGCGCACGGTGCTCGGCAGCTGGTCTGCCGGTCGTACGCCGGTGGACCCGATGGCCGACCTGATCCTGGCCCAGCGCTTCGCGGTCGCGCTGGCGACCAGCCGGGGCCTCGACCCGGACGCGCCCCGACACCTCAGCCGGTCCGTGGTGCTGGCGTGAGCGCGAGGAGTGAGCCGGGGTTGCGAGCCCCGCAGTCGCGAACCGAGCCTGCACCGTGAGCGGTGCGGTGAGCGACGACCGGGTGGTCGTGGCGCTGGACGTCGGCGGCACCGGCATGAAGTGCGCCCTGGTCCGGCCGGACGGCGTCGCCGTACGCACCGAGCGGCACCCCACCGACGCCGCGCGTGGCCCGGCCGCCGTGATCGACACCATTCTCGACGTGGCCGACGGGCTGATCGGCAAGGCCCGAGCCGACGGCCTCACCCCGGTCGCGATCGGCATCGCCGTCCCCGGAGTGGTGGACGAGGCACGCGGGGTCGCGGTCTGGTCGGCGAACGTGGGCTTCCGGGACGTACCGCTGCGGGACCTGGCGGTGACGCGGCTCGGGCTGCCCACCGCCCTCGGCCACGACGTGCGCGTCGGTGGTCTCGCCGAGGCCCGGCTCGGCGCCGGGCGCGACGCCGACCACGTGCTCTTCGTGGCGATCGGCACCGGCATCGCCGCCGCGCACGTCGTCCACGGCGTGGCCGCCGTCGGCGCGCACGGCGCCGCCGGGGAGATCGGCCACATCATGGTCCGTCCCGACGGCCCGCGCTGCGGCTGCGGGCGACCCGGTTGCCTGGAGGCGATCGCCTCGGCGGCCGCGATCGGCCGCCGCTACACGGAGCTGGCCGGCGACGGCGCGGTGCGGACACCCGGTGCCGCCGTGACGGCAGCCATGGTGGCCGAGCGAGCGGCCGCCGGTGAGCCCCTCGCCGCCCGGGTCTGGCAGGAGGCGGTCGAGGCCCTCGCCGACGGCCTCGCCACCGGGCAGGCGCTGTTCGACGTGTCGACGATCGTGCTCGGCGGTGGCCTGGCCCAGGCGGGCGACGGGCTGCTCGGCCCGCTGCGGGCGGCGCTGCATGAGCGGATGACCTTCCACCGAGAGCCGCGGCTGGTCGCGGCGGCCCTCGGCGACGAGGCGGGCTGCCTCGGCGCCGCCCTGCTCGCGCTGGACGCCGCGGGCGTCCGGGACACGGACGCCGCCCGCGTCCTTGACCATCAGGAGGAGCGATGACCGTACGGGTGAACGGCCGAGTGGTGACCCCGACCGGTGTCATCCGGCAGGGCTGCGTCGAGTGGGACGGCGATCGGATCACGGCCGTGGCCGAGTATCCGTCGGTCCGCGACGGGCACTGGATCCTGCCGGGCTTCGTCGACATGCACACCCACGGCGGCGGCGGGCACACCTTCACCACCGGGGACGCCGAGCAGGCGCGCGCGGCGGCCGGCTTCCACCTGGCGCACGGCACCACCACGCTGCTGGCCAGCCTGGTCAGCGCGCCCTTTCCGGTGATGCGCTCGGCCACCGAGGCGTTCGCGCCGCTGGTCGACGAGGGGGTACTGGCGGGCGTCCACTTCGAGGGCCCCTACCTCTCCGCGGCCCGTTGCGGCGCGCAGAACCCGGAGTATCTGCGCGACCCGTCCACGGACGAGCTGACCGAGCTGATCGAGCTGGGTCGAGGCGCGATCCGGATGGTCACCCTCGCCCCGGAACGCGACGGCGCGCTGGAGGCGATCAAGCTGCTCACCACCCACCGCGTGGTAGCGGCCGTGGGCCACACCGACGCCACCTACGAGCAGACCCGCGCCGCCATCGCGGCCGGCGCGAGCGTGGGTACGCACCTGTTCAACGGCATGCGGCCCGTGCACCACCGCGAGCCCGGCCCGGTGGTGGCCCTGCTCGACGCGCCGACCGTGATCTGCGAACTGGTCGCCGACGGGGTGCACCTGCACGACGGCATACTGACCTTCACCACCGCGACCGCCGGCCCGGACCGCGTCGCGCTGATCACCGACGCCATGGCCGCCGCCGGGATGGCCGAC
This sequence comes from Micromonospora sp. NPDC005194, assembly GCF_040608335.1. Classification (NCBI taxonomy): domain Bacteria; kingdom Bacillati; phylum Actinomycetota; class Actinomycetes; order Micromonosporales; family Micromonosporaceae; genus Micromonospora; species Micromonospora sp. NPDC005194. Next base: position 25,922 of record NZ_JBEXIA010000006.1, on the reverse strand, counting down.
GGTGAGTACGAGTTGGGCGGTCAGGCCGTCACGGTGACCGACGGGGTGGCCCGGCTCGCCCGCGACGGCGCGATCGCCGGCAGCACGCTGACCATGGACGCGGCGCTGCGGCACGCGGTGCACGCCGGGATCCCGATGGCCGACGCCGCCCGGATGGTGGCCACCACCCCGGCCCGCGCCATCGGCCTGGGCGACCGGGTCGGCGCCCTCCAGGTCGGCCTCCGCGCCGACCTCGTCGTGCTCGACGACGACCTCAACGTGGTGCGGGTGCTGCGCGGCGGCTCCTGGGTGGAGTGAAGCGCCGAGGCCGGCGGGCGGCGGCGGGCGGCACCGGACGGCGACGGGCGGCGGCAGGCACGGCGGTCGCCGCGAAGCGGAGGCCGGGTCAGCCCAGGGCGGGGACGTCGACGCCGAGCACGGCCTGCTCGTCGGGGCGGTGCACCAGCACGTCGGCCAGGTACGACTGCACGGCGGGTGCCATCCCGACGTCCCGGCCGGCCTGCTCGGAGAGCAGCCACTTATGCTCGATGATCTGGGCGAACAGCTCCTGCGGCTCCAGCTTGCGGCGCAGGTTCGCGGGCACGGCCCGGACCACCGGCTCGAAGACCTCGGTGAGCCAGCGGTGCGCCGCCTGCTGCTCGTCGGTCAGGTCGCTCTCCGCCCGGTACGCGTCCAGGTCGTTGAGCAGCTTGCGGGCCTGGTTCTCCTCGGCGTCCAGACCGGTCAGCCGCAGCAGCCGCCGGGTGTGGTAGCCGGCGTCGACCACCTTCGGTCGCACCAGGTAGCGCCCGTCGTCGATGGTCGACATGGCGACCTCGGCCACGTCGAAGCCCAGCTCGTTGAGCCGGCGGATGCGGCCCTCGATGTCGTGCCGGGCCTCCCGCTCGACCGCCTGCTCGTAGGTGATCTCGTGCCAGAGCCGCTCGTAGCGCTGCACGACCTCCTCGCAGACCACCTCCGGGTCGATGGACTCGTGCAGCAGGCCAGCGGCCTGCAGGTCCAGCGCCTCACCGAAGATGTTCACCCGGGCGATCTCCAGGTCCTCGCCGCGCTGCCCGTTGGAGAGCGAGGTGTGCAGGGCGCCCGTCTCCGCGTCGACCAGGTAGGCGGCGAAGGCGCCCGCGTCGCGGCGGAACAGCGTGTTGGACAGCGAGCAGTCGCCCCAGAAGAAGCCGGTCAGGTGCATCCGCACGATCAGGGCGGCGAGCGCGTCGAGCAGCCGGCTCATCGTCTCCGGGCGCAGGGTGTGCGAGAAGAGCGCCCGGTACGGCAGCGAGAACTGCAGGTGCCGGGTGATCAGCACCGATTCGAGGGGCTCGCCGTCCTCGGTCTGCCGGTCGGCGACCACCGCCACCGCCTCGACCGACGGGAAGTCGATGCGCTCCAGGGCCCGGAGCAGGTCGTACTCCCGCTCGGCGATCCGCTCGCGGGTCTCCTTGAACGCGTAGACGTAGTCGCCCAGGCGGACAAAGCGGACGATGTGTCGGGAGATGCCCTGGGGGAGGGCCACCAGGTGCTGGGCAGGCCACTCTTCCAGCGGTGTCGACCAGGGCAGGTCGAGCAGCGCCGGGTCCACGAGGGCAGACGTGATCCGCACGGGCACAAGCATGACGGGTCGCCCCCCGCATCCGCCTCACATCGTGGCTGGGCCCACAGCGCCGAACACCCCGGCCTCGCGTCGGCCCGGTAGCGTGGTCGCGTGCTCAAACCCACGGCGGTACGACGTGACCTGCGGCTACGGCCCGTCCGCCCGGTCGGTTGGTGGTTCGACGCCCTGCTGCTGGCCGGGCTGGTCGGGTTGACCGTCGCCCTCGTCGGCCACCAGCTCTTCGGGCTGGACCGGGCCGTCGCCGACTGGGCCGACGCGCACCGACCGACCGTCGCCTACTGGGTGGCCCGGGTGCTGAACCTGCTCGGCCAGGGCACCCCGTTGACTCTCATCGCCGCGGGGCTGGGCGTGCTGCTGGCCGTCCGGCTCCGCTCGGTGCGGCCGATCCTGCCGCCGGTGGTCGCGTTCGTGCTGACCTATCTGACCATCGGCCCGTTCAAGGTGTGGACCGCGCGCGCCGCACCGAGCGCCAGCGTCAAGGAACCGTTCCTGCCGCCCGAGCAGACCCTGCCGCTGTTCCACGACGATCTGCCGGTGCGATTCGCCCAGTCCTACCCGTCGGGGCACGTCGCCAACGCGATCGTCTGGTACGGGGTCATCGCGCTGCTACTCGCCCCCCTCGCGCGCAGCTTCGGCCGGCAACTGCCGCCCCGGCTGGTCACCGTGATCCGGGTGGCGCCACCGTTGGTGGTCCTCACCACCACCACCTATCTGGGCTGGCACTGGCTGACCGACTCGGTGGCCGGGCTGCTGCTGGGGCTGATCCTGGACCGGCTGCTGCACCGGGTGCCCTGGGACGATGTGCCGCTCCCCGGCCGGCTACGCACATGGGACCGGCCGTTCACCTCGTACCCCTAGGGTTTCGGTCCGTGGATCAACTGGCGCGGCGGCTCGGCGTACCCGATGCGGTTGTCATCGGGTTGGGCTCGATGCTCGGCGCGGGCGTCTTCGTGGTCTTCGGCCCGGCCGCGGCGGCGGCCGGCGGCTCCGGGTTGCTGCCCGCGCTGGTGCTGGCCGGCTTCGTCGCCTTCTGCAACGCGACCAGCTCGGCCCGGCTGGCGGCCCGCTACCCGGAATCCGGCGGCACCTACGTCTACGGCCGGGAACGCCTCGGACCGTTGGCCGGCTTCGTGGCCGGCTGGGGTTTCGTGGTCGGCAAGACGGCGAGCTGCGCGGCGATGGCGTTGACCATCGGGGCGTACCTGTGGCCGGGGCAGGCGCGGTTGGTCGCGGTCGGCGCGGTGCTCGCGGTGACGGCTGTGAACCTGCGCGGCATAGGAGGTCCGCGACCCGCAGCGGACCATCCCCCGCGCGGTGCCGCTGGCACTCGGCGCGGTGCTCGCGATCTACCTGGTGCTGGCCGTGGTCACGCTCGGCGTGCTCGGCGCCGACCGGCTGGCCGCTTCGGCAGCGCCCCTGGTCGACGTGGTGACCGCCGCCGGACTGCCCGGCCTGGCCTGGGTGGTCCGCGCCGGGGCCACGATCGCCGTCGTCGGGGTGCTGCTGTCCCTCGTCGCCGGAGTCGGCCGGACCACCCTCGCGATGGCCCGCCGCCGCGACCTTCCCGGCGCGCTGGCCGCCGTGCACCCGGTGCACCAGGTGCCGCACCGCGCCGAGCTGGCCGTCGCCGCCGTGGTGATCGTGGTGGTGCTGCTCGGTGACGTCCGCGAGGCGATCGGCTTCTCCAGCTGCACGGTGCTGGTCTACTACGCGATCACCAACGCGGCGGCGCTCACGCTGGGCCGGGATCGGGAGCGGACGCTACCGGTGCAGGTGCTCGCCGGCCTGGGGCTGGTCGGTTGCCTGCTGCTCGCGGTCAACCTGCCGCTCAGCAGCGTCCTCACCGGGTTCGGCGTGCTCGCCGCGGGCGTCGTCGGGTACGGCCTGCGGCAGCGGAGTCGCTGAGGGGTCCGCCGGGCGCGGCACCGACCTCGTCGCCGACGGCGGGATCGGCTCGCCGCCGGGCGCAGGCCCGGTCGGCCGGGGAACCGGACCGGTGCGGGCGGGCGGGGCGCACTGGGTGGTCAGCCAGTCCAGGCCACGTCGGCGGGCGACCACGGTGAGCCGGTCACCGGCGAAGATCACCTGTCGCGGGTCGAGGTCCCGCCACCAGATCGTCTTCGCGCCGCCGGCCGGGGTCCGGGCGATCAGCCGGACCTGCCCGTCCCGGTTGACCAGGTCCAGGGGTCGACCGTCCAGCTCGGAGCCGGCGGCGACCGGCACCTCGGCAACCGGCAGCGCGTGCCTGTCGACCGGGATCGTGGTGATCACCGCGCGTTCGGTGAGCGCGCCGATGAAGGCCGGTGCGGCCAGGTAGGAAACCGATCGGGACACCCCGAGTGCGAAGGTCTCCTCCACCCGTTCGGCGAAGTCACCGTCGAAGAGCCGCAGCACCACCCGCAGGTCGTCCCGGAGGTCGCGCGCAGCCAGGGCCGCCTCCAGGTTGGCGACGTCGTCGGTGGACGCCACCACCAGCGCCTGGCAGTCGGCCACCGACGCGGCGGTCAGGGTCTCGGGCAGGGCGGCGTCGCCGACGACCAGCGGCACCTCCAACTGGCGGGCCAGGGTCGCGCCGCGCGGCTCCGGATCCTTGTCGATCGCCACGACCTCGACGTCGTACTCGCGGAGCTGTGCCATCACCCGGGTGCCGACGTTGCCCAGGCCGATCACCACCACGTGCCCGGCGCGGGCCGGTTGCAGCCGGCCGGTGTGCAGGGCCAGCCGGGCGTTGACGATGCCGTCCACGACGACCGCGGTGATCAGCGGGATCAGCGCCAGCCCGGCCAGGTTGAGCACCACCTGCATGATCTGCGCGTCGGCCGCCTTGCCGGTGTCCGGGTCGGCGCCGCTGAGCGTGGTGACCAGCGTCAGGTAGAGCGCCTCCAGCGGGGAGACGTCCTCGGCCCGGGAGATCAGCGCGCCGAGCACCACGATGACCGCGAGCACCAGCATCACCGCGATGCCGATCTTGCGGGTGGCGAAGCCGCGTACGGCCCGCAGCAGCACCGCGACCGGGCGGCGACGCCGCCGCGCCCGGACCAGCCGCCGGGCGGCGACCTCGGTGCCCGGCGGCTGCCCGGTCGCCTCGGCGAGCACCAGGTCGGCGCCGGCCTGCTCGGCCGGCAGCAGCTCCATGCCCTGCTCCGAGTCGGGGCGAGCGAGCGCGCACACCACGTCCTGCGGCCGGACGTCGGCCCGCCGCGCCACCCGCAGCGTCTTGTCCCGATGCTGGAAGGAGCTGGGGTCGACCTCGCCGAGCGCGGCGGCCACGAACGCCGGCGCGGCCATCTCGGCGTCGGAGAGCACCTCGACGGGCGCCTTGAGCAGCTTGCGTACGCCATCGGCGAGGGTGCCGTTGAACATCCGCAGCACCTGGCGCACCCGCTGGTCGACGGCCTGGGCGCAGAGCGCGGCGTGCAGGTTGCCGACGTCGTCCTGGTGCAGCAGGGCCAGGCCGGTCGCCCCGGCCAGCCCGGCGGCCTCGAAGGTCGCCACGTCCAGACGCTCCGAGCGGACCACGCGGACCCCACGCAGCCCGGCCACGTCCGGCCCGTTGCGGCGGTAGCGCTCCGGCACCACGACGGTCACCCGGACGCCGCCGGCCGGGAGGTCGGATTCGACCATCGCACGGGCCACGTAGTAGGCGAGCGCGTCCCGGCCGCAGATCACGTAGTGCGGACGCGGATCACCGGCGGCGCGTAGCCGCCAGTTCCACTCGACCGCCCGTCGCGCCCGGTCCCGCCACGGCTCCGCCATGCCCGGATCGTAACCAGCACGACCACACTGGGCGACCCCGCCCGGATCATCCCGAGCACGCATGTCGACCAGGCATGTCGACCGGGGCGGCGGGTAGAGCACCGGGATGCAGACCTTCCTGCCGTACCCGGACTTTCTGGCCAGCGCCCGCGCGCTGGACCAGAAGCGGCTGGGCAAGCAACGGGTGGAGGCCATCCAGGTGCTCCGCGGCCTGACCCGACCCGGGTACGGGTGGCGCAACCATCCGGCGGTGAAGATGTGGGCCGGGTACGAGGAGGCGCTCACCCGCTACGGGCTGGACATGTGTGCCGTCTGGACCGAGCCGGGACGGGCCGACACCTGCGCCACCACGCTGACCGTCGACCTCGCCGCCGCCTGCGGGGCCGGCGTCGTACGCACACAGGACGAGCTGGCCCGCGCTGGTGACCTGCCGCCCTGGCTCGGCCGCGACGACCTGCACCTGAGCCACCGCTCGTCGCTGCTGCGCAAGGACCCGGCGCACTACCGCCCGATCTTCGGCGCCGACGTCCCGGAGGATCTGGAGTACGTCTGGCCCGCGTCCGACCGCCAGCGCCGCTGCCTGCCGTAGGGGAGACTGGGCCGGAAGAGGGAGGTGCGCGTGGCGCTGTCGCGTGTGGTGGGTCGGCTCATCGGCGTACGTCAGCACCAGGTGGACCCGGGCGGAGGTGGCGCCGACCGCGTGCCGGGACCGGTCGCGGCGGTGGTGGTCGGCGGCGGGATCGCCGGCATGTCGGCGGCGGTCGTGCTGGCCGAGCGGGGTGTGGCCGTGACGGTGCTGGAGGCGGCGCCCACGCTGGGCGGGCGGCTCGGCGCGTGGCCCGAGGCGCTCGGCGACGGCGAGCAGCAGAACGAGCATGGCTTCCACGCGTTCTTCCGGCAGTACTACAACTGGCGTTCCATCCTTCGTCGCGTCGAGCCCGACCTGGGCTTCCTCAAGCCGATTCCGGGTTATCCGATCCTCAGTGCACAGTGGCCGACCGAGGAGTTCGGCAGGCTGCCGCCCGCGCCGCCGGCCAACCTGCTGGCGCTGCTGCTGCGCAGTCCCAGCCTGCGCCTGGCCGATCTGCGGTCGATGGACCGGGACGCGGCGTTGCCGCTGCTCACCTACGACCCGGTCCGCACCTACGCGGAGTTGGACGACACCACCGCCGACGAGCTGCTGGCCTCGCTGCGACTGCCGGACCGGGCGCGGGCGATGCTGTTCGAGGTCTTCTCGCACTCGTTCTTCAACCACGAGGCGGAGATGTCGGCGGCCGAGATGGTCGCCCAGTTCCACTTCTACCTGCTCGGCAATCCGGAGGGGCTGGCCTTCGACTGCCCCGACGAGGACTATGCGACCGCGATCTGGCAGCCGCTGACGAGGCACGTGGAGAAGCACGGCGGTCGGGTGCTCACCGCGTCCGGCGCCACGGGGGTGCACCGCGACGGCGAGGGTTGGCGGGTGACGACCACCGACGGCGGCAGCCACCCGGCGGCCCACGTGGTGCTCGCGGTGGATCCGCCGGCCCTGGCCGCGCTGGTGGCGGCCTCCCCCGACCTGGTCGGGCGGGCACCGGAGCTGGCGGCGCGGATGCCCCGCTTCGGCACGCCCGGCCCGCCGTACGCGGTGGCGCGGTACTGGTGCGACGGGGACGTGGCGGCCGACCGGGCCGTGTTCAGCGGCGTGTCGCGGCAGCCCACACTGGACTCGGTGACGCTCTACCACCGGCTGGAGAACGAGTCGCGCCGCTGGGCGCGACAGACCGGCGGTTCGGTCGTCGAGCTGCACGCGTACGCCTGTGAGCCCGGTGTGCCGGCCGAGGAGCTGGCCGAGCGGATGCGCCGCGAGCTGGTGGCGCTCTGGCCGGAGGCGGCTGACCTGCGGGTCCGGGAGCTGCGCGCCCGGGTGGAGGCGCAGGCGCCGGCGTTCACGCCGGGCAGCCACGCCTGGCGTCCGGGGGTGCGCACCGAGGCGCCCGGCGTCTATCTGGCCGGCGACGGGATCGCCACGGACTTCCCGAGCGCCCTGATGGAACGCTCCGCTGCCACCGGGATCATCGCGGCGAACCACATCCTGCGCGCGGAGGGCGCCGCGGCCGAGCCGGTGCGCTCGATCCGGCCTCGGGGCCTGCTGGCCGGGCGGGCCACCCCAAACCGACAAAAAGCAACATAACCGACGGTACGCTGCCGTACGCTCGAATGATCATCTGTCGATCGGCCGGGCGGGAGGGCAGCGGCGATGTCACCACTGCACCGCGTCGGCGCCCAGAGCGTTCCGCTGACCGAGGAGACCGGCCGGGACGACGCGTACCCGCTGCTCCGCGACGAGCGCGCCTGCGTCGTCACCGCGCTGCGGCTGGGCTGGTGGATGGCGGACGCGTACCACCACGGGCAGCACGCCGAACCCGGTCCGACCGTCCCGGCCCACCCACCGGCCAAGCTCTCCAACCTGACCGAGATGTCGCTCCCGCGCCGGATGCGGATGTACCTCGACGGCGTGGACGTCGCGCTGGCCCAGATCTCGGCGCTCACCCGGCACACCGGGCCGCTGCCGGACACGTCCGCCGCCCGGACCCGGCTGCCCGACCTGGACCGGCTGCCCGACCTGGAACAGCCCGACACCGCCGACACCGAACCGCTGCTGCTCGCCCTCGACGACCTCAACGTGGACGTGCTGCGCTGGGCGATGGCCACCAACCTCCGGGTCGGGCTCGCCTACCGGCTGGGCCGGTCCCTGGCCGACACGGTCCGGCCCGGCGACGCCGCCCAACTGCTGCGGCGCTTCGACGGCCGGCAGATCCAGCTCAGCCGGTGGCTGGACGAGCTGGCCAGCGTGCTGCCGCCGTACTCGGCCGCTGTGGTACGCCGCTCGCTGGCCGCCTGGGCGGTCGCGGTGGAACGGGCCGGCCAGGGCGATCCGGCGGAACCCGAACCGGCCGAGCTGAGCCGCGAGCTGCGCAACCAGGGTGACCTCTGGCGCGGCGTGCTCACCGGCGGCCTGCATCCGCGCGACCTGCTCGACGAGGAGGACTACGCGGTGGTCGCCCGGAACCTGATCATCCGGGACCGGCGGCTGGTGGCCCAGGCCGCCCGGGGCATCTTCTGGCCGGTGCTGGTGCCCCTGCTGGTGGTGCTCTTCGCGGTGGTCGGGGTGAGCGCCGCCGCCGCGGCCGGTTCACCGACCACGCGGGCCACCGTCGCCCTGCTCGGTCTGGGCGCCGGGCTGGCCGCCATCTGGCGTTCCGTCTCCGGCCCCGCGCTGGCTGTCGCGGGCGAGGTCAACCGGCCCCTCCTGGACAGCGAACTCACCACGCGGATGGCCCTGCGGCTGGACCGGCCACTGGCCAACGCCCGCCGCGCGGCGGGGGTCGCTACCCCGACCCGGCGCGCTCCCCGGACCCGGCGCGCTCCCCGGACCCGGCGTCAGGGTCGTCCCGAGGAGCCGGGCAGCCCATCGAAATACGTTGCCCCACTCTCCCGTGCCGACCTACCGTGATCGCGCAAGGTCAACCACCGCCGCGGGAGCAGATCATGACGAGGTCGCACGTCACCACCGTGCCGTCGTCGACGCTGCCCGGCGACGGTTGGCGAGCGAAAGGCCCTCGGGCGGGCCGGCCGGACTGACGCGTACCCGTACGCGCCGAGCCGCCCCGTCCGAACGCCGGACCGGGCGGCTCTTCGCTGTCCGTCACCAGCTGGAAAGGAGTCCCGGTGGACGCCGTTCTCGTCATCAACGCCGACCTCGGCCCGTTGCACCGGGTCACCGTTCAGCACGCCGTCCGGATGCTCTGCCGTCGGGTGGCCGAGATCCATGAGGCGGAGCCGGACCAGGTGATCGGCGTCTTCCCGCTGCCCCGAGTGGTGCGGTTGGTCCGCTACGTGGTCACCCGGTGGCGGTTCAGCTCCGGGCCGGCCTGGTCCCGGGCCGGGGTGCTGCGCCGCGACGAGCGCTGCTGCGCGTACTGCGGCGGGGTCGCGTCGACCATTGACCACATCCTGCCGCGCTCGCGGGGCGGCCGGAACACCTGGCGAAACACCACCGCCGCCTGCTACGGCTGCAACCAGCGCAAGGGCGACCGCACCCCGGCGGAGGCGGGCATGCCGCTGCGCCGGGAGCCGGTGAACCCGGGCTGGGCGTCGCTGGCCGGGCGGTGACCGACCGGCCGGCGGGAACGGGGGGCCGCGTCGGGGTACGCCCCGGCGCGGCACCCGCCGGCCCCGGTCAGAGACCGCGTTCCTTGACCTTCGGCTTCGGGCGGCCGCTCGCGCAGTGCACACGGATCTCGCTGCTGTGCTCGGCCGAGGTCAGCTCGACCTGGACCTGCTTCGCCGGGCCGGGGTCGTAGGGCGCCGCCCGATAGCCCGACGTGGGCGTCACCGTGAGCAGTTCGGCCGATCCTCCGAGGCAGCGGACGGTGACCGTTCCGCCCTGGGCCTGCACCGTGACCACCGCAGGGTCGGTGGGCGTGGGCGTGGGCGTGGGTGTGGGCGTCGGCCTGGACGGGGTCGGTGCCGGAGTGGACCTTCCGCCCGAACCCGTCGATGGGCTGGTCCGGGGAACGGCCGGGGTGTTCCGGGCCGACGGGCCGGCCGGCGGACGGGCGGCGGACGGTTCGGGCTGCGCAACGGTCTGCGGCAGCCCCACAGTGGTGGTGCCACCCGTGCCGATGCCGGTTCGTGGAATGGGCCCGTCGTGCTGCCGGGTGCCGTAGTCGCCCAGCGACCCGGCCACCGCCACCGCGGCGATCACCGCGCCGCCGACCGCAAGCGCCACCCGACGCCGACGCCAGGGGTGTCGCTGGGAGGCATCGGTCGGGTCGGCGGTGACACCGGCGGAGGGCTCGGACGGCGCGTCGTCGACCGGCTCATCCTCGTCAGCCGCCGGCCCGCCCTCGGTCGCTCCGCCCGCGGCTGCGGCTACATCCGCCGTCGCCGGCCCGGCGGCAGCTCCGAGCAGGATGCGGGCCGCGTCGGCGGCCGAGGGCCGGTCGGCGGGATCGCGGGCCAGGCACCAGCGGTAGAGCCGGTGGATCTCGGCGGGGACTCCGTCGATCTCGGGCAACGGGTCGGGTTCGACGTGGACGTGGGCACGGAGCATCGCGGTCTGCGCCTCGGTGGCCCAGGGCAGCCGACCGGTGAGCGTCCGGTGCAGGAGCAGGCCGAGGGCGTACACGTCGCAGGCCGGCAGGACCTCGCCGGCCGCCAGGCGCTCCGGTGCGAGGTAGGCGGGCGTACCGAGCAGCCGTCCATCGAAGTCGATCTCGGGGTCGCCGACGGCCGCCGCGATACCGAAGTCGAGCACCTTCGCGCCGGTGGGGGTGAGCATCACGTTGCTCGGTTTCACGTCGCGGTGCACCAGCTCCTGGGCGTGCGCGGCCGCGAGTGCCGTGGCCACCTCGGCGCAGACCCGCAGCGCGGCGCGGGGTGGCAGCGGACCGGCGGCCAACCGTTGTTCGAGGGTGACGCCGTTGAGCAGTTCCAGCACCACGAACGGCACCTGGACGCCGTCGACGACCGACTCACCGAAGTCGTAGACGCCTGTGACGTACGGGTGCGACAACCGGGCCGCCGCCTTGGCCTCGGCCCGGATCCGCTGTCGGGCGTTGGCGTCCGAGGCGACGAGCACCTTCACGGCCACGTCCCGTTCGAGCACCTCGTCGTACGCCCGATGGACCGCGGACATGCCGCCGCTGCCGAGACGCTCCAGGAGCCGGTAGCGGCCCGCAAGCAACCGATCACGCTGCACGACGGACAGCCTGCCGTACCGCCCGCAGCGGACACCACCCGGGATCGAGGTTTCGCAATGGATGGGTCCGCGGTGGCTGCGGCGAAGGGCTCTGGCCATCCACTTTGGCTGCCCGCCGTGTCGATGTGCTGTTGAGCGGTATACCTCAGAGGTATGAATATGACTCTGAGGTATACCGCTTACCACCGCATCCGCCCCCACCGAGGTGACCGAGGGTCACCGCCGGCCGCCCGCTGCGCCAACCGCCCCAAAGGCTAGGAATTACTCGTCTAGGGCTCGAACCACTTGCGGCGACCTGGCCGGCGGGGCGTACCGATGACGAATTGGCGGGCGAAGCCCATGAAGCGGTTGTACAACTCGACGGGGTCGGGCGGGTCCGGCAGGAGGTGGGCCAGATCGACGCTCGCCTCGAACAGGCACGAGGCCATGTCGAGCGTGAGGAGTCTCGGCTCGTCGGCGTACGGCGACGACGAGGCGTAGGCGACGAGCTTCAGCGCTCGGTCGGCCCTCGCCAGGCGAAGCGGGGTGCCCGGCGCTCCGCCATTGCCGCCACGCCCTCCCGGGCCTCGCCGCTGTCCGCCACCTTCCGGTGCCACCAGGCGATCCGTGCCGGTCCGGCCCGGTCGTCGACGATCTCCTTGGCAGCGGCGACGCTCAGCGGCGACCGCTGGGCGATCGTGGCGGTGAGGTCGTCCACCCGTGCGGCGAGCCGGTCGCCCGGCAGCACCTCGTCGACGAGGCCGATCCGCAGGGCGCGGTCGGCGTCGATCAGATCGGCGGTGAACAGCAGGTGCTTCGCCGCCGACGGGCCGACCAGCCGGGCCAGCCGCCGCGTCGTCGGCGCGGGGTAGACCAGCCCGAGCCGGGCCGGGGGTACGCCGAAGCGGGCGTCATCCGAGGCGATCCGCAGGTCACAGGCGACCGCGAGCTGAGCGCCACCCCCGACGCAGGCGCCCCGGATCGCCGCGATCGTCGGCTTGGCGAAGCCGGCCAGCCGCTCCTCGGCGGCCACCGCGATGCTGGTGTCGCCGGCGTCCAGCAGCTCGGCCAGGTCGCCGAGGTCGGCGCCGGCGCAGAAGGCGTCGCCCGCGCCGGTGAGCACCAGGGCCCGTACGTCGGGGTCGGGCTCCAGCCGGTCGAGCAGCTCGGGGAGTTGCCGCCACATGGCAGCCGTCATGGCGTTGCGGCGGGCCGGGTTGTGGATCACCACGGTCGCCACCGGTCCGGTCACCGCGACGGTCAGTTCCGCGTCCGACACGTTCACCCCGAATTCCACGCTGAAGCGAATCTTGGACAGTTTCCGTCAGGAGCTGACGGCAACTGTCCAAGATTGCCAGAAACCTGACGGCGCGGACCCGGCGGCCACCGTTGAGGATGGCCGCCGGGCCCGGCTGTCGGTCAGGTCAGGTCAGATCAGGAGACGTTGAGAGCGGTGTCGTCGACCACGAAGGACGTCTGCAACGAGGAGTCCTCGACGCCGGTGAACTTCAGGCTGACGGTCTGGCCGGCGTACGCGGCCAGCGAGAAGGACTTCTGGCTGTAGCCGGTGGCCTTGTTCAGGTTCGAGTAGGTCGCCAGCGTGGCCAGCACCGTCCCGCCCGAGTTGAGCACCTGCACCGTGAGCTTGTCGTACGCGACGGTGGTGGTGGTCTCGGCCGAGTCGATGTGCAGCCAGAAGCTGACCGTGTACGACGAGCAGCCCGACGGGAGGGCCACCGACTGGGCGAGCGTGTCGGTGTGGCTGGTGCCGTACCCGTTCAGCCACGCCTTGTACGACCCGCCGTGGGCCGCCTGGCCGCTGTCGGTGGTGATCACGCCGGAGCTGGCCGTCCAGCCGGTCGCGCCGGACTCGAAGCCCGGGTTGGCCAGCTTCTGCCCCGGCGCGGTGCAGCCGCCCCCGGTGCCGTTCACGGTCAGCGTGTAGGTGGCGCTGCGGGTGACCGACCCCGCGCCGTTCACGGTGACCGAGTAGGTGCCGGGCGGGGTGCTCGCCGAGGTGCTGATGGTGAGGGTGGACGAGCCGCCCGAGGTCACCGAGGCGGGGCTGAACGCGGCGCTCGCCCCGCTGGGCAGGCCGGACGCGGAGAACGTCACGGTCTGCGCCGTACCGCTGGTGGTGGCGGTCGACACGGTGGTGGAGGCCGCGCTGCCCGGGTTCACCGAGCCGGCGGTCGGCGACAGCGACACGGAGAAGTCGTTGCCGGTGGAGCAGGGTGCGTCGTTGCCGGCCACGTTCACGGCCGTCCAGGCGGCCTGCACGGCCTTGTACTCGGTCGAGCAGCTGCCGTACAGGTCGGTCGCGGCCCGCAGGCTGTAGGCGCGCGCCGTGTTCGCCGGGTTGCTGGTGTTGACGTACGTCGTGTTGGAGGTGAAGTAGACGTCCAGGGCCCGGTACCAGATCTTCTCCGCCTTGGCGCGGCCGATGCCGGTCACCGCCGGGGCGGAGCCGCAGACCGGCGAGGTGCCGTACGAGGTGGCGCCGGTGCCCTCGGCGAGGTTGAAGTAGAAGTGGTTGCCGACGCCGGAGGAGTAGTGCACGTCCTTGTTCTTGGTGCTGGTGGACCAGCAGCTGTCGGACGAGCCGTCCAGCGACGGGTTGTACATGTAGCGCAGGGGCGTGCCGTTGCCGTTGATGTTGATCTTCTCGCCGACCTGGTAGTCGCCCGGGTCGCTCGGCGCGGCGGCGTAGAACTCCATCATGTTGCCGAAGATGTCGCTTGTGGACTCGTTGAGGCCACCGGATTCACCGGAGTAGACCAGGCCAGCCAGCGCCTCGGTGACGCCGTGGCTCATCTCGTGCCCGGCCACGTCCAGCGAGACCAGCGGGCGGGAGTTGCTGGAGCCGTCACCGTAGGTCATCTGGGCGCCGTCCCAGAACGCGTTGACGTAGTTGTTGCCGTAGTGCACTCGGCTGGGCACGCCGCTGCCGTTGCCGAAGATGCCGTTGCGGCCGTGGACGTTCTTGAAGTAGTCGAAGGTCTTCGCCGCACCGAAGTGGGCGTCCACGCCGGCCGACTGCCGGTTGGAGTTGGCGCCGGTGCCCCACGCGTTGTCGGCGTCAGTGAAGGTGGTGCAGGTGGAGGTGCCGTTGTTCATGTCGCAGGTGCGGCCGTTGCCGTGCGACGGGTCGATCATCTGATACGTGCTGCCGGAGAGCGTCGTATCGATGCTGACCGCGCCGGTGTAGATGCCCTGGCCGCTGCCGACCACCGACTCGATCTCGTCGAACGACCCGATGGTCGCGCCTGAGGTGGCGTCGGTGATCACATGCAGCCGCGACGGCGTCTGCCCGTCCGGCTGCCAGCCGCTGACCACCGTCTCCCAGGCCAGCCGGCCCTTGCCGGAGCTGGCGTCGACGAACAGTTCCGGAGCGCCCACGGTCTCGGCCTTGCCGCTGAACCCGGCGCGGGCCGTCTTCTTCGCCGCGGCGGCGGTGACCCGGGCCGTGGTGGGGAGGGTCAGCGGTGCGGCGAGTCCGACCGAACTGCCGGCGTAGGTGCCGTTCGGCGCGGTGTGGATGACGAAGTCACCGCCGTACACCCGGAGTCCCTGGTAGGTCCGGGCGTAGCGGGTGTGCGCTGCGCCGGTGGCGTCCACCTTGGTGCTCAGCACCTGGTAGGACTCGGCGCTCGAACCCTGGACGGCGCCGGGGTTCGTCTGCAAGACGGTCGCCGCTCGGGCCGCGGCGGAGGCGTCCGGCGCGGGAGCGGTGGGTGGGGCGGCGTGCGCCGCGGTGGCGACGCAGGTCAACAGGCCGCTGGTGAGCAGCGCTGCGCTGACGGCCGCGAGGGGTCGTTTCACGTGCCCTCCTGAAAGGAGAAAGGGTGTGACGGGGGTGGTCACGCATGTAGATATAGCGATGTGTTCAAGAAAAGAGAAGGCTTGGACCGCTCGCAGACATTGAGACTGGCCGAACGGATGAGGGCCTTGACAGGGGAACCAACGCTGGCAACGGCACGTCCGACGGACATGAGACCCGCCTCGACGACCGGCGTCACGATTGCGCTCCTGGCCGCCCTCCTGGCCGGCTGCACCGGCACCGACCGGGCCGGAAGCCCCGCCAACCAACCAGCGGCCACCGGCACCCCGCCGCCAGCGACCGCGACACCTACCACTCCGAACGGCACCGCGCCGACCGGCACCGCGCCGACCGGACCCGTGCCACCTGGACCGGGTGCCACCGACGCCGCGGCCGGGCGGGTGACGCTGTTCCGCTCGGGCGGTTTCGCCGGACGCGGCGACACCGTGACAGTCGAACCGGACGGCCGGTGGACGGTGGTGGACCGGGCCGGCAGCCGTCGTACCGGAAAACTCGACGCCGCCGACCTCGGCCGGCTCCGCGGCCTGGCGGCCGACCCCCGGCTGACCACCGAGGCCCGCCGCACGGCCACCGCGACGAGCTGCGCGGACGCGTTCAGCTACCGCCTGACCGTCGGCGTCGTCGAGACCGGGTACGTCGACTGCCCCGCCGATCCCGCGCCGCCGCCGGCCACCCGTGCGCTCGTCGAGCTGCTGCTGCGGGTCACCAGCTGACCGACCGGCAGCTCAGACCAGGTAGTCCGGGGGCAGGCCGGTGCCGCGCAGCTCCGCCGGCAGGTGCGCCACGTCGTTGACGGTGATCAGGTTCGGCGGCCCGGCCGGGCCGTACCGGATGACGGTCAACCCCGCGTTGTGGTGGTTCAAACCCAGCCACCGCCGCTCCGGCGCGTCGAGGGCATGCCGGACCAGCCAGGCGATCAGGAAGGTGTGCGTCACCACCAGCTCACGAACCGGCTCGCCCTCGGCTGCTCCCTCGTCGGCGACCACCAAACCCGTGAAGCGCCGCACCGCCGCCGCCGTCACCCGCGGCCCGTCGGCCCGCTCGGCCGTCGAGAATCCGGCCAGGAAATCGGCGTACGCCGACGGCAGGCCGGCCGGGTCCGTGTCGTGGGGGAGGTGGTCACCGGCCAACTCCGTGGCGTACACCGGAACGCCGGGCAGTGCCGCGGCGACCACCTCGGCGGTCTGCGCGGCCCTGCGCAACGGCCCGTGGTGCACGGCGGCGAACGACCGGCCCCGCAGGCGCTCACCGAGCAGCGTGGCCTGCCGCCGGCCGCGCTCGGACAGGCCGGAATCCGGCTCGGTCGAGTCCGTGTCGGCGTGCCCGGTCAGGTCCTGCTCGCCATGTCGGGTCAGGTACAACAGCCGCGTTCGCATGCCGTACACCCAAACACACCGGAAGGCGCGGGACTGGCCCGCGCCTTCCGGTTTCTTGATCTTGGCGCTACGCCCGGGGGAACATCTGGCCGATGCGGATCTTGTTGCCGAACGGGTCGCGGATGCCGAAGTCGATCCCGTACGGGCGCTCGGTCGGCTCGTCGGTGATCTCGACGCCCTTCGCCACGAGCTCCTCGTGGGTCTTGTGGGCGTCGTCGGTGGTCATGAACAGGTAGCCACCCAGGGCACCCTTGGTGAGCAGCTCCCGCACCTGCTCGGCCGTCGCCGGGTCCATGGCCGGCGGGCCCGGCTTCTCCAGCAGGATCTCGCGCTCCGGGTCACCGGGCAGGTTCACCGTCAACCAGCGCATGAAGCCGAGGTCCTGATCGGTGTTGACCTCCATGCCGAGCTTGTTGACGTAAAAGTCAAGCGCCTGGTCCTGGTCGAGGACGTAGATCTGGGAGCGGCTGATCGCGTTCATCGTCATGCCACGACCGTAGAGGGTGGCCCTGACCTGCTGCTTATCCAAAACTGCTGGGACGCGTCCAGGCCTTGGTGAAGCAGGACGGCACGTTGCCCGCCGCCGCGCGGCGACGCCGGAAATCCGAGGGGGACTCCCCCACGATCTGCCGGAACGTCCGGCTGAACGTGCCCAAGCTGCCGAAGCCGACCGCGTAGCAGATGTCTGTCACGTCCCGGCCCGTTTCCACCAGCAGCGCCATGGCCCGCTCCACGCGGCGGCGTTGCAGGTAGCGGTGTGGCGTCTCGCCGAAGGTGGCCCGGAACGTCCGGATGAAGTGCGCCTCGGAGACGTACGCGATCCGGGCCAACGCTGGGATGTCCAGCGGCTCGGCGTACGCCCGGTCCATCGCGTCGCGGGCACGCAGCATCGCCCGGTTGGACTCCTCCACGGCCCGGCTCACCGCAGGCCGCCCGGCGGAAGGACCGACGTCTGCGTCACGTCCTGGTCGCGCAGCTTGGCGTAGACGACCTCGGACGTGAACCCGCCGATGAACCCGATGGCCAGGACGAAGAAGACCAACTGCCGCGCCGCATCACCGTCGAGCAGGCCCGGGTTGGTGGAGAGCTGCGCCGCGACGAACAGCAGGAAGGCGATGACACCGGCGGCCGAGCCCAACGCCGCCGCCCGCAGCCAGTTGCCACTGCCGTCGTACGCGTTGCGCACGATCGCACCCCACACCGAGGCGAACAGCGGGGCGGCCACGAGAACGGCGACGTTCTGCCATCCGCCGGTCGGAGCGGCGTACGCCAGCGGGATCGTGGCGAGGGCGAGCAGCAGGAGGACCAGCGCGGTGACCAGGCCCGCCACCGTACGCCGCCCGGCAGCCCGCTCGGCCTCGCGGGAGGCGCGTTCCTGCTCGGCGCGGCGCTGCACCTGAGCGCAGAGCGCGGCGACGATCGGCTCGGCGGCGCCCGGCTGCCACGGTCGGGCGAGCAGGGCCACCTCCTCCTCGGTGGCGACGCCACGCTCAGTGCTGAGGCGCTGCCAGACCTTCTCCGCGGCTCCGCCGAACGCGGCGACCGCCGCGACCGGGATGCGCCGGGACAGCCCGATGAGCCCGGCGATGAACGTGGAGCGTTCG
The DNA here is from genome assembly GCF_040608335.1 of Micromonospora sp. NPDC005194. NCBI lineage: Bacteria > Bacillati > Actinomycetota > Actinomycetes > Micromonosporales > Micromonosporaceae > Micromonospora > Micromonospora sp. NPDC005194. The sequence goes on along the minus strand of NZ_JBEXIA010000006.1, from coordinate 8,011 downwards.
CCGCCCACCAGCAGCAACGCGTCGGCCATCAGCAGGGAGCGGTAGAAGCTGACCTCCCAGTCGTCGGTCGACTCGGGCACGACGGTGAACAGCTCCGGGTGCCGCTGGACCTCCTCGAAGTCCACGTCCTGCTGGTACCGACCACGGACCAGGATCGACCCGGGCATCGCCCGGCCGGAGCGGATGTAGCCGCGCACGACGTCCCGTTCCAGGTACTCGGGATCGCCGGAGTACACGACGATGCGGCAGCCCTGGTTGGCGAGTGCCGCACCCAGTTCGGCCGCCGCGGCAGCCGCACCCTCCGGGTCGCGTACGGCGGGCGAGTAGGAGCGGCCCGCCTGGGCACTACCGGCGATAGCGACGACCGGGCTCATGCGACTCCTCGACGGTCGGTGACACCCGAACTATAGGAGTGGCCGACCATCGATGCTCCTGCCGACGGGCCGCCGGGGGGACGAAACCACGGGGTCATTTTTCAGGCGGAGCCGGCATTGCCGCGATTACCGCGCCTTCTCTGCTCGTGCCGCGGCTACGGCGACAAGTTCGCGCAGCTTCTTTTCGGCTGCCGAACTGGCTATCTCCCTGCCAGGCCAGTACTGAACAATGGACGTAACTTCTCCCACCCTCAGCAGGACCCCGTACTTCGTGACAACATTCGGAGCCCGGCCGTACCTGCTGCTTTGCCGCCAAGCGACTGCCTCGTCCCCCGCCCTCGGGGCCGTAACTGGCTGCATCGACATGGTGAAGTCGTACCCGGGGGCGTCACCCCCCTCCTTCCAGGCCCGACACCGGTTGACACCGGCACGGACGCGGGCAATCTCAGCTGCAGCTCCATGCTCGGGATGGACCTTGACAATGTGGTCAAGCCGTTCGCTGTGCTCGGTATCGGAATAACGCCACGAGGCACTGACGAGCGAGCGAGCGCTTCCCTTGCTGTAAATGCCACGCTCCACGCCACTGCAAGCAGGGTTGTCGGTCCGCGATTCCCTTGCAAGATCAGCGACGCTGCCCCGCCATTCACTACCTACATCCTGCCGTGTCAACAGCAATTGCCCCGCCTCGCTATCGACGGTTAGGCTGCCGACCGTCCGAGATGGCTTTGGGGATGGCCTAGGGCTGGCCGCTGACGCAGTGACAGCTGGCGACGAAGGGAACGCGGCCGGACGGGTGGTGCTCTCGCCGCATGCGGCCAGCGAGAGCACGACGACGGCGCCGGCCATCACTGGAGCTACCAAGAGCCTGACCCGCAGCGTCAGCAGCCAGCCAGCAAGACCATGGTGCCGACCCAGCCGTCCAGTGGGAGGCAGTTCGGGGACACGGGCTTTCGGCATGACGAGGACCCTAGCCCCACGCACCCCCAGCACGGACAGACACGCCCCTGACCGGACAGCCACACCGGAATCTGGCGCTCCGTTGAGCCCATGGACGTCCAGCCTTGCTCGTGCGCGTCGTCAGCCCGTCAGTCACTTATGAGCCAACGGTAGTCGTAGCCAATCGCATCCCAGCACTGCCGGACCCATCGCCGTTTGATCGGCGAGGCTGTGCGCCACATGAAGGCAATGCCCCCATGGATGCGTTCGCGGCGCGTCGGATCAAGCCAGGCCGGAAGGTTGTGGCAGAGGTCGGCGAGGGTGTGCACCTGCTCCTGGCGGCGGTTGTCCGGCACGGTCCGATCCCCATCCGATGCTGCCAGGTAGCGAATCATCAGGAGGGATTCCGTCAGTAGGTGCGTGACGGCGGCTTCGGTCGCCTCTTGGTCGTGCCGCGCGAGCGTTAAGTCGTCCTCCTTCGTCCGGCGTAAGCAGTAGCTTGAGACAAGGGAAAACCAGGATCGTCTAGCCGGACGTGTCACGGATCAAGTGACAGCGATCCGTAACACGTCAGATGGAGCCCGACATCGCCGGCGCCAGCAGACCGAGCGGGAAGCGCTGGCGGAGGTGTGGGAGGAGCACGACCTCACCTTTCCATCGGAGCGGGGCACACCGATGGAGCCCACCAACCTCAGTCGCTCCTTCGCCCGGCTCCGCGAGACCGCCGGTCTGCCCGGTGTCCGCCTATACGACCTGCGGCACACAGTCGTCTCGCTGCTGATGGAGCTGGGCGTCCCGCCGCACGTCGTCCAGGCCATCGCCCGGCACCTCGACGTGAAGATCACGCTCAAGGTCTACGCCCACGCCCGCCTTGACGCGATGCGTCAGGCGCTCGGCAAGCTGGACGGACGGCTTTCTTGATCTGATGACCGATAGTCTCCGTTCCATGGCCCTGCTGGCTGGGCGCACCCGACGCTGCCTGCTTTCGGCGCTCCTGTCAGTGGCCTGCGTATTGATGTGCTGCGGAGTCTTCACCTGGCAGGGCGAGTTGCACCAACGACGGGACCAGCGCAAGGCCACGGCCGCCCTGAGCAAGTACCTGGAGCGGGTTCGGGGCACCGATCACCGTGCGGCCTACCAGCAGCTCTGCTCCGACGTGCTACCGGACTACACCGAGTCGGACCATGCCGCGTTCCTTCGAGAGCAGCGACCGTTCGTGTCGTTCTCAATCGGCAGACCGGCGAGGTCCACCGGGATCGACGGTGCCTACCTGACCTTCCCGGTCACCCTGGCCTACCCCGACGAATCGACAGGCGTCGTGCGACTGGCTGTAGGCCTGGAAGAGGGCGGCCCCAAGGTCTGTGATGACGACGATTGGCGGAAGTGACCGACTTTGCCGGGCGCGGACGGCTGCCGGAGACCGGGTTGCTGTCAGCCTTGCTGTCAATCACCGCGCTCCCGGTCCTGCGGTCCGGGAAGTGCCTGGTGGAATTGGAGCCCCCGGCCGGGATCGAACCGGCGACATCTCGCTTACAAGGCGAGTGCTCTGGCCAGCTGAGCTACAGGGGCGCGTGCGTCGAGGTCAGCATAGCGACTGACGTCTGAATATCCCGATCGCGAGGGCTCCCGAGCATGGGAAACGTCAACAACCCGACGCCCGTCGCTTCGAGGAGACGTCGATTGATGCCTGCCCGTGCCCGAGTGCCCGGAATGCGTGGGCAACGGATCACCTCCGCGGGCCGCTCGCCTTGGCAGCACGGGGAAACCCGTTTACCGTGCAGTGACACGGACGACACCACGGCCGCCCCCGCGGCCGACCGCCGTCCGCTGACCGGCACGGGTACGTGCCGGTCGCTCCTTCACTCGGATCGTCCGGCACGTTCCTGCCGGTGAAAGGAAGCGCACCACCATGGCTACGGTCACCTATTCCAAGGCGTCCCGGATCTACCCGGGCACCGAGCGTCCCGCCGTCAACGAGCTGGACCTCGAGATCGGCGACGGCGAGTTCCTCGTTCTCGTCGGCCCCTCCGGTTGCGGCAAGTCCACCAGCCTGCGCATGCTCGCCGGCCTGGAGGACGTGGACGCCGGCTCGATCTACATCGACCAGCGCGACGTCACCCACCTGCCCCCGAAGGCCCGCGACATCGCGATGGTCTTCCAGAACTACGCCCTCTACCCGCACATGACGGTGTACGAGAACATGGCGTTCGCCCTCAAGCTGCGCAAGACCTCCAAGTCGGAGATCGACCGGCGGGTCAAGGAGGCGGCCGGGCTGCTCCAGCTGGAGGAGTACCTCAGCCGCAAGCCGAAGGCGCTCTCCGGCGGTCAGCGTCAGCGTGTCGCGATGGGCCGGGCGATCGTCCGCGAGCCGCAGGTCTTCCTCATGGACGAGCCGCTGTCGAACCTCGACGCCAAGCTGCGGGTGCAGACCCGTACCCAGATCGCCTCGCTGCAGGCCAAGCTGGGCGTCACCACGGTCTACGTCACGCACGACCAGGTCGAGGCCATGACCATGGGCCACCGGGTCGCCGTGCTGCTCGACGGTGTCCTCCAGCAGGTGGACACCCCGCGGGCGCTGTACGACACCCCGGCCAACGTGTTCGTCGCCGGCTTCATGGGCTCTCCCGCCATGAACATCAAGACCGTTCCGCTGAACGAGCAGGGCGCCGAGTTCGCCGAGCTGCACATCCCGCTGACCCGCGAGCAGGTCGCCGCGGCCCGCGCCGAGGGTGGCGACGGCAACGTGACCGTGGGCTTCCGCCCGGAGGACTGCGACCTGGTCAGCCCGACCGAGGGCGGCATGCCGGTCGTCGTCGAGCTGGTCGAGGACCTCGGCTCGGACGCCAACGTCTACGGGCACGCCGCGCTGGGTGGCAACTCGGAGCGCTTCGTCGTCCGCACCGACCGGCGCACCATGCCGAACATGGGTGACACCGTGTTCGTCAAGCCGCGCACCGGCCGCAGCCACGTCTTCCACGCCGCCACCGGCAGCCGGATCTGACGTAACGCCGTACCGCAAAGGGGCGGTCCGCTTCGGCGGGCCGCCCCTTTCGTCGTACCCGGGGACGGCTTCTCACCCCGCGGTGCCAGCACCAATGTGGCTCCGCGGGGTGACTCGGCAGGGCGGGCCGCGCCCGTAGCGTCGCGGCACGCTCAACCCGAGGAGACGCCGTGTCCGCCACCGCCACCGCTCACCCGACCATCCGTTCCCGGCCGTACCGGACCGCCCGCCTGGCCGGCCGCAGCCTCGCCTACTGCGCGACGCTGGCGCCGGTCGCCCTGCTCGCGCTGGTGACCGCCCCGGTGGGTGGGGCCGGTGCCGCCGCCGCGCGGTGGCGGACCCTGCGTACCGGGCTGCTCGGAGCGCCGCCGACGCCCGCAACCGGCCGGCGGCCCGGCCCGGTCGCGGTGCTCGGCCACGGGCTGCTCAGTCTGCTGCTCGGCGTCGTGGCCCTCGTGCCACTCGGCGTCGAGCTGCTGATGGTGCTGCGCGGCGTGCTGTACGGCATCGTCGACAGCGGTCCGTACGACCACTCCTGGGGTGGCCCGACCCGGGCCGGTGCGTGGCTGGCGCACTTCCTCGTCGGCCTGCCGATGGCCGCCGCAGCCCTGCTCGCGTTGATCGGCATCGCCGCCGTGCACCAGCGGCTGACCCGACGTCTCGACGGGGAGCGCGCTCCGGCGTGGCTGATACCGGTCACGCTGCTGATCGCGGTGGCCGGGGCGCTGCTCTTCGTCGCCTGGACCCACCAGATCTGACGACGAGGCCCCCTCCCGCACCGGGCGGGAAGGGGCCTCGTCGACGTCGTTACAGCTCGACCGAGCGGCGGCGGGCGACCTCGGCGAGGGTGACCGCGGCGGCCACGCTGGCGTTGAGCGACTCCACCTCGGAGATCATCGGGATGCTCACGGTCAGGTCGCAGGTCTCGCCGACCAGCCGGGACAACCCGCGCCCCTCGGAGCCGACCACCACCACCAGCGGCCCGACAGCGGCCTCCAGGTCGTACAGGTCGGTGTCGCCGTCGGCGTCCAGGCCGACCACCATGAAGCCGGCGTCCCGGCACGCCTTCAGCGACCGGGTCAGGTTGGTGACCTGCGCCACCGGCACCCGCGCGGCCGCGCCGGCGCTGGTCCGCCAGGCGGTCGCGGTGATCCCGGCAGCCCGCCGCTCGGGTACGAAGACACCCTGCGCGCCGAACGCGGCGGCCGAACGGATCACCGCGCCCAGGTTGCGCGGGTCGGTGACCCCGTCCAGCGCCACCAGGAGCGGCGCCTGCTGCTCCAGGGCCGCGGCGACCATGTCCTCGAAGGGTTGGTACGCGAAGGGCGGCACCTGCAAGCCGACGCCCTGGTGCAGCACGCCGCCGGTCATCCGGTCCAGCTCGGCGCGGCTGATCTCCAGGTTGGCGATGCCCCGGTCGGCGGCCGTCCGGATGATCTCGTTGATCCGGTCGTCCATGTCGATGCCCTGGGCGACGTAGAGCGCCGTCGCCGGCACCTGGGCGCGCAGCGCCTCCAGCACCGGGTTGCGCCCGACCAGCAGCTCCGGGGTGTCCTTGGACGGGTTGGACTTGCGCCCCGGCGCGACCCGGGGACCGGTCCGGCCGGCGGTCGGCCGACCACCCCGACCCGCGGCGCCACCCCGACTCGCTGGTACGCCCCGGCCACCACCCTTGCCCCAGGTGGTGTCCTTGCTGCCCGGCTGACCGATCTTCGGGGCACGCCCCTCCTCGGCCGCCGCCCGGCGCTCCTTGTCCTGCTTCCAGGCGGTGCGCTGCGGCAGCTTCTCGGTGCCCGAGTAACCCTTGTGCCACGGCCGCTCGTCGGCGGGCAGAGTGCGCCCGCGTCCGGCGAGGGAGTCCTTGTTCTTGCCGCCGGTGCCCTTGGGGGCACCTGCCTTCGGCGTCAGACGCCGGCCACGGCGCTGCGAGTTGCCGGCCATCAGTCCTGCTCTCCAATAGTCCAACGGGGGCCCTGGGGTGTGTCCTCGACCACCACGCCGGCCAGCTTGAGCTGGTCGCGTACCGCGTCGGCGGCGGCCCAGTCCTTGCGGCCCCGGGCCTGCGCGCGCTGCTCCAGGGCCAGCGCGATCAGGGAGTCCACCACGGCGCGCAGATCGTTCGAGCTGCCGCCACCGGTCCAGGCCTCGTCGAAGGGGTCGATGCCGAGGATATCCAGCATCGCCCGTACCGCGGCCAGGGTGGTGCGGACGGTCACATCATCGCCGGTGCTCAGCGCGGTGTTGCCGTCGCGCAGGTGCTGTTGCAGCACGGCCAGCGCGGCGGAGGTGTTGAGGTCGTCGTCCATGGCCGCGACGAAGCCGGCCGGCAGCTCACCGAACTGCCCGGTGCCCACCCGCTCGGCGGCCCGCTGCACGAAACCCTCGATCCGCCGGTACGCGGTGGCCGCGTCGCGCAGCGAGTCCTCCGAGTAGTCGATCACCGAGCGGTAGTGGGCGGCGGCGTAGTAGTAGCGCAGCTCCACCGGCCGCACGCCGAGCGAAGCCACGTACGCCAGGTCGAGCGCGTTGCCGGCGGACTTGCCCATCTTGGCCCCGCCGATGCTGAGCAGCCCGTGGTGCACCCAGTAGCGGGCGAACGGCAACCCGGCCGCCTGGGACTGGGCGATCTCGTTCTCGTGGTGCGGGAACGTCAGGTCCAGACCGCCGCCGTGGATGTCGAACTCCGGGCCGAGGTAGCGCCAGCACATCGCCGAGCACTCGATGTGCCAACCCGGGCGGCCCAGCCCCCACGGCGACGGCCAGTACGCGTCCGCCGGCTCGTCCGGCTTGGCGCCCTTCCAGAGGGCGAAGTCGCGCGGGTCACGCTTGCCCCGGTCGGGGGCGTCCCCCGCCGACTGCATCGCGTCCGGCGACTGACCCGACAGCGACCCGTACGCCGGCCAGGACGCCACGTCGAAGTAGACGTCACCGGAGCCGTCGGTGGCCGGGTACGCGTGCCCGTCCGCGATCAACTTCGTGATCAGCTGGTGCATCTCGGGGATGTGCCCGGTGGCGCGCGGCTCGTAGGTGGGCGCCAGCACGTTCAACGCCCGGTACGACTCGGCGAGGACCAGCTCGTTGGCGTACGCGATCGACCAGAACGGCCGACCCCGCTCCCCCGCCTTGACGAGGATCTTGTCGTCGATGTCGGTCAGGTTGCGGATGAACGTGACCTCGTAGCCGGCGGCCAGCAACCAGCGGCGCAGCACGTCATAGTTGACGCCGGAGCGGAGATGGCCGATGTGCGGCGGCGCCTGGAGGGTGAGACCACACAGGTAGACCCCCACCTTGCCGGCTTCCCGCGGGACGAAGTCCCGCACCGATCGGGTGGCGGTGTCATACAGGCGTAGCGTCACCGTACAAGGGTAGCCGTCCGTGCCTGTCCGGGCCCGCCGGTGCCGGGTCGTACGCTGCGTGCTGTGGATGAGACGGCGGGGTCCGGCCGGGCCGGGGAGACGTCCCAGACTCTCGACCGGGGTCTGCGACTGCTGCACCTGGTCGCCGACGCGCCGGCCGGGTTGACCGTCACCGAGGTGGCGACGCGACTCGGCATCGGCCGGGCGGCCGTCTACCGGCTCGTCGGCCCGCTGACCGGGCACGGCATGCTGCGCCGCGACAGCGACGGCCGGCTCCGCCTCGGCGCCGGGGTGCTGCACCTGGCCCGACGCGCCCAGCCGCTGCTCGCCGAGGGGGCGCTGCC
>NZ_JBEXIA010000005.1:0-240561 GCF_040608335.1 Micromonospora sp. NPDC005194 | reverse complement strand
CTATCAGAAGTCCCGTTCGCGTCTCCAAAGCCCTTGACTCAAGTCCCGATCGCCAAACGCAACAGCGTTGACATCCAGGATCGAGCACGATCTTGCACGTCGGACCGATTGTCAGGAACGTGGCCGGCGCTCCGGTCCGTTCCGCCGCACCCGCTCCCGCACCCGAAGGAGCAGGAAGAGGAGCAGGACGGTCATCGCCAGGGCGCCGGGGGCCTTGGTGAAGCGGGCCAGGTTGGTGCCGTCGGGCAGGACCAGGAAGGCCGCGACCGCCACCGGCAGCGCGAACCACGTGGTCCGGGCGGAGGTGAGCGCGAGCAGCGCCAGCGGCCAGGTCGCGTACCAGGGGTGGAAGACCGGGGCCAGGACGACGGTGGCGACCAGTGCGAGGCCCGCGCCGTGCAGTGCCGCACGGCACCGCGCCGAGCCGGCCGCCGGCCTGTCCACGCCGCTCGGATCGCGATCATCTGCCCGCAGCTCTCGCGGCGGCGCTCCGGGCGGGCCAGCCCGCAGTTCTCGCCAGGCGCGCCACCACAGCACCAGGAGCACGACCGCGAGCAGCACCAACGCGACCGCGCGGGTCACCGGCACCGCCTGCGGGTCCCGCCCGACCAGCGCGCCGGCGTAGTCCACCACCAGGCCGACGGCGGTGGGCGGTGACGTCCACTGCTCGGAGTCTCCGCTGCGGGTCAGCCCGCCCACCCAGCCGAAGCCGAGGCCGGACAGGGCCGAGGTGACCAGCAGCGCGGCCAGCAGCCCGCCGGCCAGCCAGCCGCCGTCGCGCAGCAGCGCGCGTACGGTGTGCCGGCCGTGCACCGCGGCCAGCGCGGCGAACGGGGCGACCACCACGGCGGTGGCCTTCACCGTGACCGCCAGGCCGAGCAGCACGCCGGCGAGCAGCAGCGCCGCGGGCCGGCCCGGCCGGCGGACCACCACCAGCAGCCCGCACAGCAGCAGCCCGAGCATCACGGCGTCGTTGTGCGCCCCGGCCACCAGGTGCACGCCGACCACCGGCGCGGCCAGCGCCAACCAGGCCGCTCGCCGGGTCGGCACGCCGGCCGCCCGCGCCAGGCCGGGCAGGCAGTACGCCGCCAGGAGCAGGCCCGCCACGGCGATGACCCGCAGCGCCACGATCGTGCCGGTGAGGCCGCCGCCGACACCCACCGCGAACGCCGCGAGCAGCACGAAGACCGGCCCGTACGGAGCAGGCGTGTCCCGCCAGATCGGCGCCACCGTCTCCAGCCACGGGCAGCCGGCCGCCGCCACCGGAACCGCGTACGGGTCGACGCCGTGCGCGTACGTCCAGCCCTGGCAGGCGTACGAGTAGACGTCCCGGCTGCCCAGCGGCGGCGCGACCAGCAGCGGGAGGGCCCACAGCCCGGCGGTGACGTACGCCCACCGACCCGACGGCGCACCGGCGCGCAGTGACCACCAGGCGCCGACCAGCAGCGCCGTGCCGATGAGCCAGCAGGTCAGCGTCGTCGGGCCGTGCGGGGCTCGCCAGATCGACGCCGGTGTCGCGCCCAGCGGGGCGTCGGGCAGCGCCCCGCCGAGATACCCGGCAACGGTGAGCAGGATCGCGCCGACCAGGCCGGCATACCGGGCAAAACGGGCCACCGAAAGACCGTAGAGCGGCGGCGGTACGCCGGGAGTGGTTACCGGCGCACCGTCCCTCAGTCGGCGGCGACCGGCTGACGGGCCGCCCGAGCCGACCGTACCAACCGGATGACCAGCACGATCACCAACAGCGTCATCAGCGGCGCCCCGACCGACTTGGTGAACCGGGGCAGCCCGGTGCCGTCGGGCAGCACCAGGAACGACGCGACAAGCGCGACGACCGTGAACCATCCGGTACGCCGGGCGGTGGCCGCGAGCACGGCCAGCGGCCAGATCCAGTACCAGGGGTGGAACAGCGGCGCGAGGGCGACCGTGGCGGCCAGCGCCAGAGCGGCGTGCCACAGCGGCTCCCGGGTGCGGGCCCGCCACCACAGCCACACCAGCAGCAGCACCAGCACGGCCATGCCGATCCCCCGGGTGACCGGCAGGGCGTCGAGGTGCCCGCCGAAGGGCACCGCCAGGTAGCCGACGGTCTGGCCGACCGCCGTGGACGGCGACGTCCAGGCGATCACGTCGCCGCCTCGGGCCAGGCCGCCGACCCAGCCGAAGTCCAGTCCGGCGGCGAAGGTCACCCCGACCACGACGGCGACCGCGCCGCCGACGACCCAGCCGCCGTGGCGGATCAGCGCGCGGATCGAGTACCCGCCGACGATCGCCGCCAGCGCCGCGAACGGCACCACGACCAGCGCCGTCACCTTGATCGCGGCGGCCAGCCCGAGCAGCGCGCCACCGGCGAGCAGCGGACCGGGGCGGCCGGGCCGCGAGGCGATCACCGCGAGCCCGGCGACCAGCAGGCCGACCATCAGGGCGTCGTTGTGCGCGCCGGAGACCAGGTGCACGGCGACCAGCGGGCAGCCGAGCGTCAGCCAGACCGCCCGGGGAGCCGGTACGCCGGCGCGACGGGCCAGCACCGGCAGGCTGGCCGCAGTCAGCGCCACCCCGGCCACGGCGATCAGCCGGAACACCACGATCGCGCCGGTCAGCGAGCCGGTGGCCTTGACCACCGCGCCGGCGAGCACCACGAACAGCGGCCCGTACGGCGCCGGCGTGTCGCGCCAGATGTAGGAGATGGTGTCCAGCCAGGGGCAGGGCAGCGCGGACACCCCCTGCTCGTACGGGTTGATCCCGGCGGCGTAGCTGGCGCCCTGGCAGGCGTACGCGTAGACGTCGCGGCTGGCCAGCGGCGGCGCGATCAGCACCGGCAGCAGCCAGAGCCCGACGGTGACCAGCGCCCAGCGGGTCGATGGCACGCGCTCGCGCAACGACCACCAGGCGTACGCCAGCAGCGCGGTGCCGACCAGCCAGGCGGCGAGGACCAGCGGCCCGTTCGGGCCCTGCCAGATGCTGACCGGGGTGGGGCGCAGGGGTGACCCGGGCAGGGCGCCGCCGAGGAACGCGGCGACGGCGAGCAACGCCGATCCGGCCAGTCCGGTCCAGCGCGCGAGGTGGTGAGGCACGCCGGACATGCTGCCAGTACGGTTGTCGCGGTACGGAGGTGGGCATGCGGCGCAGTCGGGTGGTGGCGGTGGCCACCGGTTCCGCAGTCGTGCTCGGCGCGCTCTGGCTGGCCCTGCCGCTGATGGGCTCGGACCTGGCCGCACAGGTCGCCCGGGCGGACTTCTTCGCCGCCCACGGCCTGACACCGATCGATCTGCGCTGGTACGGCGGGGTGCAGCAGTTCGGCTACAGCCTCGTGTCCCAGCCGGTGATGGCCCTGCTCGGCGTGCGGGTGACCGGTGCGCTGGCGCTGGTGGCGTCGGCCGCCGCGCTGGCCGCGCTGCTGGTCCGCAGCCCGGTGCCCCGAGCGCTGCTGGGCAGCCTGGTCGGCGTGGTCACGCTGACCGGCAACCTGGTCTCCGGCCGGGTGACGTACGCCCTGGGGGTGGCGTTCGGGCTGGCCGCGCTGCTGGCGCTGACTCGGGGCGTACCCCCGCGTCGGCGGCTCGCGCTCGCCGCGGTCGGCGCGCTGCTGGCGTCGGCGACGAGCCCGGTGGCGGGCCTGTTCGTCGGCCTGGCGGGCGTGGCGCTGTTGCTCACCCGCCGCTACGCCGACGGTCTGACGCTCGCTGTCGCGGCGGCCGTGCCGCTGGCCGCGACCGCGCTGCTCTTCGGCGACGGCGGCTGGATGAACATCAGCCGCACCGACACCCTGCGCGCGGTGGTGACCAGCCTGGTGGTGGCGGCGCTGGTGGCGTACCGGCCGGTGCGGGTCGGCGCGCTCCTCGCCGCCGCCGGGGTGCTCGCCGCCGCGCTGGTCCACACCCCGGTGGGGTTGAACGCGACCCGGCTGGCGACGATGTTCGCGTTGCCGGTGCTGGCCGCCGCCGCCCGGCCACCAGCCTGGCTCACCGCCCGCCTCGCCCGCCTCGCCCGCCGGCACGCCGACCGCCCCGCGCCGCCCAATGCCGCCCGGCCCGACGCCGCGCCGCCCAGCACCGCGACGCCCGAGCGGTCGCGGCGTGCTCGCCTGCTGGGCGCCGTGGGCCTGACCGCGCTGCTGGTGGCCGTCTGCGGGTGGCAGCCGCCGGTGGTCCCCGCCGACCTGCGCGGCATCGGCGACCCGATCAGCGCGCCCGGCTACCACGCGCCGCTGCGCGCGTTCCTGGCCGGGCAGCGGCTCACCGGCCGGGTCGAGGTGCCGCCGACGCGCAACTACTGGGAGGCGGCCCGCCTCGGCGAGGTGCCACTGGCCCGGGGCTGGCTGCGGCAGGCCGACATCGACCGAAACCCGCTGTTCTTCACCACCGTGCCCGGCGCGACCGGCACCGGCGTGCCGCTGACCCCGGCCAGCTACCGGGCCTGGCTGGCGGAGAACGCCGTGCAGTACGTGGCGGTGCCGGACGCCCCGCTGTCCTGGGTGGGACGGGCCGAGGCGGAGCTGGTCGAGGGCGGCCTGCCGTACCTGACGCCGGTCTGGTCCGGCGCGCACTGGCGGGTCTGGGCGGTGGCCGACCCGACGCCGCTGGTCGCCGCGCCCGCCGAGCTGGTCCGCGCCGACGGCGCGGCGCTGACCTTCCGGGCCCCGACCGCCGGCCCGGTCGCGGTCCGCGTCCGCTACAGCCGCTGGCTGGCCGCGTCCGGTGGCGCCACCGTCTCCGCCGACGGGGTCTGGAGCGTCGTCACCGTTCCCCACGCCGGCGAGTACACCGTCGGCAGTTGACCGGCGCTACGCCTCCAGCACCCGCTGCGCGGCGGCGCGCGAGCGCCGGCCGGTGCGCAGGTACTCGTCCAGGAACTCCCCCGGGTCGTCGCGGCCGAGCAGCCGGACCACCCCGGCCAGCTCCACCCCGTGCCGGGGCAGTTGGTCACCGGCGCGGCCCCGGACCAGCATCAACGCGTTGCGGACCTGCGCGGCCAGGGACCAGCCGGCGGCCATCTCGGCGGCGTCCGCCGGGTCGATCAGGCCGGCCCGCTCGGCGGCCGCGAGGGCATCGAGGGTACGCGTGCCGCGCAGCTCCGGGATCGCTCCGGCGTGCCGGAGCTGGACGAGCTGGACCGCCCACTCCACGTCGGCCAGCCCGCCCCGGCCCAGCTTGGTGTGGGTGGCCGGGTCGGCGCCGCGCGGCAGCCGCTCGGTCTCCACCCGGGCCTTGATCCGGCGGATCTCAACGATCTGCTCGCGGGTCAGCCCCTCGGCCGGGTAGCGCACCGGCTCGATCATCGCCTCGAACTCGGCGCCCAGGTCGGCGTCGCCGCAGACGAACCGGGCACGCAGCAGCGCCTGCGCCTCCCACACCCGCGACCAGCGGGCGTAGTACTGCGCGTACGCGGCGAGGCTGCGCACCAGCGGACCCTGCCGGCCCTCCGGACGCAGGTCGGCGTCGACACCGAGCGGCGGGTCGGGGGCGGGCACCCCGAGCAGCCGCCGCAGCTCCTCGGCGATCGCGTGCGCGGCGGCGCTGGCCGCGCTCTCGCCGCTGTCGGCGGGCGGGTCGTAGACGAAGAGCACGTCGGCGTCGGAGAGGTAGTTCGACTCGTACCCGCCCAGCCGGCCCATCCCGATCACCGCGAACCGCAGCCCGGCCGGCGCCGGCTGGCTGGCCCGGGCGGCGCGCAGCGCGGCGGCGAGAGTGGCGTCGGTGACGTCGGAGAGCGCCGTGCCGACCTCGGTGATGTCGGCCAGGCCGACGGCCGGCCGCGTCGTGCCGTCCGGCCGGGTCGGGGTGGGAGCGAGCGCGCCGGCGCGGCAGAGCACGTCGGCGCACGCCACGCGGACCAGTTCCCGGCGGCGCAGCGCCCGCACCGCGCGGGTCGCCTCGACCGGGTCGGTGTGTCGGGCCGCCGCCGCCAGGAAGCCCTCCCGCAGCACCGCCCGTGGGCGCGGCGCCAACTCGTTCTCCTCGGCCAGCAGCCGCAGCGCCTCCGGATCGCGGGCGAGCAGGTCGGCGACGTACCGGGAGAGGGCCAGGACCCGGGCCAGCCGCCGCGCGACGGGACCGCCGTCGCGCAGCAGCCGCAGGTACCAGGGGGTGCTGCCCAGCTTGTCGGAGACCTTGCGGTAGTTGAGCAGCCCCCGGTCCGGCTCCGGCGCGTCGGCGAACTCGCTCAGCAGCACCGGCAGCAGGGTCCGCTGGATGGCCGCGGTACGGCTCACCCCGCCGGTGAGCGCCTGGAGGTGACGCAGCGCCCCGGCCGGGTCGGCGAAGCCGAGGATCTCCAACCGGTGCCGGGCGGCCTCCGGGGTGAGCCGCAGCCCGTCGGCCGGCACCCGGGCCACCGACTCCAGCAGCGGCCGGTAGAGCAGCTTGGCGTGCAGCCGGCGTACCTCGGTGGCGTGGGTGACCCACTCGGCCCGGAAGCTCTCCACGGCGTTGCGTCCCGGCGTGGCCGTGAAACCCAGCGCGGCGGCCAGCCAGCGCAGCGCGGACGGCTCGGTGGGCACGGTGTGCGTACGCCGCAGGGCCTGCAACTGGAGCCGGTGCTCGACGCTGCGCAGGAAGCGGTAGCCGCGCAGCAGCGACTCGCCGTCGGCGCGGCCGACGTAGCCACCCGCGACCAGCGCACGCAGCGCCGGGATGGTGCCCGGCGCCCGCAGCGTCTCGTCGCCGCGACCGTGCACCAGTTGCAGGAGCTGGACGGCGAACTCGATGTCGCGCAGCCCGCCGGGACCGCGCTTGATCTCGCGTTCCAGCTCCTTCGGCGGGATGTTGTCGATGATCCGGCGGCGCATCGCACGGACGTCCTCGACCGCCTCGGGTCGTTCGGCGGCCCTCCACACCAGCGGGGCCAGCTGGTCGATCCACTCCTGGGCCAGCGGCAGGTCCCCGGCGGCCGGACGGGCCTTGAGCAGCGCCTGGAACTCCCAGGTGCGCGCCCACCGCCGGTAGTAGGCCAGGTGGCTGGCGAGGGTGCGCACCAGCGGGCCCCGGTTGCCCTCGGGCCGCAGCGCGGCGTCCACCGGCCAGGCGACAAGCCCGCAGATGTGGATCAGCCGGGTCGCCACCAGGGTCGCGGCCGGCAGGTCGCCGTCCTCGGCCGCCACGAAGATCACGTCCACGTCGGAGACGTAGTTCAGTTCGCCGCCGCCGCACTTGCCCATCGCCACCACGGCCAGCCGGGGTCGCTCGGTGCCCTCCGCCAGCTCGTCGACGGCGATCTCGTACGCCGCGGCAAGCGTCGCGTCGGCCAGCGCGGACAGCGCCGCCATGGTCTGCTCCAGGGCCCGGCCGCCGGTGAGGTCGGCCGCCGCGATCCGCAGCAACGCCAGCCGGTACGCGGTCCGCAGCACCGCCACGGGGTTGCCGTCGCCGGCCGGTTCCAGTCGACCCTCGGCGATCGGCGCGAGCCCGTCCGGGGCGGTGCGCAGCGCCAGGCAGTGCTCCGGGTTGGCCACCAGATGATCACCGAGCGCCGACGACGCGCCCAGGACGGCGATCAGTCGACGCCGCAGCCCAGGGTCGGCGAGCAGCTCCGCGATCAGCGGCGAGCTCGCGCCGCTGCCGCCAGGCCCGCCGTCGCCGCTGATGCGCCGTTCGGCCTCGACGATGCGGTGCAGTTGGCGCAGCGCCAGATCCGGGTCGGCGGCGCGGGACAGCGCGGCGAGCAGCTCCTTGGCCGGCTCGTCGACCGGCTCCTGCTCGACCGGCTGCCAGAGGCCCAACCCGTCCGGGCCGAGCAGGTCGGCGGCGCGGGCTCCGCCGTCGCCCTCGGCGACGCCGAAGCCGTAGCGGGCGAGCCGGCCCGGCGCCCTCGTCGGCCGGCTCATCAGTGCCCGAGCAGCGGCAGGCCCCGCCGCGTCGTGCTGTCGTCCAGCTCGCCGAGGGCCAGCGCCGCGAACCGGGCGGCGAACGGCTGCCAGACCTCCTCGACGTCGACCATCACCGAGTCGCAGGCCGCCACGACCAGCTCCGGGTCGTAGCCCAGCTCCGCGAGCTGGGCCGAGTCGGTGGCCCAGTCGGCGATCATCGCGGTGTCGCACTCGATGTGGAACTGCAGCCCCCAGGCCCGGTCGCCGAGCCGGAACGCCTGGTGCGGATACCGGGTGGAGGCCGCCAGCAGGGTGGCGCCCCGGGGCAGCTCGGTGATCTCGTCGGAGTGCCACTGGAGCACGTCCGGGATCAGCGGCACGTACCGGAACAGCGGGTCGCCCTCCGCGGCGTCACGCCGACCGACCACGCCGGGGCCGATCTCCGGCCCGGACGGGCTCCGCTCGACCAGCCCGGCGTGCGCGGTGGCGAGCAGCTGCGCGCCCAGGCAGACGGCCAGGGTGGGCACGCGGTACCGGACCGCCTTGCGCAGCAGCCCCTCCACGGCCGGGAACCAGGGTGCGCCGGGCGAGCCGTCCGGCAGCGGGTACGCCTGCTGGTCGCCGCCGAGCACCACCAGCGCCGCGTACCCCTCCAGGTCGGCGGGGAGCTCTTCGCCGGCGTGCGGGCGGACCACCCACAGCTCCAGCCCAGTCTCGGTCAGCCACTCACCCAACCGGCGTGCGTCGTCCGTCGGGTCGTTCTCGATCACCAGCGCGGTTGCCACGCGTCGAGGCTAGCCGGTACGTCCCGCAGCGCCACGCCCCGCCACTCGGATCCCCGCGCCGCGCGCCGGGGTTGCTGGCCGGCGCGCCCACCGGCGTCGACGGCCGGCGTTCGCTGCTCGTCAGGCTCCACGGTGTCGTTAGGCTCTGCGGTTGTGATCAACGAGGATTCGGCAGTCGTCCGCCCACCCGTCCTGCGCCCCGGGGACACGGTGCTGCTGGTGTCACCGTCCGGGCCGACCTCGCCGGAGCGGGTCGCCCGGGGGATGGAGTTGCTCACCGGGTGGGGCCTGCGGCCGGTGCCGGCGCCGAACGCGTACGCCCGCCACGGCTACCTCGCCGGCACCGACGACCTGCGGGCCGCCGACCTGAACGCGGCGTTCGCCGACCCGCAGGTGCGCGGCGTGATCTGCACCCGGGGCGGGTACGGCGCCCAGCGGATCGTGGACGCCATCGACATGGCCGCCGTCCGCCGCGACCCGAAGGTGGTGGCCGGCTTCTCGGACATCACCGCGTTGCAGCTCGCCCTGTGGCGGGGCGCCCGGCTGGCCGGGGTGCACGGCCCGGGGGCCGCCTGGCGGGACGAGCGGACGTCGCTGCGCTCCGCCGAGTCCCTGCACGCGGCGCTGATGACCACCGAGCCGGTGACCGTCGAGGCGGTGCCCACCGAGGAGACCTTCGGCGTACGGGTGCCGGGTCGCGCCACCGGCACCCTGCTGGGCGGCAACCTGTGCCTGATCGCCGCGTCGATCGGCACTCCGGACCTGCCCGATCTGACCGGTGCCGTGCTGTTGATCGAGGACGTGCAGGAGCCCCCGTACAAGGTCGACCGGATGCTCACCCACCTGCGCCGCGCCGGAGCGTTGGACGGGCTGGCCGGTGTGGCGGTCGGGCAGTTCTCCGACTGCGGCGACGGCTGGGAGACCACGATCGTCGACGTCCTCACCGAACGCCTCGGCGACCTGGGCGTACCGGTCCTCGGCGGCCTCCCCATCGGCCACGGCCCCGACCAGCTGACCGTCCCGGTAGGCACCACCGCAACCCTGGACACCGACACCGGAACCCTGACGGCCACCCCCGCCGTCCGCTAGCCCCCGCCTCCCACCCTCCCGCCGCCTCCCGCCCGCTTCCCACCCCGGTGATCAAGAGGTTTGGGTCATTTTCGGGCCGGATCGTGACGCAAACCTCTTGATCACCGGGGTCAGGGGGTGGGGGTGGGGTCAGGTGGGCTACTGCGCCGATCTCCAGGGCTGCCCAGACTCCGTCTCGCCGTCGGGCCCCAGGCGGGCGATCCCGCCGGCCTGGACCAGCGTCAGCCACAACGCGCCGTCGGGCCCAACCGTGATGCCGTACGGGCCGGTGTCCGACCCGGTGAGAGGAATCTCCCGAATCTCGACGGTCATCGCGAGGTGTCCCTCCGTTGGCGGCCACCAACCCTGACCGCCTGACCAACGACGACACAACCGATTTCCCCGCGCACCGCCACGATCGGCAGCCCGCTGCTCGACGGGCAGCCCGCTGCTCGATTTTCAGCTCGCTGACAGGGTCGCCACGGGTCGCGCCCAGAATCAGCCGTCACTGTCGGTGACGACATCGCCGCATCACCGACTTTCTGGAGGACAGCATGTCCCGCACCATCCGTAGGAAGCACCTGCTGGCCGGCCTGGCCACCGCGGGCGTCCTCGGCGTGGGGATCGCCGCCCCGACGATCGCGTTCGCCGCGGGCACCCCGACGCCGACCCCGAGCGCCAGCACCGCCACCGCTCCCGGAGCGAAGGCCGACCGGCAGGGTGAGTTCGCCGAGGCGCTCGCCAAGGAGCTGGGTGTCCCCACCGACAAGGTGACCGCCGCGCTGGAGAAGGTCCGCGAGCAGCACCGGCCCGCCGATCGTCCGGCGCGCCCGTCCGCCGAGGACCGGCAGGCCGCGCTCAAGGAGCGGCTGGACCAGGCGGTCAAGGACGGCAAGCTCACCCAGGAGCAGGCCGACGCCATCACCAAGGCCGTCGAGGCCGGCGTCTTCCCTGGCCCCGGCGGCGGCCACCGTGGGCCGGGCGGCGACCGTGGGCCGGACGGCCACGGCGCTCCCGCGGGTACGCCCGGCAAGTAGCCCGACAGGTCGGCCTCCGACCACCCCGGGCAGCGTGCCCCCAGGGGTCCCGCGTGATCCACTCCGTTTCGCCGATGTGGCGGCGTCCATCGCACTCGGACGCCGCCACATCGGCGACCTGGAGTCGATCATGCCCCTGGGACTGACGTCAGCCCCGGCGTGGCGGGGGCCGCGCGCGTCAGCCCTGGGTGGGCGGGGGTGCGAACACGCCGATGCGATTTCCCGTCGGGTCGAGCAGGTGGGCGAGCGTGAGTCCGCTGGGTGCGGTCCGCGCCGGCACCAGCACCTTCGCGCCGGCGGCCTCGGCCCGCCGGCAGGTCTCCGCCACGTCGTCGACCTCGGCGTAGAACACCGCGTAGTTCGGGGACGTCCCGTCGGTCGCCCGGATCGCGCCGCCGATCCCGGTGTCACCGCCGGCACCAGTCACCCGATAGGACCCGCCGCTACCGGCGCCCTGCTCCTCGAAGGTCCAGCCGAACAGCTCGCCGTAGAAGCGTTCCGCCTCCTCCGGCCGGTCGGTGCCGATCTCGAACCAGGTGATGGGCGTCGTGGACACGTGCTGCCTCCAGAGTTGCCGGGACGGCGGTTCGCCGTCGTCCAGAGCAGTTTCGGGGCCGTCCGCGACACCGTCCTGTCGGTGTTTCCGGATCACCCGACGGAGATCGGTGCGTGCCCGACCCGACTCAGACCAGGCTCAGCGGGCGGACCCGTTCCCGGGGGATGTCGAGATCCGTCAGGCGGAGCTCCCGGACCACCACCTCGGGCAGCGCCCGGACGTCCCCGATCCGGTCGGTACGGAAGCAGCGCAGCTCGTCGCGCAGCCGGCACCAGGCGAGCAGATACCAGTGTCGGGGGTTGCCGAGGTAGCCCAGCGGCTCGACGTCGCGCACCGAGTCGGTGCCGGCGCGGTCGGCGTACCGGATGCGCAGCACCCGCCGCGCGGTGACCGCGTCGGCGACGGTGGCCGGGACGGGCGTGGCCGGCCCGTCGCCGATCAGGTGCACCCGGCCGGCGAGGCGGTGCGCCTCGGCGGCGTCGGCGGCCGGCAGCACCGCCACCAGCTTGCGCAGCGCGGTGGCGCCCGGCCCGGCGAACGGGGTGCCGGCGAGCCGGTGCAGCGCGACGGCCATCGCCACCGCCTCGGCCGGGGTCAGGTTGACCGGCGGCAGGGTGCGGGCGCGGTCCAGGACGTAGCCGCCGGTGCGCCCGGGTTCGGCCCAGATCGGCACCCCGGCCTCCTGGAGCGCGCCGATGTCCCGCTCGATGGTCCGGCTGCTCACCTCGAAGTGGGCGGCCAGCCAGCGGGCGCTGCGGGGCCGGGGCGACACCGCCCGCAGCTCCTCGACCAGGGCGTAGAGCCGGTCCGTGCGGTTCATGCCCGGCACGCTACGGCCGGGGTACGACGACAGCCCGGGACGCGGCGCGCTCAGGCGACCCCCGCTCAGGCGATGCAGGCGCAGACGATCAGAGCCGCGCCGAAGTGCGTGGCGGCGCTGACCCGGGCCGCCGGGTGCGGCTCGGACGAGCAGATGACCTCACCGAGCTTGCCGGGGGTGAGCAGGTCGAGCACGAAGAAGGCGAGCGCCATGATGGCCAGCCCGACGAGCCCGAACACCACGGTGGAGGCCAGCCCCCGGCCGAAGTCGCTGTAGCTCGTCAGGATCGCCGTGAAGACGATGCCGGCGATGCCGAGCTGGTTGGCGGCGAGCAGCAACCCCGCGTTGGCGTTGCGCTCGACCCAGATCAGCTCCCGCAACCGCCCCGGGGTCAGCAGGTCGACGAGCCCGAACCCGGCAGCCATGAGCCCGACGCCCACGACCCCGAACACGACGCTCTGCCAGGCACCGCTGAGCAGGTCCTCCAGCACCGACTGCCTCCCGACTCTCCGCCCGGAGGGGTACCGGCGCGGTGATCGAGACGATAGCGGCAGCGCGCCACCCCGTCAGCCCCGCGACTACAGCGCCAGGTAACGCTGCCGCTCGTACGGGGTGACCTCGCGGCGGTACTGCTCCCACTCGGCCCGCTTGTTGCGCAGGAAGAAGTCGAAGACGTGCTCGCCGAGCACCTCGGCGACCAGTTCGGATCCGGCCATCACGTCGATCGCCTCGGCCAGGTTCTCCGGCAGCGCCTCGTACCCCATGGCGCGGCGCTCGGCGCTGCTCAGCGACCAGACGTCGTCCTCGGCGCCCGGCGGCAGCTCGTAGCCCTCCTCGATGCCCTTCAGGCCGGCGCCGAGCAGCACCGCGAAGGCGAGGTACGGGTTGGTCGCCGAGTCCAGCGACCGGACCTCGACCCGGGCGGAGTTCGGCTTGCCGTACGCCGGGACCCGGACCAGCGCGGACCGGTTCAGGTGACCCCAGCAGACGTACGCCGGGCTCTCGGTGATCCGGTCCGGCAGGGCCTGCGGGAACAGCCGCTTGTACGAGTTGACCCACTGGTTGGTGACCGCCGTGTACTCCCGGGCGTGCACCAGCAGGCCGGCGATGAAGGACTTCGCCACCTTGGAGAGCTTCATCGGGTCGCCGCTGTCGTGGAAGGCGTTGCGCTCGCCCTCGAACAGCGACAGGTGGGTGTGCATGCCGCTGCCCGGCTGGTCGGTGAACGGCTTCGGCATGAAGCTGGCCTGCACACCGGTGGAGAGCGCGACCTCCTTCACCACGTGCCGGAAGGTCATGATGTTGTCGGCGGTGGTCAGCGCGTCGGCGTAGCGCAGGTCGATCTCCTGCTGGCCGGGGGCGACCTCGTGGTGGCTGAACTCCACCGAGATGCCGATCCGCTCCAGCGCCAGCACGCCCTGGCGGCGGAAGTCGCGGGCCACCGCGTGGGTGGTGTGCTCGAAGTAGCCGCCGGTGTCCACCGGGGTGGGCACCGAACCGTCCTGCGGGCCGTTCTCCAGCAGGAAGAACTCGATCTCGGGGTGGGTGTAGAAGGTGAAGCCCTTCTCGGCCGCCTTGGACAACGCGCGGCGCAGCACGTGCCGCGGGTCGGCCCAGGACGGGCCGCCGTCGGGCAGCAGGATGTCGCAGAACATCCGGGCGCTCTCGCCGCTGACCCCACCCTCGAACGGGAAGACCTGGAAGGTGGTCGGGTCGGGCATGGCCACCATGTCCGATTCGAAGACCCGGGCGAAGCCTTCGATGGCCGAGCCGTCGAAGCCGATGCCCTCCTCGAAGGCCGCTTCCAGCTCGGCGGGCGCCACCGAGACGCTCTTGAGCGTGCCCAGCACGTCCGTGAACCACAGCCGGACGAACCGGATGTCCCGCTCTTCCAGCGTACGGAGGACGAACTCCTGCTGACGGTCCACTTCCCCAACCCCTCGCGACAACTCTTTTGTCCGCCTTGGTCGGGCTGTACCCGACCTGACCGCCCAGTGTTCCCGGGCCTGGTTACGCAGACGTTACGCGAACCGCCGCCGTCCGTCCCCTCGCGTCCCGCCCGCCGAACGGTACCGATCCGGCCTGGCCGTCGCGCGGCGCTCGCGCGTGGCCGCCATCTCGTCCGACGGTACGGATTGCTCCGGCCATGCTGAGGCAAGATGAGGACATGCCCACCCTGCGTCTCGCCCTGTCCCAGGTCAACCCGAGCGTCGGCGACCTCGCCGGCAATGCCGACCTGGTCCGCAGCTGGACCCGCCAGGCCGCCGACGCCGGCGCCCAGCTCGTGCTCTTCCCGGAGATGATGCTGACCGGCTACCCGGTCGAGGACCTGGTCTTCCGGCGTTCCTTCGTCGCCGCGTCCCAGGCCGCCCTCCAGCGGCTCGCCGCCGACCTCGCCGAGGACGGTCTCGGTGACCTGCCGGTCGTGGTCGGCTACCTGGACGCCGACGGGCCGCCGCAGATCAGCGGGGACGCCGAGCCGGGCCGGGGTGCCCGCAACGCCGCCGCGCTGCTGCACCGGGGCACGGTGGTCGCCCGCTACTTCAAGCACCACCTGCCCAACTACGGCGTCTTCGACGAGGACCGCTACTTCGTCTCCGGCGACCAGCTGACCGTGGTGCGGATCGGCGGGGTGGACGTCGCGCTGACCATCTGCGAGGACCTGTGGCAGGCCGGCGGCCCGTTCGCCGCCGCCCGGCAGGCCGGCGTCGGCCTGGTGGTCAACATCAACGGTTCGCCGTACGAGCTGAACAAGGACGACATCCGGCTGCCGTTGGTTCGCCGCCGGGCCGCCGAGGCGAACGCCGCCATCGCGTACGTCAACATGATTGGCGGCCAGGACGAGCTGGTCTTCGAGGGCGACTCGATGATCGTCACCTCCGACGGCGAGCTGCTCACCCGCGCCCCGCAGTTCGTCGAGCACCTGCTCGTGCACGACGTCGAGCTGCCGGCCGCGACCACGGCCCCGGGCAGCCGGAACGTCGCGGACGACATGCGGGTCGCGCACCACACGGTGGACGTGATCCCGCCCGCGCCGTCCGGCCCGGCCGCCGTCGGCGGGCTGATCGAGCCGGTGGCCGACGAGGCCGAGGTGTGGCACGCGCTGGTGCTCGGCCTGCGCGACTACGTCAACAAGAACCGGTTCGCGTCGGTGGCGCTCGGCCTCTCCGGCGGCATCGACTCGGCGGTGGTGGCCGCCCTCGCCGTCGACGCGCTCGGCCCGGACCGGGTGGTCGGGGTGTCGCTGCCCAGCCAGCACTCCTCCGAGCACTCCCGTGAGGACGCCGCCGACCTGGCCAAGCGCACCGGGCTGGACTACCGCGTCGAGCCGATCCAGCCGATGGTGGACGCCTTCCTCGCCAACCTGTCGCTGTCCGGGATCGCCGTGGAGAACCTCCAGGCCCGGGTCCGCGGTGTCATCCTGATGGCGCTGTCGAACCAGGAGGGCCACCTGGTGCTCACCACCGGCAACAAGAGCGAGCTGGCGGTCGGCTACTCCACCCTGTACGGCGACTCGGTGGGCGGTTTCAACCCGATCAAGGACGTCTGGAAGACGCTGGTCTGGCGGCTGGCGAAGTGGCGCAACGCGGACGCGGCCCGCCGCGGCGAGACCGCCCCGATCCCGGAGAACTCGATCGGCAAGCCGCCGAGCGCCGAGCTGAGCCCGGGCCAGCTCGACAGCGATTCCCTGCCCGACTACGACGTGCTGGACCCGATCCTGATCGGCTACGTCGACGGCGACCTGGGCCGCGACGGGCTGGTCGAGTCGGGCCACGACCCGGCCGTTGTCGACAAGGTGCTGCGGCTGGTGGATACCGCCGAGTACAAGCGACGCCAGTCGGCGCCCGGCACGAAGATCTCCATGAAGGCGTTCGGCCGCGACCGTCGTCTGCCGATCACCAACCGCTGGCGCGAGCACGGCTGAGCCCGTCCTCCCGGGCCGGGTGACTGACCCGGCCCGGCGCGGCGGTCGTGAGTGACATCTTCCACTGCGCTCTGCCGTCACCGGGCCTGGCGGTGCGACGATCGCGACGGAACCCGGGGACCGCGCAGGCGGCCTCGAGGAAGGAGACAGTCATGACCGAGTCCACTCCCAACGAGGTGACCGCGCTGTACGGCGGACCGGCCACCCGTCGGGTCCGCACCCGCGACCTGATCGCCGCCAAGGAGCGTGGCGAGCGGTGGCCGATGCTCACCTCGTACGACCAGTACACGGCGGGGATCTTCGACCGGGCCGGCGTGCCGGTGCTGCTGGTCGGCGACTCGGCCGCGAACAACGTGTTCGGCTACGAGACCACCCTGCCGGTGACCGCCGACGACCTGCTTCCCCTGGTACAGGCCGTGGTGCGCTCGACCCAGCAGGCCCTCGTCGTCGGTGACCTGCCCTTCGGCTCGTACGAGGAGGGCCCCACCCAGGCGCTGCGCACCGCCGTCCGGTTCATGAAGGAGGGTGGCTGCCACGCGGTGAAGCTGGAGGGCGGCCGACGCTGCGCCGCGCAGATCGCCGCGATCGTCGGGGCCGGCATCCCGGTGATGGCGCACATCGGCTTCACCCCGCAGAGCGAGCACACCCTGGGCGGCTACCGCGTGCAGGGCCGGGGCGACACGGCCGACGAGGTGCTGGCCGACGCGCGGGCGGTGGCCGAGGCCGGCGCGTTCGCGGTGGTGCTGGAGATGGTGCCGGGTGAGGTGGCCAAGCAGATCACCCACGAACTGGCGATCCCCACGGTCGGCATCGGCGCCGGCCCGGACACCGACGCCCAGGTGCTGGTCTGGCAGGACATGGCCGGCCTGCGCACCGGCAAGGCGCCGCGCTTCGTGAAGCGCTACGCCGACCTGGCCGACGTCCTCACCGACGCCACCCGCCGCTTCGCCGACGAGGTCCGCGGCGGCGAGTTCCCGGCAGCCGAACACACCTTCTAGAGCGCTGCACGGGCCACGAGCCACGGACCACGGGCCGGGCCACGGACCACGGGCCGGGCCACGGGGCCACAGCCCTGCCGCTCCCACGCAGCTCCGGGCCGTGCCCAAACGAGGTGGGGCCGGCGGGAGCGGGCAGCGGGCAACACGCCCACACCGCCACGCAGATCGCGGGTTGTGACGGCCACAGGCTGCAGCCCCTGGACTCGGCCTGCGGCCCGTGTGTTGCGGCCCAGGGACTCGGCCTGCGGTCCGTGGCCCCGTGGTCCGTGGTCCGTGGCCCGTGGCCCGTGGCCCGGCGGCACGGTGTCTCGTTCGCTGGCTGGTCCCTCCGCTTTCAGTCTGAGCGCTGACAGATCATCGATCTTGGTCGCTGAAAGTGTCGTACAGGTGTTCTAGTCTCGGGTCATGGTGGAGGGGCTGGCGCAGGCAGAAGCCGCAATCCTGTCCTGCGCCGATTCGGCCACCTGGGCTCTGCCCGAGCAGGAACTGATCGCCGCGCTCGATGCCGCGCACCGCATCGAGCAGCGCCTCGCCGCCGTCAAGCTGGCGCTGATCCGAGAGTTCGACGGCCGGCGCGCGGCGACCGCGCAGGGCGCGTCCTCCACGGCGGTGTGGCTGCGCGAGCGCCTGCACCTCACCGTCCCCGCCGCCCGCCGCCTCGTCGACCTCGCCACCGCCCTCGACACCGGCAACCCCGGCATACGACAGGCACTGGCCGACGCCGACATCACGCTCGACCAGGCCCGGGTCATCGCCGACACCGTCACCACCGTCGAGGCCGCCGCCGGCAGCGCGGCGGCCGACAAGGCGGTCGGCTTGCTGGTCGAGTGGGCTGGGCAGTTCGACCCCACCCTGCTGCGCAAACTCGGCACCCGCATCGTCGACCACGTCGCCCCCGACATCGCCGACGCCGCCGCCCAGGCCGCTCTCGACGCCGAGGCCCGACGAGCCGCCCGCGACCGCCACCTCACCCTCTCCACCCTCACCGACGGCCGTCTGCGCCTCACCGGCACCCTCGACACCGAAACCGCCGGCCTGCTCCGCGCCGCCATCGACCCACTGACCGCGCCGTCCGGCCCCGACGACCAACGCTCCCCCGGCCAACGCCGCCACGACGCCCTCGCCGACCTGTGCCGACTCAGCCTGCGTACCGGCGAGCTACCCGAGCACGGCGGCGAGCCCGCGCAGATCGTCGTCACCACCAGCTACGACGGTCTCGGCCGGCAGCTCGGCGGAGGCACGTTGGACACCGGTTTCGAGCTCGCCCCGGAGACCGTGCGGCGCCTCGCCTGCGACGCCGCCATCCTCCCCGCCGTCCTCGGCAGCGCCGGCCAACCACTCGACGTCGGCCGGCAACGCCGCCTCATCACCGGCCCACTCCGACGCGCCCTCGTGCTCCGCGACCGCGGCTGCGCCTTCCCCGGCTGCGACCGCCCACCCCGCTGGTGCGACGCCCACCACATCCGACACTGGGCCGACGGCGGCGACACCAGCCTGCCCAACGCAGTGCTCCTCTGCGGCCACCACCACCGACACCTCCACCACAGCGACTGGACCGTCCAGTTGAGCGGCGACGGCCACCCCGAATTCATCCCACCGGCCTGGCTCGACCCCGAACAGGTCCCCCGCCGCAACCACTACCACCGGCGGACGTGACCACACCGAGACAGCCAATCACCCCAGTAGGGCCGTCGTTCAGCCTCGTTAGCTCGTGGTCAGATGCTGCGCGTGCGTGAGCCGACAAGGGGTGCCGCGGGGTGCAACCTGGCGGCGCATGGGCCGAGCCGCCCGGCCTCGGCGCGACCGGCATGGGCGGCTCGATCGGTAGCGACACCTGGCTCGATCGGTAGCGACACCTAGTTTTCGCGCACCTGGCGAGTGTCGGGCAGGTCGAGGTACGCCAGCAGCCGCAAGAGCCCGCTCACATGCGAAAGGTCGTGCCACAGCGACACGACGACCTCCGGATCATCTCGCTGTAGGAGGCTCGTCAGCTCTGCGAGGCGATCCTCAGCACCCCATCAGCATCGGTCACGCCGCATGGTCCCTCAGGGCGCTGTCATCTGACCAGCCGATTCAGAGCGACCGGGCAGACCCTGGCCGTCCGGCCAAGAGCCGTGCGCCCGACCGTCCCTACCCGGAGCGGACGTGCGCTCTCAGAGGTCGGTGACGCGGATGCCGGCGTGCGCCTTGTAGCGCTTGTTGATGGCGATCAGATTCGCGGTGAACGCCTCGATCTGGTGGGCGTTGCGCAGCCGGCCGGCGTAGATGCCGCGCATTCCGGGGATCCGGGCGGCGAGCGCCCCGACGATGTCGACGAGTTCCCGGTCTTCGGTGCAGATCAGCACGTCGAGGTCGATCCGGTCGACCTCGGGGTCGGCCAGCAGCGGGGCGCTGACATGGTTGAACGCGGCGCAGACGCGGGAGTCGGGCAACAGCGCGGCGGCCTGCTGGACGGCGCTGCCCTCGGCGACGGGGAGGGCGTACGGGCCCTGCTTGTCGAAGCCCAGCGGGTTGACGCAGTCGACGACGATCGTTCCGGCGAGCGGCTCGGCGAGGGCGGCGACGGTGGCGGCGTGCCCGTCCCACGGGACCGCGATGATCACGACGTCGCTGCGGCGAGCGACCTCGTCGTTGGCTGCGCCGGTGATGCGGACGTCGGCCGGCATCCGGGGCAGAGCGGCGATCTCGGCGGCGGACTCGGCGGCCCGCTCCGCCGATCGGGAGCCGATCAGCACCGTCTGCCCGGCCCGGGCGAGCCGGTAGGCGAGGCCACGGCCCTGGTCGCCGGTGCCGCCGATGATGCCGACCGTCAGCCCGGACACGTCGGGCAGCGTGCTCGCGTCGTATGCCATGGGCTCATCCTCGCAAACCGCCCGGTCCGTCAGCAGCGCGAGCCGCTGTGACAATCCCCGCTACCCGAGCGAACCACTCCCGAACGACACCGCTCAGGCCAGCTCGAACAGCACCGTGCGGGCCGCCGGGTCGGCGGTGACCAGGCGGACCCGGACCCGTTCGCCGAGCGGCAGCGCACCGAGGCAGCGGCCACGTACCGGTGGGGCGTCCAGGGCCACCGTTCCGCCGGGCGGGCGGGGCCGGGACTTGCCGTTGGGCGGGGCGTCGACGTCGAGCACCGCCGCGTCGAAGGTCTCCCCCACCCGGTGCTCCAACAGCACCGCCTCGGTGAGCTCGACGGCGCCGCGGCTGGCCGCCGAGGCGGTCCGGTCGGTGCTGGCCATCACCTCGGGCAGCCGGGGCAGCGCCGCGCGGGCCCAGTCGGGCACCTCGCGGCCCGCGTGCAGGGCCAGGCAGACCTCGGTGGCGTACCGGTCGGCGAGGCGCCGCAACGGCGCCGTGACATGGGCGTACGCGGCGGCCACCCCGCCGTGCTCCGGCTGCTCCGGCCGAGTGCCGTCGAAGGCGGTGTACGCGGCGCCGCGCATCAGCTCGGCCGCCTGGTCGATGAACGCGGCGGAACGCGGCTGCGCGGCGTCCAGGCCGGCGATCACCTCGCCGGGGCCCGCGCCGTCCGGCCAGTGCACGCCCAGCGGAGCGGCGGCCGCCCGCAGGCGTTGCACCGCCTCCGGCTTCGGTGCCGGCATCGTCCGCAGCAGGCCCACCCCGCCGGCGAGCATGATGTCGGCGGCGGCCATGCCGGTCAGCAACGAGATCTGCGCGTTGTGCTCCTCCATCGGCACCGGCCCGCGCAGCACCAGCCGCCAGCCGTCGCCGTCGGGCTCCACGTCCTGCTCGGGTAGCGGCAGGTTGATGGCGCCACGGCGCAGGCCGCGGGCCGTCAGCCGGTCGCCGATCTCGGGCAGCAGCGCGATCGGCTCGGGCAGTCGGCCTGCCTCGGCCGCCGCCTGCACCCCGGTGTAGTCGAGTTTCGCCCGGCTGCGCACCAGGGCGCGCTCCAGCTCGACGGCCACGGTGCCGCCGTCGGCGTCCAGGTCGATGGTCCACACCACGGCGGCGCGGTCGTCGTCGGGCAGCAGGCTGGCCGCGCCCTCGCTGAGCGTCAGCGGGTGCAGCGGCACGTTGCCGTCGGGCAGGTAGACCGTCTGCCCGCGCCGCCAGGTCTCCTCCTCGAGCGCGCCGCCCGGCTCGACGTGCGCCGCGACGTCCGCGATCGCGTACCGCACCCGGTAGCCGCCGCCTGGGCGGCGGGCGAGGTGCATCGCCTGGTCCAGGTCACGTGAGGTGGCCGGGTCGACCGTCACGAACGGTATGTCGGTGCGGTCGACGGACGGCCGGGGCGGCGCGGCAGCCGCCGCGTCGGCCTCCCGTTGGGCGGCCGCCGGGAAACCCTCGGGCAGGCCGAGTTCGCGGCGCAGCGCGCCGAAGTCGATGCGGGGCGCGAGTACGCGTCGGATGACCACGGGGTCAATCCTGACAGCGCCACCGGTGATCCGCTTCCGGTGACCGGCCGAGATCTCCGTGGGTGTCGAGCCGAGGCTGCCTGCGCTCAGCCGGTCGCCTTGCGGGCGGTGCTGCGCGTACCCCGTGGGGTGGTGGCTCGTGCGGCGACCGGGCGGGCGGGCGACTTGCGGGCGGTCACCGTGCGGGCTGGCGCCTTGGCCGCGGTGGTCTTCTTCGCCGGGGCCTTCTTCGCCGCCGCCTTGCGGGCGGTGATCGACGAGGTGCCGGTCGCCTTCGCGGCCGGGGCCTTCTTCGCCGGGGCGTTGCGGGCGCCGCCGCTCGGGCGGGTGGAAGCGGTCTTCTTCGCCGCCGTCTTCTTGGCGGGCGCCTTCTTCGCCGCCGTCTTCTTCGCCGGGGCCTTCTTGGCGGCCGTCTTCTTCGCCGGGGACGCCTTGGTCGCGACCTTGCGCGCGGGCGCCTTCGCGGCGGCGGTGGTCCTCTTCGCCGCCGACGCCGTGGTCTTCTTGGCGGCGCTTGTCGTCTTCTTCGCCGTACCCGTCGTCCTGCTCGCGGCGGTGGTGCTCTTGCGCGCCGGGGCCCGTTTCGCGGCGGTGGTCGTCTTGCGGGTGGCCGGCGAGGTCTTGGCCGGGGCCTTCTTCGCCGGGGCCTTCTTCGCCGCCGCGCTGGTCCTGGTCGCTGTCTTCTTCGCCGCAGCTGTCTTCTTCGCCGCAGCGGTCTTCTTCGCCGCAGCGGTCTTGGCGGCGGCGGTCGTGGTGGCGGCCGTCTTGGAGGGAGCGGCCTTCTTCGCCGGGGCCTTCTTCGCCGCCGTGGTGGTCTTCTTGGCCGGGGCACGCCCCGCGCCGCCGGCCGCCTTGCGGGCCGGCGCCTTCGCGGCGCCCGTGGTGGACTTGCGCACGGGGGTGGTCCGGCTCGCCGCCGTGTTGCGCTCCGCCGCGGCGGTCTTCTTCGCGGTGGTGCGTCGGGCGGCCGGACGGGTGGTGGCCTGCTGTGCTTCGGCCATCGTGGTTCCCTCCTCGGGGACGTGCTCTCGCGTGCGTCCTCGCGGAGCACGAACTACCGCGACGCGGGCCGTCCCGCGCCGTCTACCTGTCGTCCCCGGCCCAACGGGCGTCCTCGGCCTCCCACGCCTCGTTCCGCTCCTGCACTCGCTGCAGGGCGTTCTCCGCGTCGGCCGCCGAGTTGTACGGGCCGAGGACGTGCTTCGCCGGACACACGTCGGTGTCCGTCTCGACCCGGTGGTGCCGGGTGCACCAGTAGAACTGCCCATTACGTCCGCTGTCGCTCATGGGAATCACTGTGCACCGCGAACCGGCTGGCCGCCACCGGATCACACAAGTCGCCGAACCCTCTCCACAGTAGAGACGCATACCGCGCTCCGGGCGAAAACACCGAAAGAAGTGCAGGTGGGGGCACTAGGCGCGCGCGAACGCCGGTGACCGAACGGTCGATTCCCGCGTGCGGCGGTCCGGGGCAGGATTCGTGGCCGTGATCAACATGGCGACCGGCGCGGGGGCGTGCCCGGGATGCGGAACCACCACCGCATCGCTTCGGGACGCGGTGCCGTGGTGCCCCGGCTGTGAGTGGAACCTGGACGCCTACGACCCCCGGCGGCGCGAGCGCGAGTTCGGCTGGACCTGGGTCGACAGGTGGACCCACCGGTTGGCGTTCCAGGCGACCGGGCGGCAGTTCCGGCAGTTGGTTGGCCGCCCGCTCGGTGATGGCGGGTCGAACGGGGCACGGGTGCTGACCGCGGTGGTGTCCCTGCTGCTGGTCGCGGCCGTGCTCGCCCTCGCGGTCGTCGGCGGGTGGCTGATCGTGGCGTTCCCCTTTCCCAACCTGGCGATCCTGCTGGGCGTGGCGATGGTCGGCCTGGCGGTCGCTCTGCGGCCGCGCTTCGGCCGGGTCGACCCGGATCTGGAGGTGCTGTCCCGCGACCGGGCGCCGGAGCTGTTCGGGCTGATCGACGAGGTGGCCGCGGCGATCGGCGCGCCGACGCCGGACGTGGTCGGTGTCGACGGCGACATCAACGCGTACGCGAACGCGGTCGGGGTGCGACGCCGCAGGGTGCTGGGGCTCGGGCTGCCGTTGTGGGGCTCGCTTCCCGCCGGCGAACGGGTGGCGTTGCTCGGGCACGAACTCGGCCACTTCGTCAACGGCGACCCGCGTCGGGGTCTGCTCACCCAACCCGCGTTCACCATGCTCGCGTCGGCCGCCGACCTGTTCCGGCCGGTACGGACCACCATCGGCGCCGGCCTGGTGGAGATGGTGGGTGACGCGCTGGGCCGCGCGTTCCAGTGGGTGGTGTCCCGGGTGCTGTTCGGCGCGCACCTGGTGCTGGTGAGCGTGGCGCTGCGGGACAGCCAGCGCGCCGAGTACCTGGCCGACGACCTGGCCGCCCGCGTCGCCGGCACGACGGCCGCCACCGGCCTGCTCGACGCCCTGCTGGCCGGCGAGTCGATGGCGTTGGCGGTGCGCGTCCAGACGCGGGCGGGGCACGGCCCGGACCGCTGGCGATCGGCGTTCGCCGAGGCCCGGGCGGCGAGCAGCGACCGGCTGCCGCTGCTGCGCCAACTGTCGGTCCGCGACGAAGCCTCGCTCTTCGCCGCCCACCCGCCGATCGGGCTACGCCGCCGGATGCTCGCCGGACGCCCGTGGCAGGATCCGGCGGTGGTGCTCACCCCCGCCCGGATGGAGCGGATCGACGCCGAGCTGGCCGGGGAGTACGCGCGCTTTCGTCGTACCGTCGCCTGGTCGGGCTGAGCGCGGCGCGGCGCTGCCGGGACGGCGGCGGGCGCCCACGCGCGGCCTATGATCGCCCGATGGCGGTACCTGACTACATCGCGGGGATGCGCAAACACGTCGGCCACGACCTGCTGTGGCTGCCCAGCGTCAGCGCGGTGATCCGCAACGACGCCGGCGAGGTGCTGCTCGGCCAGCGCTCCGACGACGGACGGTGGTCGGTGATCAGCGGCTTCGTGGAGCCGGGCGAGCAGCCGGCCACCGCGCTCGTCCGGGAGGTACGGGAGGAGACGGGCCTGGACGTGACGCCGGTACGGCTGTCCAGTGCCGTCTCGCACCCGCACACCTACCCCAACGGGGACCACTGCGAATACCTGAACCTGGGCTTCGTCTGCCGGGTCGTGGCCGGCACCGCCCGGGTCAACGACGACGATTCGCTGGCCGTGCGGTGGTTCCCGCTCGATCGGCTGCCCGAGTTGGACAAGCACGCGCTGCTGGTCCTCGCCTACGCGCTGCGCGAGAACCCGTCAGCCGGCTACCTCCCGCCCGGCACGACCTGGGACGACGTCCCCGCCTGAGCCGCGTCCGTCAGGCCGCGACGCGCTCGACGGGCCCCACGCCGTGCACGGCGTGGAACGCCCGGGCGAACGCCTCGGCCGATCCGTAGCCGTAGCGCACGGCGACGTCGAGCAACGTCCGCTCCCCCGCCAGCACGTCCGCGCCGGCGACGGTGAGCCGACGCCGACGGATGTACTCCGACAGCGGCATGCCGGCCAGCGCGGAGAACAGCCGCCGGAAGTGGTACTCCGACGTCAGCGCGATCCGCGCCAGGTCGGCCACCTCGATCTGCTGGTCGAGGTGCCGCTCGATGTGCGCCATGGCCTCGTTGAGCCGCTCCAGCACCCGGACCTCCTTTCCCTTACGAGCAGCAACGCTAGGCGGCAGGGCAGGTGGCCCACCCGACATCCGATGCCCGCAACGGTCGGGTGGGCGGGGAGGCAGGGCTGGCAGCCGGCGGCGGCCACGGCTCAGCGGGGTGACTGCTGCATGATCCAGGTGGGCCTGGGCTCCGACAGCGACCCCACCACCTCCCAGCCGGCGCGGCGGTACAGCTCGACGTTGGCGGGGTTGCTGGTCTCCAGGATCGCCGGCAGGCCGTCGGCGGCGGCGCGGGCCAGCCCGGCCCGCATCACCGCGCGGCCCCAGCCGCGTCCGGCGCTGTCCGGGTGGGTGCCGAGGACACCGAGATACCAGAACGGGTACGTCGGCAGGGCCGCGTGCACGGCCTCGTCGTAGCCCTGGACGCGGGCCCACACGTCAGCCGGGTATCGAGCTTCCGCCGGCGATCCGTGCCCAGCCGCCGGGGATTCGGCCGGGGGCTCCCAGACGGCGACGGACGCACCCCCGCCGATCGTCCAGATCGACGACCGGTGCACCCGCCTGTCGAAGAGGTTCCCGAAGAAGGTGGCGGCGTAGCGCGGATAGGTCGCCTCGTCGGGGAACAGGTGCCGCAGGATGGGATCCTTGACGAACGCGGCGACCAGCGAGTCGACCACCGCGGAACGGTCTGCTGGCGTGGCGATGGAGATCACGGGCGCTGTCACAGCAGGCGACACTATCGCGTGCGGACGCCTTGACCCTGACACGGTGGCAGGACGAAGACTTGCCCCATGGACATCGACAACTACCGACAGCACTCCCCGTACAGCGACCCCGGCGGTTCGACGGCTACGACATCGATCCGACGGCAGGGCTCTTCGACTCGGCGGCGCGGGTCTGGTCGGCGTACCGGTCCGGGGCGATCGATCCCGACTCCTACGGCGTGAGCCCGGAACTGCCGATCCGCGGCCCGTGGTTCATCCATGACTACGTCCTGCACGAACTGGCCCATCGGCAAAGGACGAGTTGCTGCTCTGGGACGGCTTCGGCGCGATGACCGACGACCTCGCCGACGCCGACCTCACCCTCGTGGACGAGATCGCCGCGTTACTGCTCGCCGCCGACGACGGCGACGAGGCCGCCGAGAAGACACTCGCCGACCGGTACGCGACGGACGCCCGCCTACGCCCCGGCCCTGAGGTACGCAGGCGGCCGTCCTCCAGGACGCCGTTGCCATCGGCGTCGACGTCGACCCCGTGGGAGGGGCCGGGAGCCTCGCCGTCGAGCAACGCCCGGAACGGGATCGACCGTCCCGCCCCGGGGGCCAGCACGAGATGCGCGTCGCGGGCGTGGAACCGGAAGGCGATGCTGCCGCCGGCTTGATCGACCACGACGTGCTCCGACCCGATCGTCCACTCCCCGGCCAGGGCCCACTGGTTGAGGGCCAGGGCATCGGGGAGGTCGTAGGCGCGGCGTTCGTCGAGCGCGGGGCCGTTCGGCGACGCGAAGTGTTCGCCGCGACTGAACCCGAGGTACGTCTCGGGCGTCCGCAGGTTGCCCCAGTCGGCCTCCGCCTCCGGGCCGAGCCCGTTGACGGGTACGGGGTCGCGCTCGACGCCGAGCAGTTGCTGAAGCCGCCGCTCGGACTGCTCGTAGCGCCCCTCTCCGAAGTGCTCGTCGCGGATGACGCCATCGGTGTCGACGAAGTACAGCGCGGGCCAGTACTGGTTGGCGAAGGCACGCCAGATCGCGTAGTCGTTGTCGACCGCGACCGGGTAGTCGATCGAGCGCGCCGCGACCGCCCGGCGCACCCAGTCGACCTGATGCTCGAAGGTGAACTCCGGCGTGTGCACCCCGACGACGACGAGGCCGTCGTCGCGGTATGCCTGCGACCAGGCCCGGACGTACGGCTCCTGACGCAGCCAGTTGATGCAGGTCAGCGTCCAGAAGTTCACCAGGACGACGCGACCCCGCAGCTCGGCGGGGCCGAGCGGCTCGGAGTTGAGCCACTCGACCGCCCCGTTCAGCGGGGGCAGGTGCACCGCCATCTAGCGAAGCGACCGGAAGGCGGTGCGAAGCTCTTCGGAGAAGATTTTCGGCTGCTCCCAGGCCGCGAAGTGCCCGCCGACGTCGAGCTTGTTGAAGTAGATGAGGTTCGGGTACGCCTGCTCCGCCCAACTCTGCGGGGCCTCGTACAGCTCGTCGGGGAAGACGCTCACGGCCACCGGGACGTTGACGCCCTTGGCGGCGAAGAAGGAGAGCTTGTTCTCCGCGTACAGGCGGGCCGCCGAGATCGCGGTGTTCGTCAACCAGTAGAGCGAGATGTTGTCCAGGATGTCGTCGCGGGTCAGACCCGCCTGGGCGCCGTCGAAGACCTGCGCGATCAGGGCCAGACTCTTCGCGTCGTGGTCGAGCAGGAACGCCGCCAGGCCGACCGGAGAGTCCGCGAGCCCGGTCAGCGTCTGCGGACGCGTCGCCATCATCAGGGCGTACGCGACGTGCTTCCAGACGTAGTCCAGTTCGGTGGCCGCGCGCATCTCGTCGTCGGACAGACCCGAAGGCAGCGAACCCATGGCGTTGTTCGCGCCGGTGGTGTCGCCCTGGAACAGCAGGTCGATCTCGGGCGGCACCGCGCCGGCCATGTTGGTGTGGATGCCGAGCAGTTCCGGCGGCGCCTGCACGCCCATCTGGTCCACGATGACCGCGCCCCAGTCGCCGCCCTGGGCGACGAACCGCGAGTAGCCGAGGCGCGTCATCAGCTCGGTCCAGGCGGTCGCGATCTTCTGCGGGTTCCAGCCCAGCGCTGTCGGCTTGCCGGAGAAGCCGTGGCCGGGTAGCGACGGGATCACCACGTGGAAGGCGTCCGACGCGCTGCCGCCGTGTGCGGTGGGGTCGGTGAGCGGCTCGATGATCTTCAACTGCTCGATCACCGAACCGGGCCACCCGTGCGTGATGATGAGCGGAAGGGCGTCCTCGTGCTTCGAGCGCACGTGGATGAAGTGAATGTCCACCCCGTCGATGGTGGTCATGAACTGCGGTAGGGCGTTCAGCCGTGATTCGACCTTGCGCCAGTCGTACTCATTTTCCCAGTAACGGGCGAGGGCCTGGATCGTCGCGAGTGGCACGCCCTGCGACTGGTCGTCGACGATTTCCTTTTCCGGCCAACGGGTGGCCGCGATCCGTCGTTTCATGTCGTCCAGGTCCGCTTGCGGGATTTCCACCTGGACCGGGCGAATCTCCGTGGTGCCGGGACGTGTCTTCGTCTTGACCGCCATGCGTGCTTCCTCCCTGTCTGAGTTCGCGCCTCGCGAGGGGAATCATCGGGTGAGGGCATTGCCCGGACTTGTGCGCCAATGTCGAGAAGGGCACGCCACCGCCATATCTCGGAGCCTAGAACGCCGCACGCAGGCGCCGGGGCCATACGAGAAGTCACGGCCGCCGCAACGGAGTGCGCCCTCGCCGATCCGGGGCGTGACGGTCCGCTCGACGGCTTTGCGCTGCCGTGGCACGGTACGGCAACATCAGCCGCCGTGACGGCACCAGCCATGGATCCGGAGAACGCCACCCCGGCCGGCGACAACGGCACGCCCCGGTCGAATCGGCGGGTCAGGCACTGGTTGGCCGGCACCGGGATCGCCGCCCTGGCCGCCGTACTCGGCGTCACCCTCGCCGTACGCGGCGGCGCCGCCTCGGCCTGCGCCGCGCCGCCCGCGGGCAATACCGTCCACAAGGGAACGGCGAGCTTCTACGACGCGGGCCGCTCGGGCGGCACCTGCTCCTTCCCGGGCCCTCCCGCGGACCGGCTCTACGTGGCCCTGGGCGCCTCGCAGTACGCCGGGGCGGCGGCCTGCGGCAGTTACCTGGATGTCAGCGGCCCGAAGGGCACGGTCCGGGTGATGGTCATGGACCAGTGCGGCGGGTGCGGACCCAGCAAGATCGACCTCTCCGACGAGGCGTTCGCCCGGATCGCCGACCGGGCGCAGGGCATCGCGCAGGTGACGTACCGGGCGGTGGTGGACCCACCGCTCGACGGCGGCCTCACCTTTCGGATGAAGGGCGGCGCGTCGCAGTGGTGGTTCGCCGTGCAGGTCGGTAACCACGGCAACCCGCTGCGCTCGGTCGAGGCGCAGGGGTCGAGCGGGGGCTTTCGCAAGGCGGCCCGCCAGGTCGACAACTACTGGACCATCGAGGACGGGATCGGTCCCGGGCCGTACACCATCAGGGTCACCGACGTGTACGGCCACCAGACGACCGCCACCGGCATCAAGATGGTCACGAAGCAGGTCCAACGCAGCACGGCCTCCCTCGTCACGTCGACGCCGAGCAGTTCACCGTCGGCCTCGCCGAGCCCCACCATCGCGCCCTCGCCGACCCCGGCGGAGCCGACCGCACCACCGGCGACAGTCGAAGCCATCGCCGGCGCAGCCCCACTCGACCGCCCCCGCTGCTGACCAGGCGAACGAGAAGGGCGACGCTGGCCCGCAGAGAGGGATACGTGTTCCGGGTCAGCGTGAAATTGCTGCACTGCCTTGGCCTGCGCTGGAAAACCTCCGAACGTCGGACCGCTAGGGCATGCCCGCGTAGCGGAGGGGCAGCGGAGGTCGCGGCCGGCGCCAGACGACGTAGGCCATGATGACGGCGGCGGTCAGAATCACCACCGCGATGATGAAGATGTACCAAGGCGACCGGTCGCCGACCTCGCGCACTCCTAGACAGGGGTGGGTCTCGCCGTAGGTGACGCGGATACGCTCGCCGATGGTCACGGCTCGGTTCGCAGCGACCGACGAGCGAAAGCTCGCCTCACACACCTCGCCACGCTCGGTGCTGAACTGAACCGTCAGGATGGTTCGCGTCCCGCGCCCCTCGACGTCCAGCACCTCGGCCGATGTCTCCGATCCCCGCTGCTCGCCTGCGAGCGACCAGGCGACAAGCGCCACGCCCGTCATCGCGAAGGCGAGATAGAACGCCGAGAACACTCGTAGAAAAGTTCGGCTCGGCCGTCGACGGGGCATGGTCGGCACTTTAGAAGGGCCCAGCAACGCAGCCGGACGGGCGGCGCCGCTCACCCATGAGGTCGACCTGGCAGAGGCCGATGGGTTCGAGCCTCGCGAGAACCTGGTACGCGCGCCGTACCGGAGCGAGGTGCGTCTCCGGCTGGCGGACGGTCAACTCCGGGTTGAACTGCTGGCGTCGGCCTGGGGTATGCCGCGCCGTCACCGCCGGCCGCCCGCAGTGCGGCTCGCACACGGCGAATGGCTGCGCTGGCAGATCAACTACCGTTTCACCGGGATGAATGGTGGCACGTGGCTGTACCGGCTGGACACCCTCAACCTGGCGCACGGTGCGGTTCCGGTCGACACCTTCCTCGGCGATCCGCCTCGATCCATCGACGAACGCGGACACATCTGGTAGCTACCCGCGTGGACGCGGTGCTGCGTGAACTCGCCGAGCTGCTTTGGGGCACGCCGAAGGCCCACGAAAGAGAGAAGAGACACTCTCTGACGCCCGTTGACAGGTGTTTCAGGCGAGTGACAGCGTTGTCATCGACTCATTTCCTCCATATGAGACGAGGAGCGCACCTTGCTCTATCGGAACTCACCGCGCCGGCGTGCGACAGCAGCCGCCGCAGTCGGCATCCTCATCACGGGACTGGCGCTCGCTCCGGCCGGGCCGGCCCAGGCCAGCTCCAACAAGGACCAAGACGCAGCCGTACGGTCGGGCAACGCACGTTTCGAGGTGCTGTCCCCGACCCTGATCCGCACCGAGTACCAGAAGGACGGCAGGTTCACCGACGCCGCCACGTTCAACGCCATCGGGCGCGATGACTTCCCCCGTACGCGTTTCACGAAGCACGTCGAGCACGGCTGGCTCACCATCGACACCGGCGCGATGACGCTGCGGTACCAGGTCGGCTCGGGCGCGTTCACCGCCGACAACCTGACGGTGCGGCTCAAGACCGGCAAGCAACTCGTGCAGGGCCAGCCCTGGGCCGGCCACACTGCTCCGGCGTGCGCGTTCGGCGCGCTCTGCGAGGCCGAATCACTACAGCTGAGCGGTCCCGGCGTGGCCACCGACCACCGGGGGTACACCGGGCGCGGCTTCGCGGCCGGTTTCGCCTCGTCCGGCGACTCGGTCACGTTCGCGCTCGACGCGCCGGCCGGCGGCACGAAGCAGCTCGCCGTCCGCTACGCCAACAGCACCGGCGGCGACGGCCAGAACGTGACCCGCACCCTGACGGTTCTCATCGACGGCGACGCCGGCCGTTCGCTGACGCTGCCGCCCACCGCAAACTGGGACACCTGGGGCCTGGCCACCGTGCCGGTCGACCTCGCCGCCGGCCGGCACGAGATCAGCGTCGTGCGGGGCCCCAACGACTCCGGCAATGTGAACATCGACAGCCTCGCGGTGGTCAACCCGGGTGATCCGTTCCCGGCGCCGGCCGCGCCCGAGCCGCAGTCCCTGCGATTCGGCACGCTGGGTGAGGCCGAGACCGGCGCGCTGACCGGCGGCGCGAAGCCCGCGAACGACCACAACGGCGCTTCCGGTACGGGGTTCCTGGCCGGCCTGGAGAGCACCACGTCGGCAGTCGCGCTCACCGTGACGGATGTCCCGGCCCCGGGTGACT
The DNA here is from genome assembly GCF_040608335.1 of Micromonospora sp. NPDC005194. Taxonomy (NCBI): domain Bacteria; kingdom Bacillati; phylum Actinomycetota; class Actinomycetes; order Micromonosporales; family Micromonosporaceae; genus Micromonospora; species Micromonospora sp. NPDC005194. Next base: position 208,951 of record NZ_JBEXIA010000005.1, on the reverse strand, counting down.
ACCAGGTGCAGATCCGCTACGCCAACGGCCAGGCCGGTGCCCAGCCGAGCCAGGCGCGCACCATGTCGGTCACGGCCGGAACGGCGGCGCCGGTCACGGCGACCCTTGCGCCGACCAGCGGGTGGGACTACTGGAACACCGTTTCCGTCCCGGTCCACCTCGACCGTGGCACCAACACGGTGACGCTGGGGTGCCCCACGGACGCCAGTTGCAACGTCAACGTCGACACGGTCGCCGTCACGAGCAAGGACTCCCCGCTGCTCGCCCCGCACGCGCCGCTCGGCGGCTACCGCCGGGGTCTGGACGGCGTGACCGGTGCCGCGCTCACCGCCCCCGGCCTGCTCTACCAGGACGGCTGGTACCTGCTCGACGACTCCGCCTCGGCCCTGCGCACCACCAAGCCCCGGCCCGCCTCGGAGCAGGACGGCTACGTCTTCGCGTACGGGCAGGACTTCACCCGTGGCCTCAAGGACCTGTCCACCCTGACCGGGCCCACGAAGCTGCTGCCCAAGTGGGCGTACGGGGTGTGGTACTCCGAGTACTACGACCGCACCGCCAGCGAATTCCAGGACCTGGTGGCCCGGGCCAGGGCTGAGGGCGTACCCATGGATGTTCTTGTCCTTGACACCGACATCAAGGCGCCGGACAAGTGGAACGGCTGGAGCATCGACCCCACTCGGATTCCTGACCCGAAGGCGTTCTTCGACTGGGCCCGCAAGCAGGGCCTGCACACCGGCATCAACATCCACCCCAGCATCCTCGGCTCGGACCCGAAGTTCGCCCAGGCGCAGGCCACCGCGAAGGGCAAGCTCCAGCGCGTCGGCTGCAACGGCGGGCCCGACTGCTACGCGTTCGACTTCGGCGACCCGGACCAGCTCAAGGCATATATGCAGCTGCACGACGGGATGATCCCGAAGGGCACCAAGGGCCCGGACCTCTGGTGGCTGGACTGGTGCTGCGACAACACGAAGTCCTCCCTCGCCGGGGTGACGGCGGACGCGTGGATCAACCAGCAGTACGCCGACAAGACCGGCTTCGCGTTCTCCCGGGCGTACGGCTCGTTGCAGGCCGGCGGCTACGGCAGCCCGACCCCGGTGGCGACCGGCCCGTGGGCCGACAAGCGCACCACGCTGCACTTCACCGGCGACACCACCTCCGACTGGTCGACCCTGCAGATGGAGGTCGGCTACACGCCGGGCGAGTCGGCAGCGACCGGACTGGCCGCGGTCAGCCACGACATCGGCGGGCACACCGGCGGCCTCCAGGAGCCGGGCAGCGAACCGGGCAGCACCAAGCTGCCCGACGACCTGTACGCCCGGTGGGTGCAGTTCGGCACGTTCCAGCCGATCGACCGGCTGCACTCCAACCACAGCGACCGGCTGCCCTGGCAGTACGGCCCGGCGGCGAACGCGTCGGCCAAGAAGTTCCTCAACCTGCGTAAGGAACTGCAGCCGTACACCTACGCCGCCGCGAAGGAGGCCACCCGCACGGGTACGCCAATCGTCCGCTCCATGTACCTGGCGTACCCGAATGAGCAGGCCGCGTACGCCACCGCCGGTTCCGAGTACCTCTACGGGCCGGACTACCTGGTGGCACCCGTGACGACGCCCGGCAGCACCGCCACCACCTCGGTGTGGTTCCCGCCAGGCAACAGCTGGACCGACATCTTCACCGGGAAGACGTACCGGGGCGGCACCACGCAGAACATCACCACCACGCTGGACACCATGCCGGTGTTCAAGAAGCAGTGAACTTTTAGAGATCCGGACGGCCGGGTGGGGGCAACCCCGCCCGGCCGGTTCGTTTGATTGGGCTGGATTCAGTGTCGGCGGGGTCGGCGGGCCAGCGACAGCCAGCCGAGGAAGCGGGCGTGCAGCGTGGGCAGGTCCGGGCGCAACCCCAGGTTGTACGCGTCGTCGATGGCGTCGTGCATCGACGCGGCCAGGTAGAACGCCAGAGCAATGGAGTGACCGTAGAACTCGTTGGCGAGGGCGAGTTGGGCCGGGGCGCACGGCCAGGGCGCGGCGCAGTTGCGGCACAGCCACGCCGGACGCATCGGCAGGTGCGGGCGAGGGCGGACGGTCATCCGACCCGCACCGGCTGCCGGGTCGCTCCGCGTTTGACGGGCTTGATTGGTACGGCGGGCAGGGGTTGCAGCCGTACGCCCGCGCGCATCACGTACAACTCGCGCCGCGCGACCGCGTCGCCCGCCGCGTTCAGCTCGTAGCCTTCAATCCAGACCCACCCGTCGTACGTGTGCCGCTCGGGCAACTCGCGGATAACGCGTACGAAGATCGGGCGTAGGAACTGCACGCTCGCCGCGGTGGTCAGGTGGATTACGTCGCCAGCCTTCATCTTCCCGAACTTCTCGGACTTGTCGTCGGGCACGGTCTTCCCCTGGGTGCTGTTGGGAAGGGGCCGCTCCCGTGAGTGCTCGCCCGTCGGGAGCGGCCCCGTTACGCACGCGACCACCGGATCTCGTGGGCCTGCCAGCCGCGCCGCCTGGTGACACTCTGCTGTGAAGGCCACTACGCTCGGAAGGTGTTCCAGGTGTCCGGGCCGGAGCTGGCAGAACAGGCTCCAGGCGTGTGGCACCTCGGGTAGTCGATCTCCGATTTGAGGAGCGTTGAATGGCTGACGTGCCGAGTCCTCTCGCGGACTTCATCGTGAGCGAGATCCGCCGTGCTCGTGGAGCGTCCGGGATGACGCAGGAGTCGTTCGGCCGGGCGGCGGGCTTCAGCGCTTCGCATGTCAGCGCCGTGGAGAGCGGCACCCGAGCGCTGACGATGGACTTCATTCGGGGAGCGGACCGCGCCTTCAACAACGACGGGCTGTTCGGACGCCTGGTGGTGAAACTCGGCGCGCCGTCGTGGTTTCTGCCGTGGCTGGACGCCGAGCGCGGCGCTCGGCAGCTTCGTCTCTTCGAGCCGCTACTGATCCCGGGCCTGCTTCAGACCGAGAACTACGCCCATGTCGTGATGCGCTTGAACGACCTCATGTCGGCCACCGAGGTCGACCAGCAGGTAAGCGCCCGCATGAGTCGACACAAGATCCTCACCGGCGACAGCCCACCGCAGGTGGTGGCTGTGCTGGACGAATCCACGCTCCGCCGCGCGGGCGACGAACACGCCGGCATCATGGCCGAACAGGTCGCCCACCTCATCACCGTCGCCCAGCTGCCGCACGTTCACATCCACGTGATCCCGGCAAGCGCCGGCCTCCACATTGGGCTGTCCGGGCCGTTCGCGCTGGCGCGGGCTGGCGACGGGTCCTGGGTCGGGCACCTCGAAAATCAGCTGGGCGGGATCGTGGTCGACAACGAAGATGGGCTACATACTCTTCATGCGAGGTGGGAGAACGTTCGGAACGAAGCACTCCCGCGCCGACAGTCCGACGAGCTGATGAAGGAAGTGCACGGCCACCATGGACCTCACTAACGCCATCTGGCGCAAGTCCCGGCGCAGCGGATCGTCGGGGGGCAACTGCGTCGAAGTTGCTGACAACCTGCCCGGCGTCATCGGTGTCCGAGACAGCAAGGATCCTGCGGGCCCGATCCTGGCCTTCGCCCCGGCAGCCTGGCGGGCGTTCGTCGCCCAGGTCGCCGGGCGGCCGTAACTATAGTCAGGCGCGCGAGCCCTTTGCGCCGGATCAATGCGCCGCGTTCGACCATGGCTCAAATCGCCGCGCTACCGCGCCGTTAGTCCACCTGCTGAAGGAAGTTGAGAGCCATCATGGACCTCAGTAACGCCCGGTGGCGCAAGTCCACCCGCAGCGGCGCGAGCGGCGGCAACTGCGTCGAGGTGGCGCGCAACCTGCCCGGTGTCGTGGCGGTACGCGACTCGAAAGACGCTGCCGGTCCGGCACTGACCTTCACCCCGGCAGCCTGGGCCAGGTTCGTCGCCCAGGTCGCTGGGCGGCCGTAGCGCCGCGACGCACTACGGCCTCACCCGGCGCATCGGGGAGTCCACAAACCGGGCGGGTTCCCCACATACACAACTGCGGCCCACTACCGCTGATCAGCATGCGTCCTTTCCGAGACTCGCGAACTCATCGACAGATACGCTTCTCTGCACCTCGCCGTTGCCCACAATTTCGGTGATCAGAACCGATCCGGGCCGCATGTCTTCCAATTCAGTAAGCCGGAAGGTCACCGAACGCGAGGTGAAGCTGCTGTCGCTGGCGACACCGAACAGCTGGAAGGCCGCGTTCGGGCTGGGGGCCGGGTCACGTGGGAAGCCCTCCAGACGCACCGTCGTCGGCGAGGTCGCCGCACGCGGTACGGCGTACCGTCGTCCCGGCCAGTAGGGCCAGCTCGTGGAAGTCGCCACGGCGGACGGGGATGGCGAGATCGACGCCCGTTCGGCAAAGAACATAACAACGTCTGGCGGACGGTCCGCGCACCAGGACAAAACCGCAACGGGCTGCCCATCGGCATCCACGCCCACGCCGGTAACGCCTTTGATCTCAGGCGTGCAAGCGGTCAACCCGGCCAGCACGAGAATGGCAGCCGCCAGCAAGACACTGAGCCGCCGCGCCTTCAGCAGCATTTGAACGGCCATGCCCGACGGTCGCAGCGCCGCGTCAACCTGCGACCCCAACTCCGTCACAGACTGATGACGATTAGTGACCCCCGGTCTGTAGCCCGAACAGGTTGTCGAGCACCTTCCTCTGCCACCTCGACAGAACTGCCGAGGTGGCAGCTGAGAGCCTGGAGCTGACGCACCACCCGTCGTCAGTCCTCGTCGAGGAGGCCTCTGTCCCGGTCCCAGAGCAGCCCTTGATGACCGTGGCCGCCGCCTGGCGCTCGTCGCAGGCCCTCAAGCGCCTCAACCAGCGGTGAACCATGCTGACTCCTCAGCGGCAGCCAGAGCCCTCGTTCCCCGTCCTGATGGCTGGCTACGTCATCGACTTCCATCACCGGTCAGTCTGCTCGAAGTGCTCTGACGACGGATGCCCGCGACTGACGGCGGCCGGCGAGACCCTACGCGCCTGGAGGTACCGGAAGAGCCGACGTGAAGGCCGGTGACGTGTTGTATCTGACCACTTCAGCAAGCCCACAGTTCGCACAACCGATCCTCTGCCGCCTGATTAAAATCCGCAGGGATCTCCACACTTATGACGGGTGGGTGTGGCTTGACGGGCTACCAACTGCACCAAGAAGGCGAAGCTATAGCCCGCAGGGAGTTGTTTGCTCTTAGAAAGGGCGTGCAGATACTGCCATTGGACAACGAAAAGCCCCACCAATAGCAGTTTGAAGCCCTCAAGGCACCGGGAGATGGACCAACCTGAACTGTACTCGCCGGCCCTCCGCCTCAACTCCCATCCAGGCCGCTAGGAGCACACACCGGATCTTCGCGCCTAACGTGCCGCCGCGCCGCTCGACCCGATTGCGATCCACCACCGCTGGCTTCGAAGATGAGCAAATTCCAACCATCGAGCTATTTGCGCCCCTAAAAGAGCCGCGGTCTTTCGCTGCGATCGTCACCACGACGTATCACCCTGTCTTTACCTGCACTCCGACGGGTGGATGGGACCACCCCAGGCTTAACAAGATCGATCTTCGCTAGCGCGACACCCAGTCCAGCGCCACGGATAGCACGCTCAGCAAGGTCAAGATTGACCTTGCTGAAAAAGAACAGTGAATCCGCAAGCTTTCCAGGCTTGTCAGTAGCTATTGCAAAAACAATCTTCCAGTCCCCCAAGGCTCCCACCCTGGCAGCCTGAGCCATTTTGTTGAAGTGTTGTAGAACAGCGCTCTGATACTGCCTACTGTCACTAAAGAGTCGAGCCGAAACCGCACCCTGCGCAAAAAGGTGAGAAAGCGTAGGCGAGGACTCTTTCATTTTCTTCACACAAATCAGCTCCTTGCGACGCGTCAGCAGATCGCAAATTTCTACTTTTAGATTCCTTCCTCCTTTGCTGTAGAAAAGGGACTGATCCAAAACCACGTGGTCGATGTTACTACCCAACGCCTCGAGATTGTAATCGCCTTCATCTTCCGCTCCAGCAAACCAGGAGCGCAGCGACAATTCTTCAGTCAGGTCAGGAATTCGCCGGATCCGTTCCTGCAGGCCCGCAAGGTGGTCTCTATCGATGCGATACCATGCGCCAGCGCATGGCGCATAAATCCCCTCGCCTAGCTCCACCTCTGCCACAACGTAGGGCATGAGCGAGGTCTTAACAGGCTTCTCGACGCCCTCGTAAAAGGCATGAACTTGAACTGATGCCATCGGATCGGGGATGTCCCATTGAGAAACGGCCCCCAAGACGGCATCCTTGTTTATCTCACCTTGAACTTGGTAAGACTTGCGACCCCATTTAAGAAGAACACGATCAGGCCTGGCCAGCCGATCCGAGTCGGGATTCATAAATTCGATGTCCTCGCCACCCGACAGGATCTTCTTATCCAACTCCGCTTTAAGTTTCAAGTGGAGTTCGCCTCTTGTGCGGGGAACGCGAGTAAAGTAATCCAAGAACGGAAACTTCTCTTTGTACTCCCGCGAATCATACGCCGCGATTACTTCATCAAGCTTCTCCGGCAACGATCTATAACTAAAGGACTTCATCGTGAGCCGTAGGGAATCACCCCCCGCCACACCCGTGCCAAGCTCTTCTGGTGGCTTTCCTTCTAAGTATCGAACGAGATCAGCGGTGGGTTCGATGCCAAGCTTGTGCAGAGAGCCAGCCGACGGCATCGAGATAACTTGACTTCGTCCCGAGCCGACGATCGCCCGTGTATCTACACCCCTCAGCGCTTCAGGGTCAACTACATTCGCCGCCACCCTCAGGCCAAATCCAGCCTCAATCGAACTTGAATCAACCGCGTGACGACCTGTGCCGTAGACGAGCAGGAAGCGGTGGCCGCTTCGCTCTATTCGGACTACCGCCCCTGTGCTCTGATTCTTGAGCCCAATTATTTCCTCTGCAGTCTGGTCGAGCGCCAAAAGCATCAAGTCTTTCTGCCATTTGGGTACATTAACCTTGGCAGTCTTAACGTACAGGCCGATCTCTAGGCCAACTATCTCCTTGACGGGGACTGGCTTATATTCCTCGTCGACCACAGCCCTGAGACCCCAATCACCCTCGTCGAGATCATCGCGAAGCTTGAATAGGACTAGATCCACTTCCCCTCCCAACGACAAGGAATAGGCCAGGCTAACGGACCAGTCGTAGTCGGTGAAGGATGCGATCGCCCTTCAGTCGGATTAATGACGGCGCTCTTGACGGCTCGCCAACGCCAAACGCACAACCGCGCTGTGGCAATGGAGCCAGCGGACAAGTCCACCCCACCGATCCGCCCTGGTCATCCATCCTGGGGCATCCATCCTGGGCGAGGAATTGCCGAATAGGCCTGTTGTAGATCAAGGCACCGCGCTCCGCGCGGTGCGGGCGGCAAGCCCGGCCGGCGGCAAGCCGCCGGGAAACCGCCCCCACGGTCGGATCTCAGCGCAGCGCGAGTTCGTCCGGGAAGCGCTCATGAAGCGCGGCGACCGCATCCTTCAGGCAGTAGTCGAGGCTGTGGCCGTCGACCCTGATCGACGCGCCGTCGAGCCCCTGACCCGAGATCACCACGGTCCAGGGCTTGCGCTCCCGCTCCCCGTCAATCTTGACCAGCCCGACCAGACCCATCTCCCCCAGGTGCTCCAGCACCTCCAGCACGCACTCGTCCCACCTCATCCACGAATGGGACCACCAAGACCGCTACGGAAGCCAGCCGGTCGGTCCGGTCGTGCGTCAGGGCTTCTGAGCCACCCCCGCTTTATGGAGCTTCTTGACCATGGCCTGATGGCCATGGGGAGGAAGTCGTCCGTGGCAGCACCGAAGAAGTACCCCGACGAGCTACGTCCGCGCTGTGCGCTTGTACCGCGAGTCGGACCCGAAGCCGGTGATCCGGCGCCTGGCCGAGCAGCTGGGCGTGCATCACGAGGCATTGCGGAACTGGATCCGCCAAGCCGAGGCCGACGCCGGCGAGCGTCACGACCGGCCGACCAGCAAGATGGCTGAGGAGAACCGCCAGCTGCGCAGAGAAGTCACCGAGCTGCGGCGGGCGAACGAGATCCTGAAAGCGGCGAGCGCGTATTTCGCGGCGGAGCTCGACCCGACCCGGCGACGGTCATGACGTTCATTTATGAACACCGTGACCAATTCGCGGTCGCGCTCCTGCTACGGGTCCTGAACATCGACGCCTCGACCTACTACGCGTGGGTCAGGCAGGCCGAGCAGCCCTGCGACCGCGACGTGGTCGACCTGGGCCTGTTGTCGAACATCTACGAGATCTGGGAGACCTCCGGACGCACCTACGGCGCGGACCGGGTGCACCGGCAGCTACGCCGTGACGGCATCGGTGTGGGTCGCAAGCGGGTCGAGCGGTTGATGGCGGCCCACGGCTGGCAGGGTGCGTTCCTGCGTCGAGGCTGGCGCGGCGGCTCCACCCGGCAGGATCCACGGCACACGCCGGCGCCAGATCTGGTCAACCGGCAGTTCACCGCCGCCGGGCCGAACCGGCTCTGGGTCGCCGACCCCACCCGCATCCCCTGCGGCGAGGGCGTGTTCTGGCTCGCCGCGGTCCGGGATGCGTTCTCCCGCCGGACCGTCGGCGGGAAGACCTCCGACCGCTGCGACACCGACCTGATCCTCGCCGCCCTCGAATACGGCATCTGGTCCCGCGACGTCCGCGACGGCCAACTGATCCACCACTCGGACCGTGGGTCGAACTACACGTCGTTTCGCTTCGCGGAACGCTTACAGGACAACGGGATCCTGCCGTCGATGGGCTCCGTCGGCGACTCCTACGACAACGCCCTGATGGAGAACTTCTGGTCCACGCTGAAGATCGAACTCGTCTACCGCACGAGCTGGCGGACCCGCGACGAGGCCGAGAACGCGATCTTCGCCTACATCGACGGCTGGTACAACACCCGCCGCATCCAGAAGGAACTGGGCTACCTCAGCCCGGACGAGTAGGAGACCGCCTGGCACAGCCGCCAGACGCAACCCTCCGAGCCACCTATCGCCATCCCTGCACCAGCCGGGAGCAGGTAACCACCGCTCCATCAAAGCGGGGGAACTCATTCGCACCTCGGATTCCAGCTTTGACCGATAGGCGCGTTTCCGTCGAAGGACCGGGTCGTTTACCAAGGTTGGGTACGCTTGAGGTCGCGGATGCCGCGTTGAGCCGCAAACCCTGCTCTGTTTGGACGCCAGCACTACGGGTAGGCCTCGACTGTGGGTGGTAGCTGCCGTTAACGCGGGCATGGTACGGTGCCGTCCTTCGGACGCGATCTTTAGGCAGCGCGCACATCGCCGTGCGGCATGCAGTCGTTAGCCGCGGGCAACCAGAGGCTACCGGAATGGTTAGGGGGTAGCGGTGGCACTCTTTCCAGGTCACCGCCCAAACGGCACTGTCTCGGCCGTTACGCCCAAAGTCGCCCAAACCCCTCTGGTCGATGCTATCGCTACCGCCCCCGATGCCTCGCTGGCCCAACTGCCCTGCTACGACATCCTGATCCGGCCACTTCAAGGCATCGATCTGCTGCCAGTCATGCAGTCGGTAGGACCCACAGTGAGGCAGCTCTATCCTCAGGGGGACCAGCAACTCTTCCGGAGGCTAGGCGAGGTTCTAGACGGGCAAGCTAGGTGCACCGTCGCCGTAGCCCTCGGGCGTGCCGGAGGCCAACATCTGGTCGGGGTAGCGGTTGAAACGCCAAAGGGCCCGGACCGCTTCAAGCTCAGCACGCTCTGGGTTGACCCGACAATGCGCCGAAGAGGCGTGGGCCGTCGTTTGGTGCAGAATTGTCTTTGCAGATGGGCTCGAGAAGAGACGGAAGTCGGATTTCTGACAGTGCGGAACCAGCACTCCGCGAGCGTACGCTCACTTCTGGTACCGTTCGGCTTTGACCAAGCTTCTCTTGAGTTGAACAGATACGGCTTTGGCGAGGATGAGCTTGTCCTGCAGTGGTCACTGGCGGAGCAGCTCGCGGCGGCGGACTTCGCAACACCTTCCATGCTTGACAACGCCGAACTAAAGTAAGGCACCTGCACCCCCCGTCGAGTGCCCTCACGCTCGGCTACACCCCTCGGTTCTTCGAAGGTGAAGCTTAATGGGCTTCTTCGCGGTCGTCCGCCATCCCAGGCCACCTGCATTCGAAGTCTGCAAGCTTGACATCAATCTGTGGTGCCTGCCGGGCCTATTTCGCAGGTCCTTGTTCTTGTGTGACATCGGCTTGAAGGTAAGACCATCCTCCTCAGCGTTGGACTCCTTCCGGATCGCCGTACCTTTCGGAACCGCTGAAGGGGAGTTGACAGACGTAATTCCCCGGATGCTGAATCGCACCGCAGACCTGAATCTTGTCTTCGGCAATACGGCCGTCAGTGTTGCCACAGACGGGAACGGAGAGCGGGTCTACGACGACGGTGATGGGCCGATGATCCTTATGTCACTCGACACAAGAAAATGCGTTCGCGACTCGAAGATAAGCACGGCAGAGTTCTCACTGTGGGAGATTTTCCCGGCTCGAGCGATAGAGGCAGAGGAGGAGGTTTACCTCAGATTTCGCCTTCCGGTCAGGAACCCTGGGCGGATGTGGACTTGGCACCGCCTCGGACACCGCCGTGCGGGCGCACTTCTCGATATGCGAGTAAATGAGCTCCGCGAGACGGTTGCGGTTTCATCGGACCTTGACTGGTCACATCTGGTCGTGGACGTGCAGCATGTCAACTGTCTTGCCGTAGTGCCTGCCTCACTGCAGAGCTACCAGCAGGCGCCCGAGATGCACTACACGCGAATTCTCGAGGGCCTCGTGTGGGAACCATATCTCGATCGTGCGATAAACCTGTTCAGCAAAAGCAAGGTCCTCGTCTACTTCTGGCGAAGCAAGGGCGTAGTTTCTCGAGATAACGAGTTCCGGTCCTTTGCGGCGTTTTCGAGAGCTCGCGGTGGTTCGGTCATGCGGACGGCTATGACCGCAGCTCTCTTCGTTTCCGTTCTCCTGTTTCTTACCCAGGACCCGGTTACATTTGAGCGGAGCTACCTCTTTAGGGCATTCAGTGGGACCTGGACGGCGATGCGCAGTCATCTGCTGCTCCTCGGCGGCGGCGCCGGCACTCTGCTAATTGCTAGCAAATTTGCTGCACCGGCTCTGCGATACATCCCTCTTCTGAAGAAGTTGCCCAAGTGGGCGCGCGGAGTGGAGCAGAAGATATACCGGAGCCGCAGATACAGAAATGGCTAGCCTCAGGCCGGGTACTGGCAATCTCTTTGTCGAGCCTGTCGGCAGGGATGGACCAGCCCTGGCTCATCAGGCGGACCAGGTAGCACGACAGGAGCAGGCGACCCGGCCATAGGGTGGAGGTCCGTTCATCCGGTCACACGGCCCCTTAACCTCAGTGTGAGCCGGCGGGCGTTGGGGATAGGTTGCACTCCGCTCATCAACTTCATCGGGCACACTCTTGAACAGAACTGAGGCCGACAGGGCGCCGTCTGCCGCGCCAGTCCCACCCTGGGACTGGCTTGCCGCTGGATCACAGGTCGCGGCGCCATCTCCACCGGCGGGACGTTCCCGCCCCTCCCCCACAGCTGCTGCCCGACTCGGGGACTATCAAGCGGGGGCCTGAAGATGACCCACGACGGCACAGCCAGCCCGATCTGAGACGAGGTTCGACTCAGTCGACCCTCAGGGCGTCTCCAGGGCACCGGATGCCGCCCGACGTTTGACCATGAATGACGCCTCAACATCGAACCAGCTCAAGCCTTGATCAGGTCTCTGAGCTGGGGGGCGACGGACGAGTCGACCTGTACGCCGGATTCTGTGCGCGGCGCGTACCCCAAAGGGGTTCCGCGCCGGCGGCGGCCATCCATCTCGGCCTGCCGTTGCCGGCAGGCTCTAGCGGCCTACCCGCAGACATCGGGCGGGCAGCCCTCAAGCGTCTGCGCCGGGTCGTCATCTTGCGGTGACGGCCCTTGCTTGGCCTTGCTCCGGGTGGGGTTTACCGAGCCACCCCGGTCACCCGGGGTGCTGGTGGGCTCTTACCCCACCGTTTCACCCTTACCGTCCCCGTTGGGGTCGGCGGTCTGTTTTCTGTGGCACTGTCCCGCGGGTCGCCCCGGGTTGCCGTTAACAACCACCCTGCCCTGTGGAGTCCGGACGTTCCTCGGCGGCGGGCCGGAGCCCGCCGACGCGACCGCCCGGTCGACTCGTCCGTCGCGCTCCCATCCTAACGACGGACGCTCTTCCAGTATTGCCGCCCCGCCTGGGCAAGATCGGGCAGCTCATAGGCGATCCGGCGACGCCAGCCTAAAAGGCGGCGGCTAGCCTCGTGGGGCTATGGATCTCTCCCACGCCGCGCTGCTGCTCGCCGCCGGTCTCGCCGCTGGCACGGTCAACGCGGTGGCCGGTGGCGGTTCGCTGATCACCTTCCCGGCGATGATCGCGGTCGGGTTGCCGCCGGTGCCGGCGAACGTGAGCAACTCCGTCGCCGTGTTCCCCGGGTACGTGGCCAGCGTGGCGGGCAGCCGGCAGGACCTGCCGCGCCCGCGGGCGCTGGCCACGCTGGTGCCGACCACAATCGTGGGCACGATCGTCGGGGCGCTGCTGTTGCTGGCCACCCCGGCCCGCGCGTTCGAGCTGGTCGTACCGTTTCTGGTCCTCGGCGCGACCGCGGTCCTGGCCTTCCAGGACCCGCTGCGCCGGCTGGTCGGTCACCCCCGCGACCTGTCGCCACGGCGGCGCACGGTCGCGGTGCAGACGATGGTCGCGCTCGGCGCGGTGTACGGCGGGTACTTCGGCGCGGCGCTCGGGGTGATGCTGGTCGCCGGCCTGGCTCTGGTGCTGGACGCGACGCTGGCGCGGGTGAGCGCCATCAAGAATCTGCTCTCCGCATTGGTGGGGCTCACGACGCTTGTGGTGTTCGCCCTGTTCGGCCCGGTGAACTGGGCGGCGGTCGCGGTGGTCGCGCCGGCGACCCTGATTGGGGGGTACGCGGGCGCCCGGCTCGTCCGTCGGCTGCCGCCGGTGCTGCTCAAGACGCTGATCGTGGTGTTCGGTACGACGATCGGCCTCTACCTGCTCTGGCGTGCCCTGCACTGAGCGGCGTCAACGCCAAGATCCGCGCAACTTCCGGGATGTTGCTGCCTCAGCGAGCCCGGAGGCAGCAATATCCCCGAAAGTGCGCGGATCTCGAACGGCGCAACGGCCCCGGCCGAGGGCCGGGGGTCAGTACGCCTCGCCGACCGGCTCCTCGGCGGTGTTCTCGGCACTCGCGGCGCTGCGGTTCCGGCGGGACCACAGCACCCGCTCGCCGTAGCCGGCGGCCATCACGTGCGCGAAGGCAAGGTAGACCAGCACACCGACGGCGAGCACCCCGAAGCCGACCCAGAACGGCAGCGACAGCGAGCGCTCGGCGAGCTTGCCGGAGATGATCGGCGCGGGCGCGGCGGCGCCCCAGCGGACCAGGTTGAACGCGCCGGTGGCGAGCCTGCGGTCGCTGGAGCCGAGGCCGAGCGCCAGGTCGGTGAGGTTGGCGTTGGCCAGGCCCATGCAGAGGCCGGCGAGCACGAGCACCACGAGCGCCTCGGCGGTGCTGGTGGAGGTGGCGAAGAGGACCATGCAGACCAGCAGCCCGGCGATGGCCACGCCGACGGTCTGCACCGCGCCGATCCGGTGGGCCAGCCGGTGGCCGATCACCAGGATGCCGGTGGCCAGGCCGAGCCCCCAGCCGGTGAACGCGAGCCCTAGCGGGACGACGTCCAGGCCGAGGAAGAGCGGCGTGTAGCCGAGCACGACGAAGAACACGAAGTTGTACGCGGCGGTCACCACGCAGAGGGCGATGAACGCCGGTCGGCGGTAGGTGGCGAAGATCTGGCCGACGCGTACCGGGGCCTGCCGGTTGGTGGGTTCGCGCAGCTTGCGGGCGGCCACGCCGAGCGCGAGCACCATGAAGACGCCGCAGACGAAGAACGGCAGCCGCCAGCTGACCTGGCCGAGCAGGCCGCCGATCAGCGGTCCGACGGCGAAGCCGAGGCCGAGGGCTGTCTCGAACAGGCCGACCACCCACTCCCGGTCGACGGCCAGGTTGACCAGCACCACCATGGCGGTGGCGAAGAACATCGCGTTGCCCAGCCCCCAGACGCCGCGCAGCACGGACAGCTGCACGATGTTGTCGCTGAACGAGGCGAGGATGGCGGCCAGCCCGACCACCGAGACCCCGGTGATCAGGACCGGCTTGAAACCGAACCGGCCGCTGGCGAGCGTCGCCGGGATCATGCCGAGGGCCATGACCGCGATGTACGCGGTGAACAGCAACTCGACCTGCCAGGCGGTGACCCCGATCGCGTCGCCGATGGCCGGCAGGATCGGATCGACCACGGCGATGCCGGCGATCGCGAGGAAGGCCACCAGTGTGGTGGCGTAGATGGCACTGCGGTTTGGTTCGGATGACCGATCCACTCCGACTCCCCAATTAGCTGTATGGTACAGGTACTTACGCGGTATCATACAGCTATGAGCGACGACCACGAGAGCACCCTCGGCCGGATCGAGACCGAGGTGGCCCTGTTGATGCGCTTCGGCGAGGCCACCCGGCGGGCCACCGGCACCGCCGAGCACCGGGTGCTCGACCGCGCGGCGTACGTCATCCTGCGGCACCTGGACGCCGCCGGCCCGCAGAACGTCTCCGCCCTCGCCGCGCGACTCAACCTGGACGGCTCGACGGTGACCCGGCAGGTTTCCGCCCTGCAACGCGACGGCCTGATCGTCCGCGCCCCCGACCCGACGGACGGCCGCGGCACGGTCATCTCCCCCACCCCGGCCGGGCTACAGCGGATGGCCGCCGTGCAGGCCGCCCGCACCCGGCTCTACGGCGACATGCTGGCCGACTGGAGCGCCGAGGACCGGGCCGCCCTGGCGACCCTGCTGGGCCGCCTCAACCAGGCCCTGGTGAACCGCAACCGCCGCTAACCCACGCCCGCTGACCCGCCACCGCCCCGGGTCGCCGGACGCGCGTGACCCTTCGACCGCCCAGATCGCGCAACATCCTTGTTGTAGTGGCATCCCCAGGGCCCGACACCACTACAACAACGATCGAGCACGATCTTGAGGCGACGGCGCGACAGGCGACGGCGCGAGCGGGCGACGGGCCTGCCGGGCACCCCGGGCGCCGACCTCGCGGCGGGCGCCCGGGGAACGGGGAACGGGAACGGGGAACGGGGTCAGGCGACCGGTTCGCGGGCCGAGTCGGCGTCGCGGTCGACGCCGGGGGTGATGCGGGGGTCGCCCTCGTCGGCGAAGTAGTCGTCCGGCGTGGTGCCGTCGACTCCCTCGGGCGCCTTGGCGGCCCGCAGGACCAGCGTCAACAGCGCGGCGACCGCCAGGTTGACCAGCACGGCCACGATGCCGACGTAGATTGTCTTGGGCGTGTCGAACCCGAACTTCTCCAGCGGGAACGCCGACCCGCCGAAGTGCTTCCGGGTGGGGCTGGCCACCTGGTAGAGCATCCACATGCCGAGCCCCATCCCGGCGACCCAGCCGGCGATCAGGGCGGTCCGGTGGAACCAGCGGGTGTAGAGGCCCAGCGCCACGGCCGGCAGCGTCTGCAGGATGATCACGCCGCCGATGAGCTGGAGGTCGATCGAGAACTGCGGGTCGAGGAACACGATGCAGGCCACGGCCCCGACCTTGACCACCAGCGAGGCGATCTTCGAGACGTTCGCCTCCTGCGCCGGGGAGGCGTCCCGCTTCAGGTACTCCTTGTAGATGTTGCGGGTGAACAGGTTCGCCGCCGCGATCGACATGATCGCCGCCGGCACCAGCGCGCCGATGCCGATGGCGGCGTACGCGACCCCGGCGAACCAGTCCGGGAACTGCTGGTCGAACAGCAGCGGCACGATCGTGTTGTTGTCGACGCTGCCGGCCGACGCTCCCGCCAGCGGCTTCACCCCGGCCGCGATGGCCATGTAGCCGAGCAACGCGATCAGACCGAGCAGCAGGCTGTACGCCGGCAGCGCCGACATGTTGCGCTTGATCACGTCGCGGTTCCGGCTGGCCAGCACGCCGGTGATGCTGTGCGGGTAGAGGAACAGCGCCAGCGCCGAGCCGAACGCCAACGTGACGTA
Organism: Micromonospora sp. NPDC005194; assembly: GCF_040608335.1. NCBI lineage: Bacteria > Bacillati > Actinomycetota > Actinomycetes > Micromonosporales > Micromonosporaceae > Micromonospora > Micromonospora sp. NPDC005194. The sequence goes on along the minus strand of NZ_JBEXIA010000005.1, from coordinate 192,843 downwards.
CTGCAGCTGGTTGTTGCCGTTGAGCAGGATGCCGTCGTTCGGGTTCGGTGACGCCTGGAACTTCGCGTCCGCCGCGTCGAAGATGTCGCCCCAGCCACCGAGCTTGTACGGCAGGTAGATGACCGCCACCAGGATGACGATGTAGATCAGGCTGTCCTTGACGAACGCGATCAGCGCCGGAGCGCGCAGCCCGGACTGGTAGGTGTACGCCGCCAGGATCGCGAACGCGATGATGATCGGCAGGTGCCGGGCCAGGGTGCTCTCACCCGTGACGCCCATCGTCTTGAGGACCGCCTCGATGCCGACCAGTTGCAGCGCGATGTAGGGCATCGTGGCCACGATGCCGGTGATCGCGATCAGCAGCGCCAGCACCGGCGAGTCGAACCGCGTACGGACGAAGTCGGCCGGGGTGACGAAGCCGTGCCGGTGCGAGACCGACCAGAGCCGGATCAGCACCAGGAAGACCAGCGGGTAGACGACGATCGTGTACGGCACCGCGAAGAACCCGGCCGCCCCGGCTCCGAACATCAGCGCCGGCACCGCCACGAAGGTGTACGCGGTGTAGAGGTCACCGCCGACCAGGAACCAGGTGATCCAGCCGCCGAAGCTGCGCCCGCCCAGGCCCCACTCGTCGAGGTGCGCCATGTCCTTCGGCCGCCGCCACCGCGCGGCCACGAAGCCCATCGCGCTGACCAGCAGGAACAGCAGGGAGAAGACGATGATCTCGGTGAGATGGTCACGCCACATCAGTGCTCACCCCGCTTCTTGGTCATCTGGTAGACCAGCGTCGTCGTGGAGACGCCGAGCAGGATCCAGGCCAGTTGCAGCCAGTAGTAGCGCGGGAACCCGAAGATCCGGGGCGCGTCGCCGTTGAAGAACGCCGGGATCAGCGGCACCACGATGGGGAGAAAGAGCAACCAGTTCCAGGGACTGTGGTCCTTCGCCCGGGTTGGCGCCGTGGTGGGCGCCTCCGGTTCCGGTGCAGGCATCTGACACACCTCCGGGGAGTCGAGGCACTCGATGTAACGGCCGGAGGCTACGACTCTGTGACCGCCGTCACGATCAGCGCGCGGACGGCTCTGCGCCGAACGGCGCACCGGCTGCGCCGAACGGCGCGACAGTTCCGCCGGCGGGCGAGGTGCGACGGGTGCCGGAGGGGCGCGGCTCAGGCGGCGGGCAGGTGCGCGGTGTCGTTGACCGTGCGGACCGCGATGCCGCCGTCGGGCCACATGTCGAGCACCGAGATGCCGGCCGCGTCCAGGAAGAGCCGGTGCAGGAAGGCGTCGCTGGCGGCGAGGGCGTCGCGCAGCGCCAGCTTGATCGGCGAGACGTGCGAGACGACCACCACGGTCTCCCCGGGGTACGCCGCCGGCAGCGCGTTGACGACCCGGTGGACGCGTTCGGCCACCTGCGTGAACGATTCGCCGCCCGGCGGTGCGATCCGCGGCGAGGCGAGCCAGGCGTCCATCTCCCCCGGCCACTCCTGGCGTACCTCGGCGAAGGTGCGCCCCTCCCACTGCCCGAAGTCGCACTCGATCAGGTCGGTCTCGGTGCGGACCGGCACGTCACCGAGCGCCCCGGCGATCGCCGCGGCGGTGGCCGTACACCGGGACAGGGGTGAGCTGAGCACGGCCGCGACGGACGGGGCCAGCGCGGCCACCCGGGCGCCGGTGGCGCGGGCCTGGGCCCGGCCGCGCTCGGAGAGCGGCACGTCGCCGCGGCCGGAGTAGCGGCCCTGCTCGGTGTACGCGGTCTCGCCGTGCCGCACGAGGATCAGGCGGGTGGCCGTGAAGCTCGGGCGGGGCTCCCAGGAGGCCGGCGCGGTGGCCGGGTCGCTGCCCGTCGTGGCGCCCCCGGCCGGGGCGCTGGCCGAGGCCGGTGCGCCGAGGGAGGCCGGCGGCGGGGTTGGTCTGCCGGCGGCGGCGTCCATGGCGGCGTTGGCCAGCGCGTCGGCGTGCCGGTTCTGCTCGCGGGGGATCCAGGTGAAGCGGACCGCGCCGAAGCGGCCCACCAGCGTGGCCGCCTGGGCGGCGAGCGGGCGCAGGCCCGGGTGCTTGATCTGCCACCGGCCGCACATCTGCTCGACCACCAGCTTGGAGTCCATCCGGACGTCCACCTCGGCGGCGTTCAGCTCGGCGGCGGCCCGCAGACCGGCGATCAGGCCCTGGTACTCGGCGACGTTGTTGGTCGCCGTACCCAGCGACTCGGAGCGCTCGGCGAGCACCTCGCCGGTCTCCGGGTCGCGCACCACCGCGCCGTAGCCGGCCGGCCCGGGGTTGCCCCGGGACCCGCCGTCGGCCTCGACGACGACCACGCGCGGCGCCACGACCTACAGGCCCGACTCGTTGGTACGGACCATGATCCGCCGGCAGTCCTCGCAGCGGACCACGTCGTCCGGGGCCGCCTTGCGGATGCGGGCCAGGTCGGCGCCGGAGAGGTCCAGCCGGCAGCCGCCGCAGCGGCCCGCGGTGAGCAGCGCCGCGCCCAACCCGGTGTCCGCGCGGATCTTGTCGTAGAGGGTGACCAGCTCGGCCGGGAGGTCGGCCGCGAGCGGCTGCCGGGCCCCCCGCTTGAACTCCTCGTCCTTGGCGATCTCGGCCAGCGCGTCGTCACGGCGCTGCTCGGTGGCGGCCCGCTTCTCCCGGGTGTCGGCCAGCCGCTGCTCCACGCCGTCCAGCACGCCCTGCGCGGTCTCCCGCTGCTCCATCAGCTCCAGCTCGGCGTCCTCCAGGTCGCCCTGGCGCCGGTTGAGCGAGGCCAGCTCGTGCTGGAGCGCCTCCAGCTCCCGGGCCGGGCCGGTGCCGGCGGCGAGCCGGTTCTGGTCCTTCTCCTTGCGGGCCCGCACCTGCTCGACGTCCTTCTCCAGGCGGGCGATGTCCCGGTCCAGGTCGTCGACCGCGACCTGGGCGCGAACCCGCTCGTCCTCCAGCGACGACAACTCCCGGGCCAGCGCCTCCAGTTCGGCCCGCTCCGGCAGCGAGCGGCGGCGGTGCGCGAGCTGGGCGAGGTTGGTGTCGATCGCCTGAAGGTCGAGCAGGCGGCGCTGGACCTGGGGGTCAGCCTTCACGGTCGGGCTCCTTGTCGTCCACAACGGGTGCGGCGGCGTGCATGGTCCACGGATCGGTGTCCAGGTCGGACACCAGCGCCTCGACGCCCGGCGCCTCTCGCAGGAGGGCGGCCAGGTCGTCCAGCCACGGTCGTTCGGTCGCCCAGTGGGCGGCGTCGATCAGGGCGGGACCATCGGCGGCGAGGTGCTCGCTGGCCGGATGGTGCCGCAGGTCGGAGGTGAGAAACGCGTCCACCCCGGCGGCGGTCGCGGCGCCGAGGAAGCTGTCCCCCGACCCACCGCTGACGGCGAGGGTACGAACCCTACGCCCGGGATGCCCCGCGGCGCGAACTCCCCAGGACGTGACGGGAAGCACGGCTGCGGCGTGCCGGGTCAGCTCGGCGAGGGTCATCGGACGGGGCAACTCCCCGATCCGGCCGATGCCCCGGTCGTCGCCTTGGGCGGGAGAGCCGGTCGCCGGCCGCTGCAACGGGCGCAGCCCGGTCAGGCCGAACCGGGCGGCGAGGGCGTCGGAGACGCCGGGGGACGCGACGTCGGCGTTGGTGTGCGCCACGTACAGCGCCACGCCGGCCCGGATCAGCTGGTGGACGATCCGCCCCTTGACTGTCGTCGCAGCGACCGAGGAGACCCCCCGCAGCAGCAGCGGGTGATGCGCGACGATCATGTCCGCGCCGACGGTCAGCGCCTCGGCGACCGTCTCGGGCACCACGTCGACCACGCAGAGCACCCGGCGGACCGGGGCGGTCGGCTCGCCGAGCACCAGGCCGACGCGGTCCCACTCCTCGGCCCAGCTCGGCGGATAGCGCCGTTCCAACTCGGCGACGACGTCCGTCACCGTGGCTGTGGATGCGCTGATGCTCACGGCGGGCCAGCTTACCGGCGCGGGGACCTTCGGGCGGCGACGCCCGGCCCGGCCGCGCCGGTCTGTCGACCCGTGGGAGGCGACCGGCGGGCGCTCAGGCGGCCCGGTACGCGACGGTCCGCAGCGCGGCCAGCGGCATCTGCCAGGGGAACGCGTGCAGATGCTGCTCACCCGTCCCGGGCGGGTGCAGGGCGACCACATGATCACCGAAGAGCACCGTGACGCCCCAGTCGGCCAGCCGGGCCACACCGGCCCGGAACGCCGGGTGGGCGGCCATCGCGACATTGGTGTACGGCACCGCGACGATCGGAACGCCCTTGCCCTGCGCCTCGACGAGCAGCCCGAGAGCGAGGGTGTCGGCGATGCCGGCCGCCCACTTGTTGACCGTGTTCACGGTCGCCGGGCAGACGATCATGGCATCGGCGGGCGGCAGCACGTCCGGGTCGCCGGGATTCTTGTAGTGCGTCCGCACCGGGTGGCCGGTCTGCCGGACCAGGGCCGGGCGGTCGACGAACTTGGCGCCGTCCGGCGTGGTGATCACGCAGACGTCCCAGTCATCCGACTGGGCCAGCTCGACCAGACGGCCGACGTGGCGGGCCAGCGGCGAACCGCAGGCGATGACGTAGAGCACCGCACGGTGCTCGCTGGTGTGTGGTGCGCCGGTCATCAAGCCGGCTCCGCGCTCATACCCCTACTCCCATGTGCTCAGCCAACTCCGCTACCGGAGAAGGCGGCGCACCACGTGTGCGACGAAGGACGTCCGACATCACCTCGTGGGCGATCGGCCGGCAGCGGATCTCCGACGGCGCGAGCCGATCGCCGAGCAGCAGCATCTCGCCGGCGTTCGCCACGTCGCCGATCTGGGCGTACCCCCGGGCGATGTCGAGCAGGTGGTGGGCGCGGCGCTCGGGCAGCAACGCGTTGAACGCGGGCTCCACGATGCGTACCTGGTGCACCTCCACCGCGCGGCCCCCGTCACCCAACTCGACGGCGGCGGCGGCCCGGTGCAACTCGACGTTCGTCGGGCCGAACGAGGTCCAGTAGTGGTTGTGGTCGCCGCCGAGCAGGGTGGCGGCCTCCTGCGCGCAGTTGATCAGGTCGTCGACGCTTGCCGAGTCACCGATCCGGGACGCGGCCATGGCTCCCTGCAACAGCAGCATCCCGTAGACCGACAGCCGGGCCGGGGAGACCTCGTTGCTGCCGCCGGGAGCCAGCCGGTTGGCGATCTGGACGTTCAGCTCCAGCGCCGGCCGGGCCCGCCCCATGGCGACCAGGGCGTTGCAGACCCGGGTGGTGGCGATGCCGGCCAGCAGCGGGTCGTCGGCCCGCTGGGCCACCGCCATCGACCGGTCGGCGGCCAGCCAGGCCAGCTCGCACTCACCGAGCTTGCGCAGCACCGACGAGGCGATCTGGTAGACCTGCCCGAGCAGGTGGGCCGCCTCCGGCGCCTGCGCTCCCCCGTAGGCGGCGTCGGCCGCCTGAGCGTCGCGCAGCAGCTTGGGCAGCGCCCGGGTGAGCATCCCGTAGCGGCCGTACTGGTAGGTGAGCCAGGCGTGGTTGACGGCCTTGCGCATGTCGTCCAGCGGAGGCGGGTACGGCACGGCGTCGAAGTAGGCGCTCATCGAGTCGTACCGCTCCAGGGCGGCCCGGATCTCCTGCACCTCGACCTGGTCGATGCAGTTCAGCGCGTCGGTACGCCGCTCCGGGTCACGGCCCAGCAGCAGTTGCACGTCCATCTGCAGGATGTCGGCGATCTCGTAGAGGACGGAGAACTTGTCCAGCCGGCGGACGCCCCGCTCGACCTTGTCCACCCAGCTCTTCGACTTGCCCAGACGGTCCGCGAAGACCTGCTGCGACATCTTGCGTCGCCCCCGCCAGTAGGCCACTCGCCGTCCAATGGGTAGCTCGTCCATCTCCCCATCCCTCCCCTGCCGCCGCCACCCATCGGTTGGCGGCGATGTCCGCGGGTGCGGCGATCCGTCGTTCGTCTTGCAGTTTTCGCTGGTCGCACAGCCTGTACGTCAGCCGGACAGCCAGTCCTCGTACTTTTCGTGCAAGTTGCACGAGCCGTTCGTCAACCTCAACGATCGTGGGTTACGGCAGTGACGGTGCTCGACATGCGACCTGGCGTTCGCCGGGCCCGACGAGGGGAGATGGCACACATGTGGGGGAACGTCGTACCGCGCGTCGCCGAACTGTCGCCGCTGGAACGCGTCCGGCTGCGCCGGGTCGCCATCCGGTACGCCGTACACGGCTGGGAGGTGACCCCCGGCGCCTGCCTCGCCCGCAGCCGGTTCGTGTGCGGTCGGGCCGGCTGCCCCACGGTGGGCTGCCACCCCGCCCTGGAGAACTGGGAGCTGGCCGCCACCACCGATCCGGCCCGGGTGGCCACCTGGTGGCGCACCCGCCCGCACGGCGTGCTGCTGCCCACCGGCCGGACCTTCGACGTGCTGGAGGTGCCGGCCCACCTCGGCCGGCACGTGCTCGACGCCGTGCAGGTCCACCCGGCCGGCACCGGCGTACGCGGGCCCGTGCTGGTCACCCCCACCGGCCGGTGGATGTTCCTGGTCCGCCCGGGCGACCCGCTCCGACCGGAGTTGGAGCACTGCTTCCACGTCGTCCGGCACGGGCCGGGCTCGTGGATCCCGGCGCCGCCCACCCGGCTGCCCGAGGGGACCGTCCGCTGGGCGGTCGCCCCGGAGCAGGCACGCTGGCGGCTTCCGGACTCCTACCTGGTGCAGAACACCTTGATCGAGGCGCTGCGGGCCAGCGGGGTGACGCTCGCCCCCGACCTGCTCCCGGGTCACCTGCCCCTGCCCCGCCGGGGCAGGTGACCCGGGCCCCGGCCGACGATTCGATCCGGTGACCGACAGCGTCGCCGGACGGCCGGTGCTCGTTGAGCAGGTGACAGCGCGAACGCGCGCCACGAACGGGGGAACGATGTCCACGGACGACAGGTCGCCGTATCCCGGCGGCACCGAACCGCCCCGTCGCAGCTATCCGCGGCACCGCTGGGCGGGCACCCGCCCGGCCGGCTCGCGCCCCGGGCGGCCCCGCCCCACCGGCACTCGCCCCGCCGGCACCCATCGCCCGCTGCGCTAGACCGTCTCTCCGGATCGTCGCCGGCTCGCGCCCGGATCCAGGAGACACGCGTCTAGACCGTCAGCGGAAGCGCGGTGGAGTGGAACTGGCGGGCGTCGTCGGTGACGACCGCGTGGGTGTGGTCGCCGAGACGGTCCAGCCAGCCGATCCCCGCCGCCCCCATGGCCAGGGCGGCGGTGGCGTAGGCGTCGGCGACGCCGAGGTCGCTGCCGACCACGGTCACCGAGCGCAGCCCGCTGGCCGGCGCGCCCCGACGGGGGTCCAGCACGTGCCGACCCCGCTCGTAGACCCCCGAGGTGGCCACGGCCAGATCGGTGCCGGCGAGCACCAGACACGTCGCCATCGCGTCCCAGGGGTGCCGGATGCCGATCCGCCACGGCTCCCCCGTCGGCGAGAAGCCGCGGACGCGCACGTCACCGCCGGCGTTGACGCAGTGGTTCGCCGCGCCGGCGGCGAGCAGCCGGTCGGAGGCGACCTGCGCCGCCCAGCCCTTCACGAACCCGGACGGGTCGAGCCGCCCGGTGGCGTACGCGTCGAAGAACCCGTCGGTGGCGCCCCACAGGTCGGCGCACGCCTCCAGGACGAAGCGCAGGTCCGCCGACGCCTCGGAGAGCAGCACCTCGCCCCGGTCGAAGCGGCACACCTCGCTGTCGGCCTTGTACGTGCTGAAGCGGCCGTCGACCTCACGCATCCAGGCGAAGACGTCATCGGCCAGTTCGTGCAGGCGGCCCGGTGGCAGGTCGTCGGCGAGGTCCAGGGTGATCGTCGTACCCATGATCTGCTCGACCCGGCAGAGCCCGGGTCGGATCATCGCGGCCGGCACGTCAGAATGCCTGCTCGATCGCGGCCCGCAGTGAGCTCTTGTAGGCGTTGCTGGTGGCGGTGGCGCCGGAGACGGTGTTCAGGTTGGCGCTCTGTTTCCGCACCACCTCACTGGGGGTGTTGGGAGCGCCGGTGCCGTTGTACGTGTCCCGCACGTCGCCGCTGTGGATGTCGGACTCGCCGCCGCTCGGCAACGCCAGGGTGGTGGCTTCGATGATCTTGCTGCCGGAGACCACGATCTGCACCTGCACGTACCCGTAGCCATTGGCCGTGTCCACCGGAGGGCCGGTGACCCGGCGGGTGGTCGACTGGGGCGCCTTGGTGGTGGTCTTCGGCGCCGAGGGCGCCTTCGCGGTGGTCTTCGTGCCCGACGGGCGGGCGGTGGTCTTGCTGGGCTTGGGCGACGTGGAGGGGCCGGCGGTCACCGACGGCTTCGGGCCCGCGCCAGCCGGGTCGGTCCCGGGCGCCTCGGGGTCGGCGCTCGGGTCGACGCCCGGCCCGGCGGGGTTGACCGGCTGCGCGGTCGGCAGGTTCTGGGCGACCTGGGTGGCGCCCGGCGAGCCCTTGAGCACCACCAGGGCGGTGGTGCTGGCGGCCAGACCGGTGATCGCGAACAACGCGCGACGCATGCGATGCCTTCCTACAGCTCGAAGGTGGCCAGGTGGATCTGCCGGCGGGGCACGCCGGCACGGCGCAGCGCGCGCACCGACTGCTCGACCAGCCCGGGGGGCCCGCAGAGGTAGACGTCGCGCCGGGCCACGTCGGGCACCAGTTGGCGCAGCCCGTCCGGGCTCATGAGCTGGCGGGGGCCGGGGTCGTCGCGGGAGCCGATGACGTACCAGATGGAGGTGTCGCGTTCCTGGGCCAGCCAGTCCAGTTCCCGGCTGAGCAGCACGTCGGCCGGCGTACGGGCCCGGTAGATCAGGGCCGCGCCGGGCGGCAGCTCCTCCAGCATGGCCCGGATGGGCGTGATGCCGCTGCCACCGGCGATCAGCAGCGCCCGCTCGCGCACCCGGTGCGCGGCGGTGAAGGTGCCCGACGGGCCGTGGGCCCAGACCCGGGTTCCCGGGTCCAGGTCGCGCAGGTCGGCGGTGTGCCGGCCGACGACCTTGACGGTGAGCCGCAGCCAGCGGCCGTTGGCGGCGGCCGAGACGGAGAACGGGTGCGACTGCCACCAGCAGCCGGGGGTGAGGAAGCGCCAGCGGAAGTACTGCCCGCCGAGCATCTCCAGGCGGCCCAGCCGCTCCCCGGTGAGGTAGATGGAGATGGTGTCCGGGCTCTCCGCGACCACGTCGGCCACCCGCAGCCGGTAACGCAGGTTGAACGCCAGTGGCGCGATCACCCGACCCCAGAGCAGGGCGGCGACCACCAGCAGGTACAGGGCGATCCAGCCGGTCCGCACCGGGCCCGGCTTGTAGAGCTGCGCGCCGTGGGTGAACTGGTGCCCGTAACCGAGCAGCAGCACCAGATAGCTCGACCGGTGCAGTAGGTGCCACGCCTCGTAGGGCAGCGCCCGGCGGATCGCCCGGACGCTGCTGAAGCCGACCACCAGCATGATGCCGGTGGCGACGAAGGCCGAGAGCATGTCCTCGTAGCCGCCGAGCAGCGTGCCCACCTCGGCGAGGACCGAGTGGTTTCGCAGGTCGGCGTACCCGACGAGGATCAGCGACAGGTGCGACAGCACGGCGACCAGCAGCGTCGCGCCGATGTCGCGGTGCCAGCGGCCGAGCTGCTCGCCGCCGATCCACCGCTCCAGCACCGGCAGCCGGCTCATCATGAGCACCTGCACGAGGAGCAGGTAGCCGGCAATCAGGCCGGTGATCCGGCCGGCCGCGGTGACGGTGGCCGCGGTGGTCCGCAGCGAACCGGCGGGGGTGCCCAGCCACCAGGGCAGCACGCTGGCGAGCAGCCCGACCAGGAGCAGCGCGGCCAGCAGCCGCCGGCCGCCGGGTCCGCGCCGGGCCGGGATCTGCGGGAGTACGGGTTCCGCCGACCGGCCGCCGTGCCAGGACGAGGTCGTCCCGGTGCGGCGGCCGGCGGCGTGGGTGTGCGAATGCGTCACGCGTACAGCTTCATCGGTGCGTACTTCATGCGGGGGAACACCTTCTGCACCTCGGCGTTGGTGAGCCCGAAGCGGCCCTGCGCCAGGGAGCCGTACACGTTGAACATGTTGTTGTATTCCGGCACGTCACCGGAGTCCAGCTTGTCCAGGCCGTTCCAGGTGCCGAGCAGCGATCCGGCCAGCTTCTTGCCGGACAGGACGGTGACCACGCCGCCGTGGCCGTGGTCGGTGCCGCCGGTGTTCGAGCTGACCCGGCGGCCGAACTCGCTGGACACCATGATCGTGACGTCGGCGGCCTGCGGGCCGAGGTCGGTGAAGAACGCCGCCATCGCGCTGGCCAGCTCGTTCAGCCGGCGGTGCAGCTGGCCGCCCTCGCGGGTGCCCTGGTTCTCGTGGGTGTCGTAGCCGCCCATGCCGACGGTCGCGACCCGGACGTTGGCACCACCCTTGATCAGCTGCGCGAGCTGCTGGAACGCGTTGCCGACGCCCTCGTACTTGACGCCCGCGGCGGGCTGGTACGGCTTGGCGGCGAGCTTCTGCGCCGTGGCCAGCGCGCCCATGCCCTCCTGCACGGCCTCCTCGACCGGGTGGTTGATCCCGGTGAAGAGCCCCTTGATGGCCTTCTCGGTGGCGGCCCGGAACTTGTCGTCGCCGTTGAGCCGCAGCGAGCCGACGCTGTTGAGCGAGAGCGCGCCGTTGTTGCCGACCAGCGAGCGGGGCAGCGTGCTGCCGATGCCGACGCTACGGAACGCGGTGCCCTTGCCCAGGTGGTCGACCAGGCCGTCGAGCCAGCCCCGGCCGCCGGTCTCGTTGGGCAGGCCGCCCAGGTTGCAGGCGTCCGCGGCCTGGAAGTGGCTGCGGGACAGCCGCTCGTCGGAGACCGCCGGGATGAAGCCCAGCTGACCGGCCTTGAGGTACTGCTCCAGCGGCTTGAACGCGCTGGTCAGCTTGAAGCCGCGGCTCAGGGCCAGCGAGTCGTTGCCGAGCAGCAGGTCGGGCCGGGCCTTGGCGAGCACCGGGTCGTTGTCCGGCGCGACCAGGCTCAGTCCGTCCAGGCCGCCGTAGAGGAAGACGTGGATCAGCGTGCCGGTCTTGGTCGCCGCGAACGACGCCGAGGTGGTGACGAACTGCGCGGTGGCCAGGGCGGTGGCGGTGGCCGCCGCACCGGCGACGAACGTCCGTCGGGTGACGCCGCGCCCGTCCTGCTGGGCCTCCTCCAGGTCCTCCAGCGTGCGGTAGCGGTCGGCCTCGGCCGCGTTCTCGGCGGCGACCAGGTCGGCCTCCGCGCGCAGCAGCGCCTCGGCCGGGTTGTCGGCCAGTCGCCGCAGGTCGGGGCATTCGGGGTGCAGGGGGAAAGAGTTGTACACAGTCTTCTCCATCGGGTGCCTCACCGGAGGTGGTGCTGGGGGGACGCGAGGATCGCCCGCGCGACGGCGGTGATGGCCCCGTTGAACGTGGCATCGACCTTGGCGGTCGCCGGCACGCCGGCCACGCCGAGGATCAGGTTCTTCTCCCGGGTGCTCAGCTTCTGGTTGACCAGTCGCATCGAGAGCGCGTCCACGTACGCCCCGGCGGTGGCCGGCGGCTTGGCGACCAGCTTCTCCGGCGCCGTGTACGTGAAGGCGGTGCGGTAGCCCGCCACGATCTCGCCGGCCTCGTTCCAGCCGTTGACCATCGTGCCGGCCGAGGTCCACGCGACGTAGACGTCGGGGTAGCCGTCCGGGGTGGGCTGACCCATCGGGTACTGGCCCAGCTCACGCAGCTTGTCCTGGATCTGCCGCAGGCCCCGGGCGAACGGGGTGCGCTTGTTGTCGCCGTTGTCGTTCTTCGCCGACGCCTCCGGCGCGACGCCCAGGGTGCGGTACGTGGCGACCAGGTACTCCATCGGCCGGCGCACCTTCTGACCCACCGCCGCCCAGAACTCCGACGAGCTGAACAGCGTCATCAGCACCGGCTTGATCATGCCGTTGTTGCTGGTGTACGACTTGGCCAGCCGGTCCACGAGGGACTTCGGCGGGGTGTCCGAGACGAACCGGGTCGCCAGGCTCTGCGCCACGTACTTCGCGGTCGACGGGTGCAGCGCGATGTAGGTGATGTACTTGTCGATCGCCGCGTCCACGGCGGCGATCTGCTGCTTCGTCGGCTCCTTGTTGTCCTCGATGCCGAACGTGTTCGCGTGGGTGAAGCCGAGAATCTTCACCTTGCCCTGGTAGTGATTCCGGGCGTTCAGGACGTACTCGCCCTTGTCGTTGACGCCACGGCCGGTCTGCAGCATGGCGGCCTGCCGGACGTCGCCCTCCTTGTAGCCGCCGTCGACGCCGACCGAGTAGAGCTCCAGGTTCTCCCGGGCGAGGTTCTCGTTGATGGCGTCCTTGCGGGAGTCCTTCTGGTTCAGGTAGATCAGCAGCGCGGGGTGCTTGTTCGCCGCGACCAGCATCTCGGGGTAGCTGCCCAGCGCGTGCTTGCGTACCACGTCCTTGTCGAACGACGTGCGGTACACCTCGCCGCCGTCGAAGTCGGCGGCGACGTGCAGGTAGTCGTTCCAGAAGTCGACCATGACCTCGAACAGCTGGCGCTTCGACCAGATCTGGCGGGCCAGGGTGGCGTCGACCACCTCACGCTCCGGCTGGGCGCCCTGCTCGTTGAGCTTGTCGCGCTGGGTCCGCAGCTGCTCCACCGAGAGCGTCTGGGTGGGCAGCTCGGCGAGCTTCAGCTCGGCCTTGCTCGGCTCGATCTTGTCCGGGTCGAGCTGCCCGCGGATCCACGCGTCGATGCCCTGGCGCTTGATGTCGGCGACCACGGCGGGCGTCGCGCCGAAGGTGGCCCGCCGGGCCAGGTGCAGGATCGGGTCCTTGGCGAGCACCGTCTTGACGGTCACCGTGGTCTCCGCGGCGGCCGCCGCCGGGCCGGAGAAGGTCCGGCCACCGGTCGGCGCGTTCTTCTTCAGCGCCTCGCCGGCCCGGGAGCCCATGTAGCTCTCGTTCTGCTCGGTGTAGGTACGCACCGTGCTGGGCTGCTGGCCGCTGGGACGCGCCGCGGTCCCGTCGGTCACCGTGTTGCCCGTCGCGTCGCCCGCGGCCGCCTCGTCACCGAAGAGGCTGCGGAACTGCGGCGTCATGGCGAGCGCCGCGCCACCGGCCACGACGGCGGCGGTGCCACCGAGCGCGACAATGGCCTTGCGCCGGCCGACCTTGCGGCCCGGCTCGTCGTCATCGTCCAGGGTGGGCAGTCCAGCACCGGCCGGACGCGCCGGGGCCGGACGACCCAGACCTTCCGGGCCGACCCACTGCGGCCCACGCGGGGCGGGGGCGGGTTGTCCGGCGTGCGCGTACCCGTCGCCGTACTGCTCGCGCGGGTCCCCCTGCGCCGGGTAGCCGCCCTGGTAGGGGTGGGGCGAGTCGTATCCGTACGACGCGGACGCGGTGGGGTCGCCGTAACTGTCCGAGGTGTGGTGCTGGCGTCCGTCCCAGCCGCGGTCGTCCCGCGGTCGACGTGGTGGCACATTCTGGTCGGCCATGTACCAATCCCGATTTCTGATGAGCGCCGGAAGCTGCGACCGAGCAGGTGCGGCAGGTGCGGCGACTGTTGCCTGAGGGGGTTGCTACGGCAAGGTAACCAAGCGCACAGGTGCCTTCAAGGTGAGCCGATTGCGCCGGTGAGGGCACTTAAGACAGCCCTCACCACCGCGTTCGTGGCAGGCCGGGGACGCGGGCCGGGCTCCGACCTTCCCAGCAGGGCGGACGTGCGGCAGCCGGGTACGGATCGGACCTGGCCGCCGTACGCGACACGTTCCGCGTCGTTCACCACCACAGGCAAACTTAAGGCTCGGCTAAGCCGGACGTGAAGTGTCCTCACGCCGGGAAAAGGAGGAGCGGGCGAGCGTGAGCCGCCGCCGCAGCGGGTATGCCGCCGAACCGCTGAACGCGTGAGGGGAAGGCAGCGCCATGCTCAGCAAAGAGGATCAGCGCAGGTTCGACCAGATCACCCGTCAGCTCCGGGAGAGTGACCCGGCCTTCTTCGCCCGGCTGGACCACCGGGTCCGAGCCCGCAGGGGCCGCTACCTGATGTTGTTGACCATCGTGCTGTGGGCGTCGCTCCCGGCGATGGCCGTATTCGCCGGCCGGCTGGCCGGCGCGATCTGCGCGGTGGTGCTGGTGGCCAACGCGGCGATCATGTGGCGGTTCCGCCGCCGCTGGACGTGAGGGCTCACCCCGGGCCGAACGCCCGGTACGCACGACGCAGCCGCTCCAGCAGGCCCGGCCCTCCGATGGCCGGCGCCGGCGGGCCGAGCTGGCGCAGCAGGAGATCCGGCCCGGTCGCCAGTCGGGGTGGCCGGTCGGGCAGCGGCACCGGCGACGCCCAGAAGCGGTCCACCGCCTCCGCGAGGGGGGTGGTCGCCAGCCCGGCGAGCGCCCGGGCCGCACCGACCGGCGGCAGCACGTCCACCGCGGACGAACTGTCGTCGTCCGAAGTGGACCCGGGGGCGGCAGCCGGCGCGGGCGACACCGCCGTGCCGGTGGCCTCGGCCCGGCGGGCGCGCAATCGGTCGAGCAGGTCCGCGCGCGAGCGGCCACGCCAGTGCAGCAGCTCGAACGGGTCCGCGTCGAACGCCTCGGCGAGCAGATAGAACGTGGCCGCGAGGTGCTTGCACGGCACCGCGAAGTCGGGGCAGTTGCAGCGTTGGGTCAGCTCGTCCACGGCGGCCGGGAAGAGCGGGGCGCCCGCCGCCACGAACAGCTCCTCCAGCTCGTCGGGCAGGTCCCCGGCGAGCAGGCGGGCGCTGAAGAACGCCTGCCCGGCCAACTCGTCCTCGATCCGGGTCCAGAGCGCGGCCGGGAACGTCGCCAGCGCGATGGAGACCTCGTACGGCCGGGGCCGGGAACCCTGCACCTGGGCGGTGACCCGGCCCGGCGCGATGTCGAGCCGGAGCACCTGACCGGCCCGCGCGTACGACCGGCCACGGGTCAGCCGGGTGCCGAGCGCGAACGACTCCAGCACCTCCAGGAAGCGCCGGGACCACCAGGACCGCCCGATCGCGCCCCGGGCGCTGCGCGCCCGCAGCCCACCGTCGACCCGTCGGGGACGGCCGTAGTCGGCGAACCGGTCCGTGCTCATCACTCCACCACCGCCCCGGCCTCCAGGGCGAACAGCTCCCGCAGCTGACCCGTGGACAGCTCGGTGATCCACTGTTCGCCGGTGCCCACCACCCGCTCGGCGAGGGCGCGCTTGTCGGCGATCATCGCGGCGACCTTCTCCTCCACCGTGCCGGCGCAGACGAACTTGCGGACCTGCACCCGCCGGCGCTGCCCGATCCGGAACGCCCGGTCGGTGGCCTGGTCCTCGACCGCCGGGTTCCACCACCGGTCCACGTGCACCACGTGGTTGGCGGCGGTAAGGGTGAGCCCGGTGCCACCGGCCTTGAGGGACAGGACGAACAGCGGCGGGCCGTCGGCCGACTGGAAGCGCTGCACCAGGGCGTCCCGCTCGGCCTTGCCGAGCCCACCGTGCAGGAACAGCACCTCGCGGCCGAACCGCGCCGACAGGTGACCGCGCAACATCGCGCCGAACTCCGCGTACTGGGTGAACAGCAGCGCCCGCTCCCCCGCCGCCAGCACCTCCTCCAGGATCTCGGTCAGCCGGGCCAGCTTGCCGGAGCGGCCCTCCAGCGCCGAGCCGTCGCGCAGCAGCTGGGCGGGGTGGTTGCAGACCTGCTTGAGCCGGGTCATGGTGGCCAGCACCAGCCCGCGTCGCTCGATGCCGTCGCTGGTCTCGATCCGGGCCAGCATGTCGTCGACCACCACCCGATACAGGGCGGCCTGCTCGGCCGTGAGGTTGCAGAGCACCTCCATCTCCAGCTTCTCCGGCAGGTCGGAGATGATCGACGAGTCGGTCTTGAGCCGGCGCAGCACGAACGGGCCGGTGATCCGGCGCAGCCGCTCGGCGGCCTCGACGTCGCCGTGGCGCTCGATCGGCTCGGCGAACCGCTTGCGGAACGTCGCGGCCGGGCCGAGCAGCCCCGGATTGGCGAACTGCATGATCGACCAGAGATCGGCGAGCCGGTTCTCCACCGGCGTACCGGTCACCGCCACCCGCTGCCGGGCCGGCAGCGCGCGGACCGCCTCGGCCTGCCGGGTCGACGCGTTCTTGATCGCCTGCGCCTCGTCCACCACCACCCGGTGCCAGTCGATGCCGGCCAGGTCGACGGCGTCGCGCGCGGCCACCGAGTAGGTGGTGAGTACCAGGTCCGCGCCATGCACGGCAGCCGTGAACTCCGCCCCCCGCGCCCGCTCCGCCCCATGGTGTACGTGCACCCGCAGCGTCGGCGTGAACCGGGCCGCCTCCCGCTGCCAGTTGCCGACCAGCGACATCGGACAGACCAGCAGGGTCGGTCCGGCCTCCGGCGGGTCCCCGGCGAGCAGCGCCAGCAACTGCACGGTCTTGCCCAGCCCCATGTCGTCGGCGAGCACCCCGCCCAGGCCGAGTGACCGCAGGAACGCCAGCCAGGCCAGTCCCCGCCGCTGGTACGGCCGCAGCGTCCCCTGGAAACCCGGCGGCGGGTCGAGCGGGGTGAGCCGGCGCTCGACCGCGCCGGCGAGCAGGTCGCCCAGCGCCCCGTCGGCGGTCACCTCCAGCACCGGCAGCGCCTCGGTGTCGTCGCCGTCGGCGAGCCCGAGGCGCAACAGGTCGGCGACGGTCAGCTCGCCGGCCGAGCGCAGCAGACGCAGACCGGCCGCGAGCCGACCCGGGTCCAGCTCCACCCATCGGCCCCGCAGCCGTACCAGCGGGGTCTTCAGCTCGGCCAGCGCCGCCAGTTCGTCGGCCGACAGCGGCTGGTCGCCGAGCGCGACCTCCCAGCGGTAGTCGACGAGCGCGTCCAACCCGACGCCGGCCTCGGTGCTGGCCACCGTGCCGGGCGCGGTCCGGCTGCGGGCGCGCAGCCGAGCGCCGAGCCGCGCCGACGGACGCCGCCACCAGGAGGGCAGCAGCACCCCGAAGCCGGCGGCGTGCAGCACCGGGGCGCCCTCGCTGAGGAACCGGTGCGCGCCCTCGACGTCCAACTCCATCGCCTCGGGCGCGGCGGTGCGCAGCGCGGCGTCCAGGTCGGGCCAGAGCCGGCTGGCCCGGCCCAGCTCCGCGAGCAGGGTCTCCTGCGGGCTGGCCGTACGGTCGGCGAGACCGTCGAGCGGGTGCGCCCGCCAGACCTCCCCGGCGTCGATGTGCAGACCCGGCTCATCGGCCGCCTGCAACCCGAACTCCAGCCGCCACCGCGCCGCCGGGGAGTCCTCGTCGCCTGTCGGGCCACCCTCGGCCAGCTCACCGCCGCCCGTGCGAACAGACGCGGGCGGCGCGTCGCCCGGCACCGGGCGGGTGGCCAGGATCGGCTCGGTGACCTCGTCCGGGGCCGGCTCCACCAGGCGGAAGCTCGCCCGGACCGCGCCGCCGGCCGCGTCGCGCTGCCAGTCGTCGAGTTCGGCGCGCAGGATGTCCAGTGCGGCCCGGTCGACGGTGAAGTCGCGGCGGGGGCCGGCGAGCGCGGCCAACCAGGCCGGCGCGGGCCCGCCGGGGCGTACTCCTCGGGCCAGCGTGGTGGTCACGAGGGCCGCTCGGGCGGCGGCGTCGGTGAGCGCGTCGAGCGCGTCCGCGACCAGCTCGGCGGCCGGCACCGCAGCAGCGGTAGCGGCAACGGCCGGCGGCGCGGTGGCAGCCCCAGCGGGGACGGCGACCGGGACGGGGGCGGCGGCGCGGGCTGCGGGCGGCAGTGCCAGTGCCAGCGAGCGCGCCCAGGCGGCGTCGGTGCCGGTCAGCAGCGGACGCCAGACGGCCCGCGCAGCCACCTGGGCTGCCCGGTCTGCCACCAGCCCGGTCACGTCGACATCGGCCGACCCGGCCTGCGACGCCACGCCGGCATCCGGCGAGCCGACAGGGGCATCGACCGAGCCGGCCGTGGGGATCGGCGTGCTGACGCCGGGCAGGACGCGGCCCCGGGCCACGAGGTCGGCGGCGAAGTCGGCCAGCTCGGCGAGGTGACGCAGGGTCGCCCCGGGCACCACCGGGAGGTCGTCCAGGGCGCGCAGCAGTGCGAGGGCGTCGTCTGGGGCGTACACCAGGACGGGCACCCGCCACGCGGCGAGGGTGAGCTGGCCGCGGGCCGGGGGTGCGACGGTGGTCCGGATCAGCTCGGGTGAGTCGGTCGGCGCGCCCGCCCGGGTGGGCAGGGTGAGCAGCGCGGTGGCCGGGCGGGCCGGCTCGGCGGCGTCGGCGAGGGCCGCGACCAGGTCCGCGTGCCCGACGGCGAAGGGATGCGGGCGCTCCCGGGGCGGCCTGCCGGGGCGGACCGGAGACGGCGGCGCGGCGCTGTCCTCGGCCCAGACCGCGAGGCCAGCGGTCGAGTCGTCGCAGGGCTTCCACAGCCCATGGATGACCAGCACCTACTCCCCCTCCGCCGCCCGCGCCCAGGATAGGCGGCCCGGGGCGACGAGCGTCAGCGCCCACCGCACGACACACGCCGCCGACGGGTTGATCGACTCCAGGTCGGGGGTGTGGGGGTGCCCACGCCGGGCTGGGCTAGCGTCGGCACCATGGTCGATCTCCTGGTTGTCGGCGGGCTCGGGGTGGATGTGCGGGTTCGGGTGCCCGCGCTGCCGCTGCCGGCCGCCGACTCGCACACCGTCGAACCGATCGAGCTGCGGATCGGCAACACCGGCGCCGGGGTGGCGCTGGCCGGCCGGGCGCTCGGGCTGCGGGTACGGGTGGTCGACACGCTCGGCGCCGACCCGGCCGGCGATCTGATCCGGGCGGCGCTGACCCGGGCCGCGGTGCCGGCGGTGCTGGCGCAGGACAGCGGCGGGACCCGACGGTCGGTGAACCTGGTGGACCCGGGCGGCCGACGCACCTCGCTGTACGACCCGCGCCCGTGGCGGGGCGACCCGCCGTTCTCGCCCGCGGAGGTGGCCGAGCTGGTCGCGGACGCCCGGCACGTACACCTTTCGATCATGGACTGGGTGGTGCCGTTGCTGCCCGCCGTGCGGGCCGCGCTCCCGGCGGGCGTGTCGCTCTCCACCGACCTGCACGACTGGGACGGCACGAACCCCTACCACCGGCCGTTCGCCGAGGTCGCCGACCTGGTCCTGGTCAGCGGGGTGCGGCTGGGCGAGCGGGCCGCGGCCCTCGCCGGCACGCTGGCGCCCCGGACCGTGGTGGTGACCCGGGGCGCGGACGGCGCGGAGCTGTACCCGGGCGACGGCACGCGGGTGCCGGTGCCGCCCGCCGCCGCGCCGGGGCCGGTGGTGGACAGCAACGGGGCCGGCGACGCGTTCGCGGCCGGGCTGATCGCCGGGCGGCTGCGGGGCGAGCCCCTGCCCGAGGCGGCCCGGTACGCGGCACGGGTCGCCGCGGCGGCCTGCGCCCACGACGGCATGGAGTATCCGCCGGGCCTGTTACCCGCCGGATGACGACGGGCGGCCGGGCTCAGAGCGCGCCGGTCGACCCGTCGGTCAGTTCGCGCAGGATGTCGGCGTGGCCGGCGTGCCGGGCAGTCTCCTCGATCAGGTGGACCAGGATCCAGCGCACCGACACCTCACCGAGCTGCGGATGCGGCACCACGTGGTCGAGGTCGAAACGCGCGGCGACCGCCCGGGACCGGGCGCAGGCTTGCTCGTACGCCTCGACGAGCCCGTCGACCGTGTCGTGCTCATCGAGGGTGAAGCTCGCGATCGCGTCCTCTTCCGAGTTCAGGTAGACGTCGCCCGGCTCGGGTGCCAGCAGCACCGGAAACCAGTTCCGCTCGACAAGCGTCAGGTGCTTGACCAGCCCGGCGAGCGTGGTCGCGGAGGGCACCAGCCGGCGGGCCGCCTCGGTGTCGGACAGGCCGCGCAGCTTGCGCAGCACCACGCCACGGTGGAAGTCGAGGAACGAGTCCAGCACGGCGCGCTCGTCGCCGACGCGGGCGAGCACCGGGCCGAGCGTCGGATCGATGGTCTGCTCCGTCATCCGCCGACCGTAACCACGTCGGGCCCCTCGCGCTGCCCCGTATCCCGCTGCGAGGCGCCCTCGTGACGGGCAGGATGGGCGCATGGCTTCATCCGTGCAGATCCTCCTCGTCGGCGGCGCGGCGGACGGGCAGACCGTGACCGTCGAACTGGACACCAACGGCCGGCCGCCGCTCACCCACCACCACATCGGGTCCGGTGGGCTGGCGGAGGCGCAGATCTACGAGTTGGAGTCCGCCCGCGAGGAAGGCCGCGAGTGGCGCTACCGGTGGACCGGTCCGGCGGTGTGACGCGGGTCAGACTCGGGTGAGGGCCTGAGCGCGCAGTCTGTCCAGCACGCCACGGGTGACCTCCGAGGTGCCCCGCGCCTGCTCGCAGACCTCCGCGACCCGACGGGCCGTGGCTGCGGCGCGTTCCTCGCGTTCGTCCCAGAGCCGGTCGACCTCGGCCAGCAGCGGCCCCTCCACCTCCCGCTCCACGCCCCGCAGCGCCGGCACACCGAGCCGCTGGGCCAGGTCGAAGACCTTGCCGGCGTACGGCAGCGGCAGGAACGGCGTGCCCACCATCGCCGCGAAGATCAGGAAGTGCAGACGCATGCCGACGGCCAGGTCGAAGTGGCGCATCAGCCCGAGCACCTGCTCCGGTGAGTAGGTGCCGTGCAGGATCCGCCCCCGCTCGGCGGCGACCATGTGCGACAACACCCCGTGCGAGTGCCGGATGTCGTCGCGTTCCATCGGCACGAACAGCACGTACGCGTCGATGCGGTGCACCAGGAAGTCACCGATCTGGGCCAGCAGCCGGTGGTAACCGTCGACGTCGAGGCGTTCGGCGGCCCGTCCCGGCTCCCGCACGCTGATCCCGACCAGCCTCTTACCGGCCGGCACCCCCTCCTCGCTGAGCAGGTGCACCGGAAAGTCGGCCGGCTGCAACAGAAACGCCGGGTCGGCGGTGACCGTAATCGGGTTGAGCAGCCCCGCCTCTTCCAGGACCATCCGGGACTCCTGGTCGCGGACGGTCACCTGGGTCGCGCTGGCGAGCGTCTCCCGGACCATGCCGGTGTCGACCGCGTCGCTGAGCGGCCCGACCCCCACCGCGTACGTGAGGAGGGGCAGGCCCCGTTCCTGGGCGACCCGCACGACCCGCAGGTAGCGGCGGGCCTCCCGGTCGTAGAGGATCCCGCCGCCACCGAGGATGAGCAGGTCGAGTTGAGCCAGCACCAACGCCGAGTCGGTACGGCTGACGCCTTCCCAGGGCACCGCCTCGACGTCCGGGTGGGCGGCACGGGTGTGTTCCGGGTTGCGGGAGAAGACGATGATCCGGGCGTTCGGTTCCTGCATGCGTAGATCGATGAGGAGACCGGTGAGGATCGCCTCATCGCCGAGGTTCCGGCCACCGTACGAGCCGAGCACACCGATGGTCAGTCCGGCGCCATGCGTCATCCGTCGCTCCTCCCCGGGTGCGGTCCGCAGCGGTTTCCCGCTGGTCGGGCGAACAGTCCTGAACCGGGGCCGGGGTGGCT
Organism: Micromonospora sp. NPDC005194; assembly: GCF_040608335.1. Taxonomy (NCBI): domain Bacteria; kingdom Bacillati; phylum Actinomycetota; class Actinomycetes; order Micromonosporales; family Micromonosporaceae; genus Micromonospora; species Micromonospora sp. NPDC005194. The sequence goes on along the minus strand of NZ_JBEXIA010000005.1, from coordinate 171,420 downwards.
CAGCCCGCCGGATCGATGCGCTTGGCCATCTGCTGCGCGGTGACCTCGAAGCCCAGGCTCCGGTAGAGCCCGATCGCCACGGTGTTCGTTCCGAAGACGTTCAACCCCAGCTCGGGCACCCCGAGTCCGACCAGTTCGGCCTCGATGAGCTGGATCATTCGCCGCGCGTGGCCACGCCCCCAGTGCGCCGGATGTACCTCGATGTTCTGAATCCAGGCCCGCGTCGGGCCGGGTGCCGCAGAACCACGCAGACGCCGCCACCGTGATACCCGCGACGGGGCCGCGACCCGGCCGATTTCCCAAAGAGGCCCGGCAACCACATGATCATCGAGCCCGGGAAATGGGTTGTTCATCGGGGCGGGGCGGGCGCACCGTGGCGGGATGCAGGGGACAGCGACGCGGATCGGCTGGGGTGATCTGCCGGCGGCAGTCCGATCCGCGGTGGAGGGCATCATCGGTGATCGGGTGGTCGAGGCGGTGTCCCAGTCGGGTGGCTTTTCGCCGGGCACCGCCGACCGGGTCCGCACCGCGACCGGCCGGCGGGCTTTCGTGAAGGCGGTCAGCCCGGCTCAGAACCCGGACAGCCCGGTCATGCACCGCGCCGAGGCCCGTACCGCCGGCGCGCTACCGCCGACGGCGCCGACGCCCCGCCTGCTGGGCTGCCACGACGACGGCGAGTGGGTGGCACTGGTCTTCTCCGACGTGGACGGACGGCACCCGACAACCCCGTGGCGGGCGGACGAGCTGACCCGCGTGCTGGGCGCCCTGGAGGCGATGGCCGGCGCGCTCACCCCGAACCCCGTCGCGCACGTGCCGGCCGCCGCCGAGCTGCTGGCCGGGGACTTCGCCGGCTGGCACCGGATCGCCGCCGACCCGCCGCCACGACTCGATCCGTGGGTTCGGGCCCACCTGGATGACCTGCGGCACGCCGCCGACGAGGGCGTCGCCGCGCTGACCGGGGACACGCTCTGCCACCTGGACGTGCGGGCCGACAACCTGCTGCTCGACGCGGCCGGGACGGTGACAGTCGTCGACTGGCCGTGGGCCTGCCGGGGGCCGGCCTGGCTGGACACCGCGTTGCTGCTGGTGAACGTCCGGCTCTACGGCGGGCACGACACGGAGGCGATGCTGCGCCGGCTGCCGCTCACCGCCGGTGTCGACCCGGCCGCGCTCACCGGGGTGTACGCCGGACTGGCCGGCTTCTTCGCCGACAGCGCCCGCCGTCCGCCGCCGCCCGGCATCCCCACAGTACGGGCGTTCCAGCAGGCGCAGGCCGACGCCCTGCTCCCCTGGCTGGCCGAGCGGCTCGCCTGATGCGGCCCGTTGGCGCTGTTGCGCTGCCGGGTGCCGTACTGCGGTGCTGGGGTCAGCGTGCCGTGGGCGCCGCGGTGAACCCGTACGCCAGCTGCGTCAGGTCGACCAGCCGCAGGTCGCCGTCGAGTCCCTTGAGCGCAGCGGTCATCGCGCCGGCCGCGCGCCCGGCCTGCAACCCGACCTCGGCGTCCTCGACGACCAGGCAGCGCGCCGGTGCCACGTCGAGCAGCGCGGCGGCCCGCAGGTAGCCCTCCGGGGCCGGCTTGCCCGCGCGTACGTCCTCGACGGTGACCAGCACGGGCGCGGTGATGCCGGCGGCACCGAGCCGGGCCTCGGCCAGCCGGACGTCGGCGCTGGTCACCACCGCCCAGGGCAACCCCAACCGGGCCAACGTCGACAGCAGCTCGAGGGCGCCCGGGGTGGCGGTCACGTCGGACAGGTCGTCGTACTGCAACGCCAACTGCCGTGCCGCCGCCACGGCGACCGCCGCGTCATCGAGCGAGGGAAGGAGCCGGCGGATCGTCTGATCGGCGGGCCTGCCGTGCGCGATCGCGAGCGCCGCCGCCGGCTCGACGGCGTACTCGGACGCCCAGCGCTCCCAGGCCCGCTCGACGGCGGCGTCGGAGTCGACCAGGGTGCCGTCCATGTCGAACAGCACCGCGTCGACGTCTGCCAGCTCCACGATCATGCCCCCCCGTACGCTCCGTCACGAGGATAGGGCGTCCCTGGCCGGCGGCGGGAAACGGACCCGGCGCTGGGAACGAGTGGTCCGATGGCCGCCAGACTCGAAGACGAGCCGTCGACATGATCGTTTGCATGACCCGCCGACATCGCGGCGACCGTCGCGCACCTGGCCAGCCCCGAGGCGGGCTACGTGACCGGGGCGGTGGTCAACGTCGACGGGGGTTTCACCAGCTGAGATACCCCACCCAGCTGCGTCACTCCTCCCGGCCCAACACGGAACGCACGACGTCGACGAACGCGACGCGCCGGTTGGTCCGTACCTCGATGGCCGCGAGCCAGCGCTCCCGGTGCCGGTCGCGAAGCGGCACTGCCGCGTCGCCCGGCTCGTCGGCGAGGCGGCGCTGCTCGGCGTACTCCGTCGTGAGGCTGGCCAGCACCGACCGGCCCGCCGCCGCGACGTCCGCCGGGCCTTCCAACAACACCAGGTTGTACGCCTCGTCCACGGCGCGCATCGCCGCGTACGTCTCGTCGTAGCCGGGCGTGGCCCTGTCCACGCCCGGCTCGACCCACCGGCGGTCCAGCCGCCGGTACGCCGCGTCGCAGGCGCTGAGGAACCCGACGTACGCGTCGCGCCGCAGCTCGTCACGCCGGGTCGCCCATCGGTCGGCGCTCTCCTGCCCGGCGACGGTGAGCTGGTGGGCGAGTTGCCGGCGGGTGCTGAACGCGCCGACCAGCCCGGTCAGGGCCGCGGCGGCCAACGTGGACAGTGAGGTGATCAGCGCGACGGCGACGGTGTCCTGCACGCGCCCATTCTGGCGGTGCCCCGCGGCCCTGTCGCAGTGGGCCACGTTCAGCGGGGCGGGTCCTCGCCGGTGAGCCCGTCCACCGACTCCCGGATCAGGTCGGCGTGCCCGACGTGCCGCGCGTACTCCTCGATGAGGTCGACCAGGACCCGGCGCAGGCTCGGCACCCGACCGTCGGGCCACTCGCCCCGGGCCAACTGCTCCGGGCCGCCGTCGGCCAGCAACTCGGTGACCGTGGCCCGGGAGCGCGCCACGGCCTCCCGCCACAGCGTGTAGAGCTGCTCGGGGGTGTCCTCGGCGGCCGAGCGCCACTCCCAGCCGGGGTTGGCGTCCCAGTCGACGGTGTCCCACGGTGGCCCGGGTGAACGTCCGGCCAGCTTGAGCGAGAAGTAGAGGTCCTCGACCAGCGCCAGGTGCTTGAGCAGCCCACCCAGGGTGATCGACGACGGGCCGAGCGTCGCCCGCAGGCCGGCCGCGTCGAGCCCGCCGGTCTTCCAGGCCAGGGTGGCGCGCTGGCGGTCCAGGGAGCCCAGCAGTGTGGCGGTCTCGTCGCCCGCGACGGGCGGCTCGGGATGACCGTGCTCGTCCGCGTTGGTCATGCGTGTCGCCTCGACTCAGCGCCGGGTGCGGTTGCGGCGTACGGCCCAGACTCCACCGGCGATCGCCACCACCGTCGGCAGCAGACAACAGATGCTGAGGACCGCGAGGTGCCACGGTTTGATCGCGCCCATAGCCGCGAAGGCTATCCGGTGCGGTCAAGTGACGGTCGTGGAGACCGAGACCAACGGGCCGACCGGCTTCGCGCGACGGTAGCGTCGGCACCCAGAGCCCATGCCGCGACACGGACAGGAGCGCGAGCTATGCCGACGACGCCATCCGCGAGCCGTACGGCGGTGCTCGTCTGCCAGGGCCGCGCGGCGGCGGACGGCCTGATCGCTCCCGGCCGTTTCGCGGACCCGACGGCCATGCGCCTGCTCCGCGCCGACGAACGGGAGGCCGTCGACTGGGTACGCGCCGCTTCCGCGCCCAAGCCGTGGCGGCAACGGGTCGACTACGAGACCGTACGGGCCTGCGCCGAGATGATGGTGCCCCGCACGGTGGCGATCGACGACGCCGTACGCGACCACCACAGCACGCAGGTGGTGATCCTGGGGGCAGGGCTGGACGGTCGCGCCTGGCGGATGCCGGAACTCGCCGACAAGACGGTCTTCGAGGTCGACCAGCCGAGCAGCCAGCGGGACAAACGCGAACGCGCCGAGGGCCTGCCCGGCACTTCACCGACGTTCGTGCCGGTGGACTTCGGCCGCGACCGCCTCGCCGAGGCGTTGGCAGCCGCCGGGCATCGCCCCGGCGAGCCGACGACGTGGATCTGGGAGGGGGTCGTGCCGTACCTGACGGCTGCCGAGGTGTCCACGACGGTTGCCGCGATCGCCGCGTGCTCTGCGCCGACGAGCCGCCTCATCGTCAACTTCCAGCTCCCCGGGAAATCCCTGACGCTGGGCCGGCTCGTCGCACGGCTGCTGATGGCGTCCACCGGCCGGCGGAGTGTCTGGGCTACCGAGCCGTGGCGCTCGACCTGGACGCCCGCCGCCATGGCCGCCCTGCTCGCCCGACACGGCTTCACCGTCACCGGCGACCACGACCTGCTCGACACGGCGCGGGCACTCGCCCTGCCGATCCGCCGTGCGTCACTCGCCCACAGTCGGGTGATGGTCGCGGATCGCGCCTGACCCCGGTGGGACTCACTGGCTCCCACAACGGCACCAGCCGGCGGATGAGGTCGTCGACGACAACAGATGTACATTCATGAATGGATTGGTTCGGACGGTGGCGCCGTCGTCCGCAGTCGGCGGCGGGTCGCCGCCCGCCCACGGAAGGACGAACGTAGTGAGACGCAACAGACGGCTTGCATCCCTGATGGCGGCGCTCACCCTGGTCGGAACGGCGATCGTGGCGGTAACCACCATGGCCGCAGCCCCGGCCCAGGCCGCGCCGGTCACGATCTCCAACGGCACACAGTTCACCGACACCGCCGGCAACCTGCTGCACGCGCACGGCGGTGGGGTGCTCAAGGTCGGCGACTACTACTACTGGTTCGGTGAGAACCGCAACGCCAACAACACGTTCCGGGCCGTCTCCGTCTACCGCTCCACCAACCTGCGCGACTGGGAGTTCCGCAACAACGTGCTGACCCAGTCGTCGGCGGCGGAGCTGCAGTCGGCCAACATCGAGCGGCCGAAGGTCATCTACAACGCCAGCACCAACCGGTACGTGATGTGGATGCACAAGGAGAACGGCAGCGACTACGGCGAGGCCAGGGCCGCCGTCGCCTCCTCGGCCACCGTGGACGGCACCTACACGTACCACGGCAGCTTCCGGCCGCTGGGAAACATGTCGCGAGACATCACGCTCTACAACGACGGCGGTACCGCCTACATGGCCTCCGCCGGCGACGAGAACCGCGACCTGCTCATCTATCGCCTCACCGCCGACTATCTCTCCGTGGCCACGCTGGTCGGCAACTTCTGGAACGACGGCAACCGTGAGGCACCGGCTCTGTTCAAGCGCGGTGGCACGTACTTCCTGCTCACCTCGGGCCTGACCGGTTGGAGCCCGAACCAGGCCAGGTACGCCACGGCGTCCAGCATTTCCGGCCCGTGGACCGGCATGACCAACGTCGGGGACTCGACCACTTTCCGCTCCCAGTCGGCCTTCGTGCTCCCCATCCAGGGCACGTCGTCGACGAGCTACCTCTACCTCGGCGACCGCTGGGCCGGCGCCTGGGGCGGGCCGGCCAACGACTCCCAGTACGTGTGGTTGCCGATCGCCTTCCCTTCGGCCACGACCATGAGCCTGACCTGGTATCCCACCATCACCATCGACGCCGCCGCGGGCACCGTCACCGGGCAGGCGCCGCTCTACTACCGCATCACCAACCGCAACAGCGGCAAGGTGGTCGACGTGCTGGACCAGGCCGTCACCGACAACGCCGAAGTCAAACAGTGGTCCTGGAACGGCGGTGCGAACCAGAAGTGGGAGTTCCGCGACGCCGGTAGCGGCTACTTCCGGATCGTCAACCAGAACAGCGGCAAATGCCTCGACGTCGCCGACGCCTCCACCGCCAACAACGCCAACGTCATCCAGTACAGCTGTGGCGGGGGCACCAACCAGCAGTGGCAGTGGGTCGCCACCGGCAACTACTACCAACTGCGGGCCCGACACAGCGGCAAGTGCCTGGACGTGGTGAGCAGCGGCACCGCGGACGGCACCGACATCACCCAGTACACCTGCGGAAGCGGCACCAACCAGCAGTGGACCCGCACCCAGTCCTGACATCGCCGTCACATCAAGACGGCCTTGACGCACGTACGGACGGCTTGCTGACACGCTTCTGTGCTCGGTTCGGCTGGCCGGTTGCTGTACTTCGCTGCCGTCAGACGAGGCGCTGGATGCGGACCGTCGGGCGCTCGTTCCTGAGGTGGCCCTGCTTGTGTTGGCGGATCTGCTCATTCCAGACCTCCTCGTCGTAGTCCGGGTCCGGTGGGATCCACTTGTGCGAGCCGTCGCTGTAGTGGAACTTCTCGTCGCCAGGCCGCAGGATGCTCACCGAAGCCAGCCGAGGAAACGTCTGTGCAGCGCATCCGCCGGCACCCAGGTCAGGTCCTCGGAGGCCCGCACCAGCTGGGCACCTAGGTAGAGCGCCAGGGAGATCGGAGCGTCGTCGAACTCGGCGCGTAGCTCGCGCTGCCGTGGGCGGCAGGGCCAGGGCGCCTCGCAGCCGCCGCAGCTCCAGATCGGCAGCACCGGGCCGTGCGTGGTCATGCGCGGCCTCCGAGCAGCGCCGCCGTCATCGACCGCAGCTGCCGGCTGGTCGCCCAGTCCACCCTCCGGCATGGGTACGGCGTGAGCCGCGACCACCACGCCCGACAGCCGGTGCATAGGCTGTCTTTCCCGAACACAGGTACGACCAGGATTTGCCGCTCGGCCTCGTTGCTCACTGCTCCTCCTCGGCGGGCCAGTGCCCCCGGTTAATCGGAATGCGATGGCGGCTGCGACAGGGCAGCTCCGTCCCACAGCGGCAGATCCAGCTCCACTTCCGCCACGACCAAACCGGGCGGTGTCGCCGTGCCAGGGTCATCGCGACGGCGATCAGGTACTGGTCGTAAGTGACTCGTCGCCATGGTGGTGTCCTGTCCCGCATCACTGGGCCCCCTCCACCGAGCAGCGCTCCATGGCCGAGCCCGAAACGACGGGACCGGATTTGGAACGTTCGGTAACTGCGACGCTACGATCACGACGACGGCGGTTGGACTCACCCGCAGTACGAGTGAGCAGGCCAGATGAGCTGCTGCAGCATCGGTTTCACGGCGGAACGCCGACCACGGGTCAACGTAGGGATGACGGATGACAGGTCGCGGACGATCAGTACCACATCGTGGCCAGGTGACCGGCTACCTGTTCAAGCTGATCCGGGAGTCCATCCCGCTCACCCAGGAGCAGCTCGCCGTCGACCTGGACGTCGATCGCGTGACCGTGCAGAGCTGGGAATCCGGGCGCCGGCCATTCACCGCGGTCCCGCTCGGGCAAGCGATCGCCGTCCGACGCCGACTCGGACGGCTCGGCGCGAACACACTCCTGCTCGCAGCACTTGACGACGCCGCCGAGGCGGATCTCATCCTCGCCGCCGTCCTCAACGAGCATGTGGGTCGCTGCGACATCGCCGAACAGCCGCTGGGCTGGTCCGTACTCACCCACCGTCTGACCGACTTGATCCTCTGGGCCGTCCTCGGGCAGACACCGACCTTCGCCAGAGGGCTATCCAGCGCTCATCCCCGGCGGGGTCCAGTCGCGTCCGGGCCGACCCTGCACGTTGATGAGCAACGTACGTTCTTCGCTCACCTTCACGGACTTGCCGAACGCGCCGCTACCGGACGGCACAGGAACGTGTTGCTGCACCGGCAAGCCTGCTTCCTCGCCGGCATGGACCCCACCAAGTCAGCAGCAGGATGGCTCGCCCAGACCACCCCCCGAGCACACCGCACGACCACCTTCCGCACCTGGTCACCGCTGTGGCCCGACGCCCGCTCCGTCGTCACGTCCCTCGCCAACCAGGGCGACCCGGAACCGTTACGAGACTTCATCGCTCGCGCACACCCCGATGACGCCTGCGAGCGAGCGACCCTCAACTACTCGGCCTATTGGGTGGGCGAGATCCCGTACCGCCACCGTGACGACTCCTTCATGCCCGACGCGCTCGCTGACTGGCATGGCTCCATCCTCCTTCGGCACCTGGTCAATCGCCTCGATCCAGGGCACCCCTTCATCGACCTCAACATCCACAACATCTGGGCTCTGCTGGCCGCACGACGCGGTCTCGCTCTCGACAACCCCACCGCGACTCGCGCACTGCTCGACCGCAGTGTCCCGCTCCTGGACAGTGACCGGATCTCCGCGCAGTCACGGCAGGAACTAACCTCAATCGTCTACAGCCTGCGGGCGGACGGACACACCGGCACAGGGACGGGCAGATGACCGACGATCACGACGCCGCCGGAGCGATGACCTTCATCTTCGAAGCCGGCGTCCTCAAACGCGCCGCCCGGACCGGCTGGTGGTTCGCCGGCGTCAAGCAACCCGAGTCCATCGCAGAGCACTCCTTCCGAACGACGCTCATCGGAATGATGCTCGCCGCCATGGAGGGCGCCGACCCAGCCCGAGTGTCGATGCTCTGCACCCTGCACGACACTCAGGAAACCCGAATCACCGACATTCCACACATCGCCAAGCGCTATCTCACCGCCGTACCCAACACCGCCGTCACCGCCGACCAGGTCGCCGCCTGCCCACCGGCCGTCGCCGAAGTCATCACCGCCGCGGTCGCCGAATATGAAGCTGGCGAGACACTGGAGGCGGTCGTCGCTCGTGATGCTGACAAGCTGGAATGCCTCGTCCAAGCCGTCGAGTACCGTCACCAAGGCGTCGACAACGTGCAGCGCTGGATCGACAGTTCACGAGCCGCTTTGAAGACCGCCAGCGCCCACCGCCTTGCCGACGCCGCCCTCAGCGGACAACCCCTGGCCTGGCTCACTCCTCCGCCGCAGGAGTAAGCGTTCCAAACGTGGCGTTGTATTGATCGTGAGCCCGGGCGTTATCGCGCAAACCGGGCGAGGCCCACTGTGACCTGGGGCGAGACGCGTCATAGATGGTCGCCAGTAGTCGATGCTGGTTGACCTCTGACGGCCTGGAGACGGCCTGATCTTGATGGGTGCACGTCCACCGGCGGGGACAGCTTCCGGTCATTGGCTCCACTGCCTCCACTGCCACGCACGGTGGGAAAAGCGGCATAGCGTACGCGCACCATGCCCGCAAACATGTAGTCGAGGAGTGAAGCGTCGCGCTTCCGTGCTCGGCAGAGGGCGGTAACAAGCAGCCCTCTTGCTCATGGCTGTGCAACTTCTGCCGGTGTCGGCTGACCGACAGCCCCAAGGGCTGCAGGTAGGACCTCGTGACCCGTATTCTTGTCGACCGCGGAGCGGGTGGGAGGAAGCGTTGGTGGATCAGGCAACGAGCTTGCCGACGATGGTGGGTCGGGTCGGAATATGCATCTTGGTGATGGGTGCGAATCGCGATAGGGAAGCCAGCTATTCGAAACTGATCAAGAGCCTTGAAAAAGATGCCCGCGTGAAGTCGATCGACGCTCCGTCGCCTATGACGGCGACACTGCAGGATGCCCGCTATGTTGTACCGCCATCCAGGCCAGCCAACCCAAGGACCCGGATGCGAACCGAAGGGGCAACACACACCCACAACCACGCACTCCGCATCCGGCCGGCGATTTCGCTGCATGTCCAAGTGCCGCGCCGGCTACAAGTTGAGGGTGCCAAAGAGTCCACCGTCCCCGCGGATGAATACTGGGTTGCATGGGACGGCGTGACCGCGCTGGTCACTTGGATGTACGACGCTTCCCCGCGCCCATTCGGGATACCTGGCGGGACGGTAGTGTTGGACATCCTTGAAAAGGCGGCCGAGGATAGCGGGCTGAAGGCCAAAAAGCTATCGTGCGGATCCAATTGTGGCTACCCATTCGCGCACTCCGACTTGCTAGTACGGCCGGTTGCAGAGAGGGTTGAGCCAACGTTCTCCACCCAGGACAGACATCTTGTTGAGGTTAAGGTTACAACTGCTGATAATCCCTTGAACTTAACCCGTGCACTGCTCGCAAATATCTACTTCATTTGCCATATTTACACAAAGCTTCGGAGTCACGGACGGGTAATTTCGGTCGCCGAGAAGGACGCCCGGGCAAGCGCGGCTGATCTTCTCGCCTTGCAATATAACAGAGCCTTGTCCGGAACGCTTCCGGCGCACAAAAGAGCGCAGTCTTTATGGCGTGACAGGAAGTGGAGAAAGGAGTCGACCCGATTCATCGCCGGCGTGTGGCTTGGATTGGTTTCGATCGAAGAAAATAAAAGGGAATGGAATAATGCCCGTCTAATCTTCGACGAAAGCTCATCCAAAGGAAATGCGGGGCTGATTTTTAGTCACGAGTATCCGCAAGAGGTTAATCTGATTACATCTTTGGACGTAAGCAACATTCGCGCTTCTGTGGAGCAGACCGCGGCGCGGCTAGACACCCGCTTCACCGTCTCTACTACGACTGTAGTCGCGCTTGCCGGTGCCGTGATTGGCGCAATTGCTGCCCATTTTACTGGTTAAGAGAAGCCCTTGAGGACACGATGCTTGCCCTCCCGATGCTCCTACGGAGGTCAAGGGGTGACCGCAACCACCCACGGACCGCAAGCCGCCGACGGACCCCCGGCCATCCTGGAGCCGGAGCGCCCCGCCGGAGGCGCAGTAACCGCAACCCCGCCCACCGCCCGCGGACCCGGCGTGCGCTCTCCCCTGCCGCGCGGCCCGGCCGGCTGCCGGCCCCACCACCCCACCGGACAACGGCCTGTCGTCATTCGGCGGCTCACCGGGCTACCCGCCCTCCGCGCCAGCCGCCGGGCGTGCTGCGTGGTCGGAGTGAGTGCGTCAGCGGAGCGACCGGACGCGCGCCCAGGCGGCGGCGTGTGCGGCCCGTCTAGGCCCGCCTTGAAGACGTACAGAAATTTCAACCACTTCGCCGGCAGTGGCCTGTGTCCCGTCACGGGAGATGCTTGACAGTCGCGTCCCACCACATGCTTGACACCGCTGGCTGTGAGCATGTGAAGTCGGCCGCGGCTCGTCGGTTGCGAACCGGAGGTGACGCATGGATTCTGGCCAGCTGGTGATCTGGCGCGAGGATCTGCGAGAGGCGGTCGCCTCTGCGATGCTCGACTTCGAAGACCGTTACAGATACCCGCCTGGGGAGAATGCCGTCAGTGGTCCGGACACGACCGCTGCTGCGCGAATCGCTGCTGCCCGTCCCGCCATTCCCGCTGTCCTCGTCGACCTGTACGCGGCGGTCGGTGCCGTCGAGCTACCGGACATCGGTAACGGGTTCTTCCTGCACACGGCCTCCCACGTGACCGACGCCCACGAGGCACGGGACCTCTGCCACGTAAGCGGCCGCCACCACGCCGACGTTGTCGTATTCGCCAGCGACGGCGGCGGCACCCAGTACGCGCTAGCGACGCCTGCCGGATCGCCCGTCTACCGACTCCCACCCGACCTCGTCCTCGCCGGCATCTACTCCTCAGACGACCCGCACTTCAACGTGGCCGCCCCAGCCCTGTCCAACTTCCTCGACCGCTTGCTCCAGGCCGTGAAAACGTTCGCCGCATCGAGCACACCGCCGAGCTTGTGATCGATCCTCTAGGCCAAGTGTCAAGCACGTGTTGGGACGGATCTGTCAAGCATGTGGTGGGACTAGGCAGCCGGCAGTCGCCTGTCGTACTCCGGTTGACCCCGCGACAGTTCGACTCTCCACATGATGGGTGACATGATCAGTTGGCGTCGTCGCCTGCCGGACCCCAGTGTCTCGACCGTACAACGCGCCATGTGTCGACGCTTCGCGGTCGAGCCAGCGCCGCCGGGACAGCGAACGATGGTCGGCCTCGCACTGTCGCGCCCGCGCCACCTGGAACCGCTTAACGCCCTACGGCACCCGATCGCAGCCAACAGCAACGGCTGGTTCGTGTGGCGCGGCCCCGCGATCCCCCAGGAAGACAACAACTTCTTCGACGTCTGACCTCGGTGGGGGTGACAGGCCGACAGGTAGGTCAGCCCTAGCCGATCATATAACGGATCATCCGGCACGAATCCGTCACGCATCAAGTGGAGCCCGACATCGCCGGCAGTCGTCGGCAGTCCGGCCGCTGGCTTCACTCGGGTGGTTGCGTGGCCGCGCACGGGAGTGATCACGCCAGGGACCCACTGCTGTCACCGCCCCGGAACTGCTCTCCGCGGGACGGCTTTTACTGCTGGTTAAGGGTGGGCGCGGCAGGTTTCGAACCTGCGACCCCCCGCTTGTAAGGCGGGTGCTCTCCCACTGAGCTACGCGCCCGGATCGCCCGTGTGCGGCGGGCCGGTGGCTGGCAAGCCTACCTGCTCGCCGCCGGCCCGGCCGCACGGCGTACCCCTATCCGGCGGTCGCGTCGGCGATGGCCTTGCGCCAGCCCTGCTGGTCGCGGGCCTCGCCCGGGCCGTTCATCTCGGCGAAGCGGACCACGCCGGCCTTGTCGATGACGAAGGTGCCCCGGTTGGCGAAGCCGGCCACCTCGTTGAAGACCCCGTACGCCTGGGCGACGGCGCCGTGCGGCCAGAAGTCGGCAAGCATCGGGAACTGGTAGCCCTCCCGGTCGGCCCAGATCTTGTGGCTGTAGGCCGAGTCGACGCTGACCGTCAGCACCTGGACGTCGTCGTTCACGTACTCGTCGAGGTTGTCCCGCACCTCGGCCAGCTCGCCCTGGCAGGTGCCGGTGAACGCCAGCGGGTAGAAGACCAGCAGCACGGTGCGCCGGCCCCGGAAGTCCGACAGGCGGACCTCCTGGTTGTTCTGGTCCTTCAGCACGAAGTCCGGCGCCTCGGCGCCAACCTCGATCGGCATGAGCACTCCTCGGGGTCGAGTCGGGGGACGACGCCAGCCTGCCACACCCGGCGGTGCGGACCGCCGGGCGCGAGAAAGCGATGACGGGCTACTTCTTGGCCTTGGCCCCACGGCGCAGCACCAGGCGGGCGCCGCTCCAGTCCCGGCCGGCGTTGACGGTCGAGGTCTGCTGGAGGCCGGCGGTGGGCGCGGACTCCGCGACCTCACTCGGCTCAACGTGCCCGTCGCGCCCCGCCTTCGGGGTGAGCAGCCACACGACCCCGTTGTCGGCCAGCGGGCCGAGGGCGTCGACGAGCAGCTCGAAGAGGTCACCGTCGCCGTCGCGGTACCACACCAGCACCGCGTCGACCACCTCGTCGGTGTCCTCGTCGACCAGATCTCCACAGCGGTCGGTCAGGGCGTCGCGGAGATCCTGGTCGACGTCGTCGTCGTACCCCATCTCCATGACGACCATCCCCGGTTCGATGCCGAACCGGTCCGCCAGGCTGCGTACCCCGTCGGCGGCCTGACCAGCGGTCGCGCTCACTGTCGCGTGCCTCCTCATTTCGTCCCTGCTCGCGGCGTCGGACCGACGCCGTCAGGCAAAGTCCACACAGTTGTGCCTCTGCGCGCAAGTGGCGCACCGGGTGGAACGGAATTTACCGTGCCAGCAGCGTACGGGCACCGTCGGTAATGGCTTCCGGGGAGACCAGAACATGACGGGCTGCCGGACCCAATGGTACAAAAGAGTCAACTCCGGCCACCCGCCGCGCGGCACCCACGTATCCGGCGTCGACCAGCGCGGCGATCACCCCCTCGCCGACCCCGCCGGAGCGGCGTGTCTCGTCCACCACCAGCACCCGGCCGGTCGCCGAGGACTCCCGGATGATGTCGGCCACCGGCAGGGGCGCCAGCCAGCGCAGATCCACCACGCGGGTGCCCACCCCCTCCTCGGCGAGGACGGCGGCGGCCCGCAGTGACATCCGTACCCCGTTACCGAAGGTGATGATGGTCAGGTCATCGGCCGAGCCGACCCGGTAGACCCGGGCCCGGCCGACCGGCACATGCCCGGCCACCCACGAGCCGGGCTCCGGATAGCCGGCCAGCCACTCCCCGTCACCCTCGGCGTACAGGTCGCGGGTGTGGTAGAGCGCGATGGGCTCCAGGAACACGCAGACGCTGCCGTCCACCGCCGCGCTCGCCAGGCAGGTCCGCAGCATGGGCGCGGCGTCGTCCGGCCGCGCCGGCACCGCGATCACCAGACCCGGCACATCCCGGAGTACGGCCACCGAGTTGTCGTTGTGGAAGTGCCCGCCGAACCCCTCCTGGTACGCCAGCCCGGCCACCCGCACGACCATCGGGTTGCGGAAGGCGCCCCGCGAGAAGAACTGCATGGTCGCGGCCTCGCCGCGCAGCTGGTCCTCGGCATTGTGCAGGTACGCCAGGTACTGGATCTCCGGCACCGGCAGCATCCCGGCCAGCCCGGCGCCGAGGCCCAGCCCGAGCACCGACGTCTCGTCGAGCAGGGTGTCGAAGACCCGGGCCGCGCCGAACCGGTCCCGCAGGCCCTTCGTCACGCCGTACACGCCACCCTTGGCGGCCACGTCCTCGCCGAAGACGGCCATCTGGGGGTGGTCGAGCAGCCCGTCGGCGAGCGCCGCGTTGATGCTCTGCGCCAGGGTGAGCGGGCCGGCCAGCTCCGGCGGTTTGCCCCCGAACGCCTCCTCCCGCGCCGCCGAGCCCGGCCCGCTGGCCCGTGCCGCCGCGTCGGCCACCGCCCGCGCCACCCGCACCGGGCGGCGGGGCGCCAGCGCCGACACCACGTCGGCGGCGGAGGCCAGCTTCGGCTCGCCCAGCACCTCCTCGGCCAGCCGGCGGACCTGCCAGCCGGTCTCGTCGTACCGGGCCAGCAGTTCGTCGGCGGTCGCCACACCGGCGTCGACGAGCAGCCGGGCGGTGGCGGCCACCGGATCCCGCTGAAGGTCCTCGGCCAGCTCGGCCGGGCTGCGGTACGCCGACTCCGCGTCCGCCCCGGCGTGGCCCATCAGCCGGACGGTGCGCAGGTGCAGTACGGCGGGCCGCCGGTGCCGGCGTACCCAGGCCGCGGCCTCCTGCGCCGCCTCGTACGCCCGTACCGGGTCGGCCCCGTCGGCGCTGAAGTAGTGGATGCCCGGTTTGGCGCGCAGCGTCGCCTCCACCCAGCCCTCCGGCGAGCGGACGCTGATGCCCAGCCCGTTGTCCTCGCAGACGAAGAGCACCGGGATGCGCAGTCCGGCGTGGTCGTACCAGCCGGCGGTGTTGAAGGCGGCGGTGGCGCTGGCGTGGTTGACCGACGCGTCGCCGAACGAGCAGACCACGATGGCGTCCGGCGGCCAGGGGGCGTGCGCCGCGCCGGCCCCGCTGCCGACCCGTACCCCGGCCCCGGCACGCCGCCCGACGGTGTCCAGCCGGCGCAGCCGCTCCACGGCCAGCCCCATCCCGACCGCGCGGGGCAGGTGCGAGGCGATGGTGGAGGTGGTCGGCACGATCGCCAGGTCGGCGCGGCCGAACACCTTGTGCCGGCCACCGGCGATCGGCTCCTCGCTGGAGGCGACCATTCCGCGCAGCACGTCCCGGGCCGCCTCGGCGTACGCCGCGAACCCGCCGACGCTCGGCGCGGACCCGGCCGGCTCGGGCTCCGCGGCTGACTCCTGGTCGGTTGCCCGCTTCGGGTCGGCGGCCGGCTCCCGGTCGGTGGCTGGTTCGGCGTCGGCGGTGTCGGTCGGCGTCGTGGCGTCGGCGACCTGGGCCGCCCGCACGCAGTAGAACGCCCCGGAGCGGTAGTGCAGCAACGCCGGGTCGGTGGGGCGCAGCGCGGCGGCGACCGCCGCGTTGCCCTCGTGCCCGGCCGAGCCGATGGTGTAGAAACCCTCCCCGAAACTGCGCAGCCAACGACCGGCGAGGTCGAGCTGGCGGCTGGTCACCTGCGCGTCGAACAGGTCCAGCAGCTGCGCGCCGGTCAGCGGGGCGTCGGCGGTGACCGAGTCGGCGGGGTCACGCCTCCGCTGCGCGGCGGGCAGCGCCGCCAGCGTCTCCCGGAACCGGTCGTCGAGATCTTGCGGGGTGGTCACGTCCGACAGCATTACCGACGCAGGCCATGCTCGCCCAGTGGGACACGGCCGGCGCGGGTCGACTCACGCCGGGTCGCACGGCTCCGGACAGCCGCCGTCGGACACCTTCCACACCAGGTCACGCAGGGTGGACAGCTCCTGGTCACTCAGCCCGGCCAGGAGTCGGGAGTCGGACATCACCTCGGTCACCCGGTCCCGCACGCCCCGGCCGTCCTCGGTCACCACGAGCGTCTTCTGCCGGCGGTCGGTCGGGTCGGTACGACGCTCGACCAGGCCGGCCTGCTCCAGCCGGTCGACAAGCGCCGTCACGTTGGACCGGTCGCAGCCCAGCCGATCGGCGAGATCCCGGGCGGGCAGTGGACGGTCCGGGTCCAGCTCGTGCAACGCCCGGGCCGTGGCCGGGGTGAGCCCCAACTCGGCGAACGCGGTGCCCTGCCGGTGTCGCAGCGAGGCGGTCAGGTGTGCCATCCGGCGCACCACGTCGGCCGCGAGGCCGGCCCGGTCCACCGGCCCCGCCATCGGGGAAAAGGCCTCCTGTGCCACAGCCGTATCGTACGCACCCGCGCCGGCCGCCTTCGCGCCAAGATCCGCGCGACGTCAGCGCTGTTGCTGCTTGAACGCGCGTCGAGGCAGCGGTTTCTCCGACGTTGTGCGGATCATGGTGCTGGCTGGTCGCGCCTGGTCGGCCGGCTCAGCCGACGGGCGTGAGCCGCTGACCACGAGCGCGAGCCCGACCAGCACGATCAGGGCCGCCAGCACCTCGCCGCCGGTCATCCGCTCGTGCAGGAGGAGCCACGACGCGGTGAGCCCGAAGACGGGCACGAGCAGGCTGAACGGCGCGACCCGGGCGACCGAGTAGCGGCCGATGAGATGGTTCCAGAGGCCGAACCCGACCAGGGTCGAGACGTAGGCGACGTACCCGACCGCCGCCAGGGCGCGCCAGGAGAGGCCGAGCAGCGAGTCGAGCACCACCTGCGGGCCGTTGACGACGGCGGCCAGCCCGAACAGCGGCAGCGGCGGCACCAGACTGGACCAGACGAGCAGGGAGATCGGCCGGGTTTCGCCGCTGGCGCGCACCACGACGTTCGCGACGGCCCAACTCCCGGCGGCGAAGAGGGTGAACGCGAAGCCGATCGCAGTGGTGTGCCCACCGCCGGAGACCGCGAGCACGCCGATGCCGACCGAGCCGACCAGCACACCGGCGATCTGCCGCCGGGCAGGGCGCTCCCGCAGCAGCAGCGCGGCGAGCACCACCGACGCCAGGGCCTGCGCTTGCAGCACCAGGGAGGCGAGGCCGGCGCCCATGCCCAGGGCCATCGCGCTGAACAGCACCCCGAACTTCAGCACCCCGAGGATCAGGCCGTAGGCGACGACGTAGATCGCCCGGGCGGTCGGCCGCGGCACGAGGAAGACCAGCGGTACGGCGACGACGACGAACCGCAGCGCGGTAAGCACCAGCGGCGGCAGATCCCGCAGGCCGATGTCGATGACCACGAAGTTGACGCCCCAGATGGCGGCGACCAGGACCGCCTGGAGTCGGTGCGACATTCTCATGAGATCGACTCTGCGAGACGTTACCTATTAGCACAATTTCCTAGTTCTTCAGCGATTCTGTAGCCTTGCTTAATGGACCTCGACGTTCGACGGCTCCGCGTGCTGTACGAGGTGGCCCTGCGCGGCGGGGTCACCGCAGCGGCCGCAGCCCTGCACGTGACCCCCTCCGCGGTCTCCCAGCAGCTCGGTCAGCTCGCCCGCGAGGCCGGCTGCGAGCTGGTCGAACGTTCCGGCCGAGGGGTCGTGCTCACCCCGGCCGGCTACGTGCTCGCCGACCATGCGAAGCAGATCATCAGCGCGGTCGAGCAGGCCGGGGCGGGGCTCGCGGCGCTGCGGCGCGACGTCAGCGGGGCCGTACGGGTGGGAGCCTTCCCCTCGGCGGCCGGAGCCCTGGTCGCGCCGGCCGCCGCACGGGCGATCGCCCGACATCCGGACCTGGACGTGCGCGTCTTCGAGGCTGAGGACCAGCAGAGCCAACTCGACCTCCGCTCGGGCAAGCTCGATGTGATCGTGCTCCAGGAGTACGACCACGTCCCGACGCCGCTCCCACCCGACCTGGATCGACACCCGATCGCCAGTGACCCGATGCACCTGATCACGCCGGCCGGCTGGGGCAGCCGGTCGGGCCGGCTCGACGACCTGCGCGAGGCGCGATGGGTGGCCAGCGCCGAGGGCACTCCTTGCCTGCACTCCACGCTGCACGCCTGTCGGCTGGCCGGATTCGAGCCGGACATCCGCCACCGGGCCATCGACTTCGCACTGACGCTCGACCTCGTCGGCGCGGGTCTCGGCGCGGCACTCGTACCGGAGATGGCGCTGCGCGGGGTGCCGCCAGCCGTGCACGTCGAGCCGCTTACCGACCCGGTGACCGAGCGGCGGATCTTCGCGGTGACCCGGGGCCGGGGCACGGGACCGCTGCGCCCGGCCATGGAGGCGTTCCTCGCCGAACTCACCGCGTCCGCCTCGGCACCGGCCCGCGTGGCCGTCGACGACGCCCCCGCCGGTAGGCCCGGCTGAGCCCGACCCGCGGGCGGGAGCGGGTCAGGCGGGGAGGAAGGAGAAGCGCACCTGGCGGGTCGGGTTGTCGCTGTTGGTGTCGACCAGGCAGATGGACTGCCAGGTGCCCAGGGCGAGGCGTCCGTCGAGCACCGGCAGCGTCGCGTACGGCGGGACGAAGGCCGGCAGCACGTGGTCCCGGCCGTGGCCGGGCGAGCCGTGCCGGTGCCGCCAGCGGTTGTCGGTGGGCAGCAGCGCGTCGAGGGCGGTGAGCA
This sequence comes from Micromonospora sp. NPDC005194, assembly GCF_040608335.1. NCBI lineage: Bacteria > Bacillati > Actinomycetota > Actinomycetes > Micromonosporales > Micromonosporaceae > Micromonospora > Micromonospora sp. NPDC005194. Next base: position 152,675 of record NZ_JBEXIA010000005.1, on the reverse strand, counting down.
GGTCGTCGTCGGAGCCCGATCCGGTCTCGATGATCGCCAGCCCGGCGGTGGCGTGCGGCACGAAGACGTGCAGCAGGCCGTCTCCCTCGCCGGAGACGAAGCTCTGGGCCTCGGCGGTGATGTCCCGGACGGCCGGCCGGGTCCCGGTCTGGACGGTGATCACGTCACTGCGCATACGTCGCATTCTGCCGCAGCGGGCCGGGAGCCCCGGTGCATGGGGAAAGGAAGGGTCGTCGCGCTAAGTTACCGACGGGTACCTGTGTTCAGCATCGCGTCGGGGGCACCTAGACGTGACGACGGGTGCCACCAGGGGGCAGGATGGCGCTAGAGACCTATCCCACACACAACCGAGGGAACGCCTGTGGCTACGGAACGCAAGCGCCCGGTGATCAGCGACGGCCTACCGAGCCAGCTTCCGGACATCGACCCTGAAGAGACCAGCGAATGGGTCGAGTCGCTTGACGGTGTCATCGACGAGCGCGGCGCCAAACGCGCCCGCTACGTCATGCTGCGCCTGCTGGAGCGGGCCCGTGAGCGCCAGGTCGGGGTTCCGCCCCTGACCACCACCGACTACATCAACACCATCCCGCCGGAGCAGGAACCCTGGTTCCCGGGTGACGAGCACGTCGAGCGGCGCATCCGGGCGTACGTGCGGTGGAACGCCGCCATGCTGGTGCACCGGGCGCAGCGCCCGGAGATCGGCGTCGGCGGGCACATCTCCACCTTCGCCAGCTCGGCGTCGCTCTACGAGGTGGGCTTCAACCACTTCTTCCGGGGCAAGAACCACCCGGGCGGCGGCGACCAGATCTACTACCAGGGTCACGCCTCCCCCGGCATGTACGCGCGGGCGTTCCTGGAGGGGCGGCTCAGCGAGCACCAGCTCGACGGGTTCCGCCAAGAGCTGTCGCATCCGGGCGGCGGGCTGCCGTCGTACCCGCACCCGCGGCTGATGCCGGACTTCTGGGAGTTCCCCACCGTCTCGATGGGCCTCGGCGGCCTGAACGCGATCTACCAGGCCCGGTTCAACCGGTACCTGCAGCACCGCGGCATCAAGGACACCTCGCAGCAGCACGTGTGGGCGTTCCTCGGCGACGGCGAGATGGACGAGCCGGAGACGTTGGGCGCGATCGGTGTGGCCGCCCGCGAGGAGCTGGACAACCTCACCTTCGTGATCAACTGCAACCTCCAGCGGCTGGACGGCCCGGTCCGGGGCAACGGCAAGGTCATGCAGGAGCTGGAGTCGTTCTTCCGGGGCGCCGGCTGGAACGTGATCAAGGTGGTCTGGGGCCGTGAGTGGGACCCGCTGCTCGCCGCCGACACCGACGGCGCGTTGGTCAACCTCATGAACACCACGACCGACGGCGACTACCAGACCTACAAGGCCGAGTCCGGCGCGTACGTGCGGGAGCACTTCTTCGGCCGGGACGCACGGACCCGCAAGATGGTCGAGCCGCTGAGCGACGACGAGATCTGGAACCTCAAGCGGGGTGGGCACGACTACCGCAAGCTCTACGCGGCCTACAAGGCGGCCACGGAGCACACCGGTCAGCCGACGGTCATCCTGGCGAAGACGATCAAGGGCTGGACGCTCGGTTCGCACTTCGAGGGCCGCAACGCGACCCACCAGATGAAGAAGCTGACGCTGGAGGACTTGAAGACCTTCCGCGACCGGCTCTACCTGGACATCCCGGACAAGGCGCTGGAGGACAACCCCTACCTGCCGCCGTACTTCCACCCCGGTGAGAAGTCCGAGGAGCTGGCCTACCTGAAGGAGCGCCGCGAGCAGCTCGGCGGCTACCTGCCGTCGCGGCGCACCAGCACCAAGCGGCTGACCATCCCCGGTCCGGAGCGGTTCGCCGACGTCAAGCGCGGCTCGGGCAAGCAGAAGGTGGCCACCACGATGGCCTTCGTCCGCCTGCTCAAGGACATCATGAAGGACAAGGAGTTCGGCAAGCGCTGGGTGCCGATCATCCCGGACGAGGCCCGCACCTTCGGCCTCGACTCGATCTTCCCGACCGCGAAGATCTACTCGCCGCACGGGCAGCGCTACACCTCGGTCGACCGGGAGCTGTTCCTGTCGTACAAGGAGTCGACGACCGGGCAGATCCTGCACGAGGGCATCAACGAGGCCGGTTCGGTCGCCTCGTTCACCGCCGCGGGCTCGGCGTACGCCACCCACGACGAGCCGATGATCCCGATGTACATCTTCTACTCGATGTTCGGGTTCCAGCGGACCGCCGACGGACTGTGGGCGGCGGCCGACCAGATGGCGCGGGGCTTCCTGCTCGGCGCGACCGCGGGGCGGACGACGCTCAACGGTGAGGGCCTGCAGCACGAGGACGGCCACTCGCTGCTGATCGCCGCCACCAACCCGGCGGTGGTCGCGTACGACCCGGCGTTCTCCTTCGAGATCGCGCACATCATGGAAGCCGGCCTGCACCGGATGTACGGGGACGCGCAGGAAAACGTCTTCTACTACCTGACGGTCTACAACGAGCCGATCCTCCAGCCGGCCGAGCCGGCCGGGGTGGACGTGGAGGGCCTGCTCAAGGGCATCTACCGCTACTCCCCGGCACCGCAGGTCGACGGCCCGAAGGCCAACGTCCTCGCCTCCGGCACCGGCATGCAGTGGGCGCTCAAGGCCCAGCAGCTGCTCGCCCAGGACTGGGGGGTGGCCGCCGACGTCTGGTCGGTGACCTCCTGGACCGAGCTGCGTCGCGACGCGGTGGAGACCGAGGAGTACAACCTGCTCAACCCGGGCGCCGAGGCCAAGGTGCCGTACGTCGCGCAGAAGCTGGCCGACGCGGACGGGCCGAAGGTCGCGGTCAGCGACTGGATGCGCGCCGTACCGGACCTGATCGCCCGCTGGGTACCCGGTGACTACACGTCGCTGGGCACCGACGGCTTCGGGATGTCGGACACCCGGCACGCGCTGCGCCGGCACTTCCACGTCGACGCCGAGTCGATCGTGGTCGCCACGCTGCGGCAGCTCGCCCGCAGCGGCGCGGTGCCGGCCACCGTGCCGGCCGAGGCCGCCAAGAAGTACGCGATCGACGACGTCAACGCCGCCCCGGTCGGCGAGACCGGCGGCGACAGCTGATCCAGCACGATCGAGAAAGGGCCCGGCGCACCCGCGCCGGGCCCTTCTTGGTGCACCCGCACCCTCGCTCCGGCCCCGACCGACCGGGCGGACGGCGGGTGAGTGGGGAGCGGCGGCGGTCCAGGGGCCCCTGGCGGGGGCCCGGGGCCACCGCCAGGGGCGGGTGACGCCGGGAGCAGACGCGCCCGTCAGCCGACGGCGGCCAGGTCGGTGAGCCGGGCGAGCGAGTCCTCCAGGTCGGCGCCGACCCGGCGCAGGCCCAGGCGCAGCAGGGCCGCCTTGACCGGGCCGGCCGGCCAGCGGACGACGATGAGTCGCACGATCGTCCCGCCCTCCTCCTCCTCGTCCTCGGTGAGCTGGACGTAGATCTCGGTGCGCGCCTCCGCACGAGCACCGGCACCCTTGGCCCGTTCCCGCCAGCCGATCAGCGTCGGCTCCTGATAGGCGATCACCTCGGCCTCATGCGCCGAACCGCGCCCCGCCTGGACCAGCTGCCGCCGCCCGAAGCCCTCTCCAGAGAGCACTTCGGCCGCGCGGACCCCCGCCAGCCAGGCCGGTAACTGCTCGGCCCGCTGTACGACGTCCCAGACCACTTCCACCGGCGCCGCCACGTGCGCACTGCGTTCCACGAGGATCATTTCCGTCTTTCCTCCAGTGAGGACATCCCACGATATCGGCACTCTATGCGCTAAATCGGACTTACATGGACGGGTTAGGAAAAAGACACGCCGATCAACCATTGCGGATTGCGCCAACCCGGCCTATGGCGCATTCATCGACAGCGCCCTAGAGTCCCGAACACGTTTCACGTTGACCGGGAGGGCGCATGCCGACCGCACCGATGCCCAAGTTCCCCGCCGGCTTCCGCTGGGGCGTCTCCACGTCCGCCCACCAGATCGAGGGCGCCACCACGGCCGGCGGACGCGGAGCGTCCATCTGGGACACCTTCGCGCGCTCCCCCGGCCGGATCAGCGACGGCAGCAGCGGCGAGATCGCCTGCGATCACTACCACCGGTACGCCGAGGACGTGGCGCTGCTGGCCGGTCTGGGCGTCTCCGCGTACCGGTTCTCGATCGCCTGGCCCCGGGTGCAGCCCAGCGGCAGCGGCGCGGCCAACGCCGCCGGCCTGGACTTCTACGACCGCCTGGTCGACGAGTTGCTGGCCGCCGGCGTCGACCCGGTGGCCACCCTGTACCACTGGGACCTGCCCCAACCCCTGCAGGACGCCGGTGGCTGGCTCAACCGCGACACCGCCGCCCGCTTCGCCGACTACGCCGAGCGGACCGCCGCCCGTCTCGGTGACCGCGTCCGGCTCTGGATCACCCTCAACGAGCCGTTCATCCACATGAGCCTCGGCTACGGCATGGGCGTGCACGCCCCCGGCGAGATGCTGCTCTTCGACGCCTTCCCCGTCGCCCACCACCAACTGCTCGGGCACGGGCTCGCGGTCGCCGCGCTGCGCGCCAGCAGCGCCAGCCCGGTGGCGATCGCCAACAACTACTCCCCGGTGCGGGTGCTCGGCGACCGCGACGCCGACCGGGCCGCCGGGGCCGCGTACGAGGCGCTGCACAACCGGCTCTTCACCGACCCGCTGCTCGGCCGCGGCTACCCGGACCTGCCCGGCTTCGACCCGGGCGTCGTCCGCCCCGGCGACCTGGACACCATCGCCGCGCCCATCGACGTGCTGGGGGTCAACTACTACAACCCCACCGGCGTACGGGCCGCCGAGGAGGGCTCGCCGCTGCCGTTCGACCTGGTGCCGCTGGACGGCTACCCGCGTACCGCCTTCGACTGGCCGGTCGCCCCCGACGGGCTGCGCGAGCTGCTCGGCTGGCTGCGTGACACGTACGGCGACGCGCTGCCACCCATCGAGATCACCGAGAGCGGCTGCGCGTACGACGACGCACCCGACGCGGACGGGCAGGTGGCGGACCCGGAGCGCATCGCGTACCTCGACGGGCACCTGCGGGCGGTCCGGGCCGCCATCGACGACGGGGTGGACGTACGCGGGTACTTCGTCTGGTCGCTGCTGGACAACTGGGAGTGGGCCGAGGGGTTCACCAAGCGCTTCGGGCTGGTGCACGTCGACTACGCCGACCAGAGGCGTACACCGAAGTCGTCGTACGCCTGGTTGCGGGACGTGATCGCGGCCTCCCGGGACGGTTCGGCGCGGTGACCACCCTCGACCCCGCGCCGGCGGCGCTGCCGGCGGCGCTCGCCGAACCGACCGTGCCGGTGCGACGCGGCTGGATCGGTCTGGTCTTCGCGGCCAACCTCGGCGTGTGGATGGCGTTCTTCACCCCGATCCAGGTGCTGCTGCCGCAGCAGATCGAGCGGATCGCACCCGCCGACAAGGAGACCATGCTGGCCGTGGTCACCGGCCTGGGCGCGTTGGCCGCGGTGCTGGCCAACCCCCTGGCGGGCGCGCTGTCCGACCGGACCTGCCTGCGGATCCTCGGCCGGGAGTTCGGTCGTCGGCACGTCTGGACCGCCGGCGGCGCGGTGCTCGGCGCGGCGGCGCTGGTGCTGCTGGCCCAGCAGCGGACCATCCTCGGGGTCGCCGTCGGTTGGGTCGCCGCCCAGGTCTGCTTCAACGCGATGCTGGCCAGCCTCACGGCCGCCATCCCGGACCGGGTTCCGGTGGCGCAGCGCGGCGCGGTCTCCGGCTGGGTGGGTATCCCGCAGGCGCTCGGGTTGGTGCTCGGCGCGGTGCTGGTCACCGCAGTCGTCACCGGCAACGCCGCCGGCTACCTGGCCATCGCGGTGGCCATCCTGGTGCTGTCGCTGCCGTTTGCGCTGCTCACTCCCGACGACCGGCTGCCCCGCGCGCACCGCCCGGCGCTGCGGGCCCGGGCGCTGTTCGCGTCGATGTGGATCAGCCCGCGCCGGCACCCGGACTTCGCCTGGGCGTGGATCACCCGGTTCCTGGTCCAGCTCGGCAACGCGCTGGGCACCCTCTACCTGCTGTACTTCCTCACCGACGGGGTGCGTTACCCCGACCCCGAGGGCGGTCTGTTGGTGCTGATCCTGCTCTACACGCTCGGCATGATGCTGACCGCGGTGGTCGCCGGCCGGCTGTCGGACCGCTCCGGGCGGCGCAAGGTCTACGTGATCGTCTCCGGCCTGATCATGGCGGTCGCGGCGCTGCTGCTCGCCATCGCGCCGGTCTGGCCGATGGCGATCGTCGCCGCCCTGCTGCTCGGCGCCGGCTACGGCGTCTACCTCTCGGTGGACGCCGCCCTGATCACCCAGGTGCTGCCCCGGGCCACCGACCGCGCCAAGGACCTGGGCGTGATCAACATTGCCAACTCCGCGCCGCAGGTGCTCGGCCCGGCGCTCTCCGCCCCGCTCGTCGTCCACCTGGGCGGGTACCCGACGCTCTACGCGGTCACCGCCGCGGTCACCCTGGTGGGCAGCGCCCTGGTCGTCAAGATCCGCTCAGTCCCCTGAGTCGGGGGGCCGTGGCCAAAAGCGGTCGCCGGCCGCCGTAGGCTGGAGGACGTGACGGTACGTGTGCGCTTCGCCCCCTCCCCGACCGGTATGTTCCACGTCGGCGGCGCCCGCTCGGCGCTGCAGAACTGGATCTACGCCAAGCAGCAGGGCGGGGTGTTCGTGCTGCGCATCGAGGACACCGACGCGGCCCGCAACAAGCCCGAGTGGACCGAGGGCATCCTCTCCGCGCTGGACTGGATCGGCATCTCCCGGGGCAGCTACGAGGGGCCCTACTTCCAGTCGGCGAACGCCGGCGAGCACCGGGCCGCCGCCACCCGGCTCTACGAGTCGGGTCGGGCCTACTACTGCGACTGCACCCGCGAGGACGTGCAGGCCCGTACCGGCTCGCAGTACCAGGGCTACGACGGCTACCACCGCGACCTCGGCCTCGGCCCGGGGCCTGGGCACGCGCTGCGCTTCCGTACGCCGGACGAGGGCACGACAGTGGTCGTCGACCTGATCCGTGGTGAGCCCACCTTCGAGAACAAGCTCATCGAGGACTTCGTCATCGCCCGCGGCGACGGCTCGCCGGTCTTCCTGCTCGCCAACGTCGTCGACGACATGACCATGGGGATCACCCACGTGATCCGGGCCGAGGAGCACCTGCCCAACACCCCCAAGCAGCAGCTGCTCTGGGACGCCCTCGGGGTCAAGCCGCCGGTCTGGGCGCACGTGCCGGTGGTGGTCAACGAGAAGCGGCAGAAGCTCTCCAAGCGCCGCGACAAGGTCGCCCTGGAGGCGTACCGCGACGAGGGCTACCTCGCCGGCGCGATGCGCAACTACCTGATGCTGCTCGGCTGGGCGCCCTCGGGCGACCGGGAGATCGTGCCCTGGTCGGTCATCGAGAACGAGTTCCGGCTGGAGGAGGTCAACCCCTCCCCCGCGTTCTTCGACGAGAAGAAGCTGCGCGCCTTCAACGGCGAGTACATTCGCGCGCTGCCGGTGCCCGAGTTCATCGACGCCTGCCAGCCGTGGCTGACCGGCACCGGGACCATCGCGCCGCCGCCGTGGCAGCCGGAGGAGTTCGACGCCGACGCCTTCGCCGCCGTCGCACCACTGGCACAGACCCGGCTCGCGGTGCTCAGCGAGATCGTGCCGAACGTCGACTTCCTCTTCCTGGCCTCGCCGCTGATCGACGAGGCGGCCTGGACCAAGACCATGAAGGACGGCTCGGGTGACCTGCTGGACGCCGCCGTCGCGGCCTTCGAGGCGCTGGAGTCCTGGGACGCCGAGTCGCTGAAGTCGACGCTGGAGGCGGTCGGCGCCGAGCGCGGCCTCAAGCTCGGCAAGACGCAGGCGCCCGTCCGGGTCGCGGTCACCGGCCGCACGGTCGGCCTGCCGCTGTTCGAGTCGCTGGAGGTGCTCGGTCGCGAGCGCACCCTGACCCGGATGCGCGCCGCCCGGCTCCGCCTGCCCTGACAGTCCGACCGGCAGCGGGCCGGCGTCGTACCTACGCGTCGCCCCCTTTGCTCTGCTTCAACCCACGCAACACCCGGTGTCCGAATATCGGACGCGAAGTGTTGCCTCCGCTGAAGCAGAGCAAAGGGGGACGCGGACACCCCGTTCACCAGGCCTGCGGCGATCGTGTGATCAGTGCGCCCGGTTCCTGCGACGGAACACCAGGCCGGCGGCGAGAGCAGCGAGCAGCACCAGGCCGCCGAGCGCCCAGAGCCACCAGCGGCCACCAGAGTCGGACCGCTCCGAGGCCGCTGGCACAGCGGACGCCGTTGAGCTGCCCGCCGGCGCCGATGGCGGCCCGCCCGAGGACGGGTTGACTCCCGAGGGCCCGGCCGAGGGCGAGCCGGTCGGCGCTGCCGCCGGGCCGGTGCCGGCGGCCGAGGGGCTGGCGGACGGGTCGGCGGCCGTGCCGGTGGTGAGGGTGAACCGCACCTCGCCCTTGATCGGGTGGCCGTCGCTGGACGCGAGCTGGTACCCGACGATGTAGAGCCCCGCCGCGCCCGGCGTGAACGGCACGCGTACGCGACTGCCGTCGAAGGTCGGCTGCCCGCCGGCGACCACATTGTCCGGTCCGGTTATTGTGATCTTCGTCGTAGCGGGGGCCGGCTTGGCCAGGAACCGAAGCTCGACCCGGGCGGGCGCGGTGGCCACCCGGGCGCCGTCGCGCGGATCGCTGCCGGTCAGCGAGTTGTGCGCGGCGGCCGGTGTCGCCGGGGCCAGCAACGACACACCGAACGCCACGCCGAACACCACTGGCACGACCCGCGCCATTCGTGTAACCCTGCCCCCCATGAACCCCTCCGTAAGGGTACGATCCGCCCGCTGATCAAAACAGCTCCTCATTAGTCGAGCAGAGATCGCAGATAGTTCCAATTACTGTTCCACAAGCTGCAATTCATCGACGTTCTGCGGAGTCTGTGAGAGTGGGCCCGACCGCTCGGTCGGTGTTGTCACCGGCCGACCGACCCGGACGTCATGACGAAGCCATCCATCGAACGGGGCGAGGAGGCGGGATGGTCCGACAGATGAGGCGCTGGGTCGCCGTGCTGGCGGGCACGCTGGCGGCGGCACTGCTGGCGCTCGGCACCGCCGGCCCGGCCAGCGCGGCGCCCAAGCCGGCACCCGCCGGTGTGGACATCACCGGCGAAGGGCTCACCGAGCCGCTGCGGCTCCGGTCGGACACCCAGCCCACGCACGTGGTGGCGGTCATCGACCAGGTCAACTTCTTCGGTCGTACCGGCATGCCGACCGGGCCGAAGGCAGCCAACCTCGGTCCGAAGTACACGGTCGTGGTGCTCGCCGGTGAGACGCCGAAGCAGACGTTCGACCTCTACCCCAAGGCGGCCGGCGGCCCGCGCGTGTACCGACCGGCCAAGCAGCCGGACGGCCGCAAGACCAGCGCCGGCTGGTTCCTCGGCCGGCTCAGCATGTCCGAGACGCTGCGCACCGCCGGGGTGCCGCTGGAGCGGCAGTTCGACACGGTCAGCGGCGGCGTGGGCGGCGGCGAGCGGGTCCTCCCGGAGGACACGATGGACCCGGCGCGGGACATCGACGAAGCGCTCGGCGAGTTGCAGCGACTGCTGCTGCTCAACGTCGCGGTGATGCTGACCATCACGGTCGGTCTCGCCGGAATCGCCCTGCTGATCCGCCGCCGGACCCGCTGACCTCGGGCGGCGGGTCAGACCAGCCGTCGCGCGGTCAGCACCAGCGGCGCGGCGGGCGCTCCCGTCGGGTGGCCCGCTGACGCGGCCGGACCGGGCCGTGCCGGTGCGCCCCCGCCCACCCGGGCAGTTCGCTGCGGCAGCCGGTGACGTCGTCCGGCTCGGCCGGCACCGGCTCGGTGGCCCGCTGGCGTGGCACGGCCACGTCGTCGTCGGCCCGCTCGGACGGACGGCCACCGGTCGACTCCGCCGGGTGCGCCGACGCCCCGCCGACCGGCCGGCGCGGCTTGCCGGCCGCCTGCGGGTCGTGGTGCCCCAGCCGGCAGGGCTCGCCCTGGGCGCAGCCGTGCTCGGCCTCCCCGTGCGCCATGCCCGGTCTCCTCACGCTCGCACTCACGCGCGGGGGCGCTCCCCCCGACGTGCCCTGTCACCGTACTGGCCGGGACCGACGGCCTGTGCACGGCGTACCCCGGGGTCAGCGCTTCGGGCGGCGAGGGAACAGGGTCTCCCAGACCGGGAAGGCGACCAGCCAGATCAGGATCACGACGGTGAGGCTGCGGATCCAGTTGCCCAGTTCACGGGTTCGTTCCGCGTCGTTGACCCAGAGGATCGCCGCACCGAGCAGGGCGCACGCGACAGCCCAGCCGAGGAACGCCTTGGCCCACTCCCGCCACTCGTGGCGGGTGCGGGCCCAGCCGTGGCGGGGAGGCCGCACCGGCGGCGGACCACCGGCGAACCGGTGGGCGAAGCGCTGGTCCGCCCAGCGCACCATCGAGTGCCCGAAGGCCACCGAGAAGCCGAGGTAGGCGGCGGCGAGACCGTGACTGACGCCTGCGGTCGCGCCGCGGCGCAGGTCGATCACCGACGCGGCGAGCAGTGCCAGATCGACCAGCGGTACGCAGACCAGCAGCGCCGCGCCGAGTCGTGGCCGGCGCAGCGGATAGCGGGCCACCAGCCCGGCGCCGAGCAGGACCCAGAACGCGATCTCACAACCGATGATCACCGCGACCACCATGGCGACCTCCCCCCGTCGTCGGCACCCAGCGTCGCCGATCGGCGGGGCCCGGGCCTCGACGCCGGAGACGAGATCGGGGTCCTCCCTTCGACGGACCAACCGTCCGGGACGCGCTCGACGTACCCCTTTCGGCGCATGTCGGAGCCGGCGGGCTCCTTCCCTGGTCGGAGTCGGAGGGTCGACGGTTGTGGTGGGATCGGGGCATGCGACCGCCACCGTGGCTCGGCTCCGGCACGGCCGGCCGGGATCTCACGCTGGCCGGCGCGTCGCTGATCGGTGGCCTGGTGCTGTACGGCCTGGGCATGCAGCCGCAGATCGTCCCGCACCCGGACGTGCCGCCCGAGCTGTTCCTGGCGCCGCTGCTGGCGGTGTGCGTGGCCGTCGGTCTGCGTCGGGTCGCGCCACGCGCCAGCCTGGCGGTGGGGACCGGGGCGCTCGTGGTGGACACGGCGCTGGGCAACTCGCTGGGCACCGTCGTGATCTACACGCAGGTGCTCTACGACGCCTGCGTGTACGGCCCGCCCCGGCTGTGGCGGTGGCTGCTGGGGATCACCGCGACGTTGAGCGCGATCGCGGTGGTGGCCGGCGTGCTCGGCTTCGGGCAGTGGCGCGGGGCCGCCGTCGGGGTGCCGGTGGTGCTCGCCGGGCTGCTGCCGGTGCTGACCGGGATCAGCGTGCGGCAGTACCGGGACCAGGCCGCCGCCGAGCGGGCCCGGGCCGAGCAGACCGCCCGGCTGGTCGAGCTGGACCGCCGGCAGGCGGTCAGCGCCGAACGGGCGCGGATGGCCCGGGAACTGCACGACGTGGTCGCCAACCACCTGAGCGCGGTGGCCATCCACGCCACCGCCGTGCTGTCCGTACCGGGGCTGGAGCGGGGCCAGGTGGAGTCGGCGTTGCGGGTGATCCGGGAGAGCAGCGTGCAGGGCCTGGCCGAGATGCGGCAGATGATCGAGCTGCTGCGCGAGCCGGACGCGGGTGAGCGGGGCACGGCGGGCGTGGTCGGCGCGGTGCCGGAGGCGGTCACGGCGCGGCTCGCCGAGGCGGACGGGTTGGTCGAGCGGATCCGGGCGGCCGGCCTCGCGGTACGGGTGCACACCGACGGCACCCCGGGCCCGCTGCCGGTGGGGGTCGACCTCGCCGCGTACCGGATCGTGCAGGAGTCGCTGACCAACGCGCTCAAGCACGGCACGGGCGAGGCGGAGCTGACCATCACGTACCGGCCGGCGGAGGTGGTGCTGACGGTGGAGAATCCGGTGCGCCCGGACGGGTCGGGGCTGCCGGGCGCCGGGGCCGGGCTGATCGGGATGCGGGAGCGGGCCGCGCTGCTGGCCGGCCGGTTCACCGCCGGGCCGCACGACGGCCGCTGGCAGGTCCGGGCCGCCCTGCCCACCGGGGAGGGCGGGTGACCGCGCCGCGCTCGGGCGACGCCGGCGCCGCGCCGGTACGGGTGGTGCTCGCGGACGACCAGCCGGCGGTACGGGCGGGTCTGGCCCTGATCCTGGGCGGCTCGCCGGGTATCGAGGTGGTTGGCGAGGCGGCCGACGGCGACGAGGCGGTCCGGCTGTGCCGGCAGGTGCGCCCCGACGTGGCGGTGCTGGACGTGCGGATGCCACGCCTCGACGGGATCGCCGCGACCAGGGTGATCGTCGCCGACCGGCTCGCCGACGTGCTGGTGCTGACGACCTTCGACCTGGACGAGTACGTCTTCGGCGCGCTGCGCGCCGGGGCGTCCGGGTTCCTGCTCAAGGACACCGACGCGGCGGGACTGGTCGCGGCGGTGCACACCGTGGCGCGCGGTGAGGGGTTCATCGCCCCCACGGTGACCCGTCGTCTGATCGCCGCCTTCGCGGCCACCGCGCCCGGCGCGTCGGCGGCCGCCCGGGCCGCGCTGGACACCCTGACCCCGCGCGAACGCGACGTGCTGGCCTGCCTCGGCCTGGGCCTGTCCAACCAGCAGATCGCCGACCGGCTGGCGCTGGCGGAGAGCACCACCAAGACACACGTCAGCCGGATTCTGGCGAAGCTGGACCTGCGCAGCCGGGTGCAGGCCGCGATCCTGGCCCAGGAGCTGGGCCTGCTCGCGCCACCGTGACCCTGCGCCGGGACCGGCCGACCCGGGCCCGCTGACCGGTGCCGGCGTGGATGGCCTGCTCACGACGTGTCAGGCTAGGGCGGTGAGTACGCCCGACGGTGGGGAGTTGGCGGCCACGCTGCGCCGGATCGAGCGATCGGCGGGAGCGCTGGCCACCGCCAGCGTGGCCCGGATGGACGAGACGCTGCCGTGGTTCCGCGCCCTGCCGGCCGACCAGCGCTCCTGGGTGATGCTGGTGGCCCAGGCGGGCGCCCGGTCGCTGGTGCAGTGGCTGCGCGACGGCGGCGGCACGGCGGACAGCACCCAGGAGGTCTCCGACGAGGTGTTCGCCGCGGCACCGCAGGCGCTGGCCCGGTCGATCACCCTCCAGCAGACGGTGGCACTGATCAAGGTGACCATCGACGTCGTCGAGGAGCAGGTGTCGCAGCTGGCCGCCGAGGGCGAGGAGCAGCTGCTGCGCGAGGCGGTGCTGCGCTTCTCCCGGGAGATCGCGTTCGCCGCCGCCCGGGTGTACGCGCGGGCCGCCGAGTCGCGCGGCGCGTGGGACGCCCGGTTGCAGGCCCTGCTGGTCGACGCGCTGCTGCGCGGTGACTCGCCGGACGTCCTGGCGAGCCGGGCCGCCGCGCTGGGCTGGGCGGACGCGCCGCCGGTCGCGGTGGCGGTCGGCCGCTCCCCCGGCGGCGAGGTCTCCGCCGTGCTGCACGTGGTGTACCGGCAGGCGCGGCGGATCGGCGTCGAGGTGATCGGCGGAGTGCACGGCGACCGGTTGGTGATCGTCCTGGGCGGCGCGGCGGATCCGCTGAGCGCCACCGGCAAGCTGCTGGACGCGTTCGGTGACGGCCCGGTGGTGGTCGGTCCGGCCGTACCCAGTCTGGATGAGGCAACGGAGTCGGCGCGGGCCGCGCTGTCCGGTTTCCGGGCGGCGCCGGCATGGCCGACCGCCCCCCGGCCGGTGCCGGCCGCGGACCTGTTGCCGGAGCGGGCCCTCGCCGGCGACGCGGAGGCGCGTCGCCGGTTGCGCCACGACGTGTACGCGACGCTGGTGCGCGCCGGTGGCGAGCTGCTGGAGACCCTGGACGCCTTCCTGGCCGCCGGTGGCACGCTGGAGAGCGCGGCGCGGGCGCTGTTCGTGCACCCGAACACGGTGCGCTACCGGTTGCGCCGCATCGCCGAGGTGACCGGCTTCTCGCCGCTGTCGCCCCGGGACGCGTTCGCCCTCCAGGTGGCGTTGACCGTCGGTCGACTGGATCCGGTGGTCCCGGTGGTCACGGCGGTCCCGACCCAGACATTGACCCCGGCCGCCCGGAAATCCGCCCAAAGCAGTGATGATCCTCGCCGATCTTTGTGAGAAACCTCCAAAGGTTCTAGTGCGGTTTGGTGGGCCCCGGCACAGCGCTACCCACGCGTATCCGGGAGAGTCATAGGCGTGCTCGCCGTACTTAGTCCCGGCCAGGGTTCCCAGAAACCCGGCTTCCTGACCCCCTGGCTCGACCTGACCGGCACCGAGGCGCGACTGCGCTGGTGGTCGGCGCTGGCCGGGGTGGACCTGGTGCATCTGGGCACCGCCGCGGACGCCGACGAGATCAAGGACACCGCCCGCACCCAGCCGCTGCTCGTCGCGGCGGCGCTGCTCGCCGCCGAGCACCTGCCGCTGGACGGCGTGACGCTCACCGCCGGCCACAGCGTCGGCGAGCTGGGCGCCGCGGCGGTGGCCGGGGTGCTCTCGGCCGAAGCCGCGCTCACCCTCGCCGGGATCCGGGGCCGGGAGATGGCGGCCGCGTGCGCGCTGGAGCCGACCGGAATGGCGGCCGTGCTCGGTGGCGACCCGGACGAGGTGCTCGCCGCGATCGCCGCGCACGGGCTGCACCCGGCCAACCGCAACGGCGCCGGCCAGATCGTCGCCGCCGGCGCGCTGGACGGGCTGGACAAGTTCGCCGCCGACCCGCCGGCGAAGACCCGCGTCATCCGACTCCAGGTGGCCGGCGCGTTCCACACCCCGTACATGGCCCCGGCCGAGACCGCGCTGGCCGCGGTCGCCGCCGGGATCGCCCCCGCCGACCCGGCCCGGATCCTGTTGTCGAACCTCGACGGCACCGCCGTCACCGACGGCCAGGAGCTGGTGCGCCGGCTGGTCCGCCAGGTCACCGCCCCGGTGCGCTGGGACCTGTGCATGCGCACGCTGGCCGAGCGCGGGGTGACCGGCGTGATCGAGCTGCCCCCGGCCGGCACCCTCGCCGGTCTGGTCAAGCGGGAGCTCAAGGGCGCGGGCGCCCCGGAGATCGTCACCCTGAACACCCCGGACGACCTGCCGGCCGCACGGGACCTGATCGCCCGCCACGGCACGCCGGGCCAACCGCTCGCCCCCATCGGAGGACACTCATGACCGGCAGTCGCATCGTCTCGATGGGGCACTACCAGCCCTCCCGGGTGGTGACCAACGACGACATCGCCCAGCTCGTGGACACCAACGACGAGTGGATCCGCGACCGGGTGGGCATCGTCACCCGGCGGATCGCCGACGGTGAGACGGTGGCCGACATGGCCGCCGCCGCCGCCGGCAAGGCGCTGGCCAACTCGGGGCTCACCGCCGCCGACATCGACCTGGTCGTGGTCGCCACCTGCTCCTCGATCGACCGCAGCCCCAACGTGGCCTGCCGGGTCGCCGCCAAGCTGGGCATCGCCGCGCCGGGCGCGTTCGACGTCAACACCGCCTGCTCGGGCTTCGCGTACGCCCTGGGCACCGTGGATCACGCCATCCGGGCCGGGGCGTCGCGCAACGCGATAGTCATCGGCGCCGAGAAGCTGTCCGACTTCACCGACTGGACCGACCGCTCCACCTGCATCATCTTCGGTGACGGCGCGGGGGCCGCGGTGGTCACCGCCACGGCCGAGGACGAGCCGGCCGGCATCGGCCCGGTCGTCTGGGGATCCGTGCCGGAGAAGAGCGACGCGGTACGCATCGAGGGCTGGCGCCCGTACATCCAGCAGGAGGGGCAGGCGGTGTTCCGCTGGGCCACCACCGCGCTCGCGCCGCTGGCCCTGCAGGCGTGCGAGCGGGCCGGGGTCGACCCGTCGGAGCTGGCCGCCTTCGTGCCGCACCAGGCCAACGCCCGGATCATCGACGGCATCGCCAAGCGACTCAACATCCCCAACGCGATCATCGCGAAGGACATCGTCGAGTCCGGCAACACCTCGGCGGCGAGCGTGCCGCTGGCTCTGTCGAAGCTGGTCGAGCGCCGGGAGGTGCCGTCGGGCGCCCCGGTGCTGCTGTTCGGCTTCGGCGGCGGCCTGACCTACGCCGGTCAGGTCGTCCGTTGCCCCTGAAACCCCCTCGGGCGCGTACGCGTCGAGGAGCGGCGGTCGGCGACGCCGGCCGCCGGAGACCCCCCTATGAGAGGAACCAACCGCAATGACCCGTGACGAGATCACCACCGGCCTCGCCGAGATCCTCGAAGAGGTTGCCGGGGTGAACCCGGACGACGTGGCCGAGGGGAAGTCCTTCACCGACGACCTCGATGTCGACTCGCTCTCCATGGTGGAGGTCGTGGTGGCCGCCGAGGAGAAGTTCGGCGTCAAGATCCCGGACAACGAGGTGCAGAACCTCAAGACCGTCGGGGACGCCGTCAGCTTCATCGAGGCGCAGTCCTGATCATGAGTGGTCCTGACGTCGTCGTCACCGGGCTCGGCGCGACGACCCCGCTTGGCGGGGACGTCGCGTCGACCTGGGACGCCATGCTCGCCGGCCGCTCCGGGGTGAGTGCCCTCACCCAGGAGTGGGCCGCGCAACTGCCGGTCCGGATCGCCGCCCAGCTGGCCGTGGAGCCGTCCGAGGTGCTGGACCGGGTCCGACTGCGCCGGCTCGACCGCTCCGAGGCGATCGCGATCATCGCGGCGCAGCAGGCCTGGGCGGACGCCGGCCTCGCCGACTCCGGCCTCGACGGGGAGCGGCTGGCCGTCAGCGTCGGCTCCGGCATCGGCGGTGCCACCACCCTGCTCGCCCAGGACGACATCCTGGAGGCGTCCGGGCCGCGGCGGGTTTCCCCGCACACGATCCCGATGCTGATGCCGAACGGTCCGGCCGCCTGGGTCGGGTTGGAGCTGGGCGCCAAGGCCGGCGTGCACACCGTGGCCAGCGCCTGCGCCACCGGCGCGGAGGCGATCGCGCTCGGTCTGGACATCATTCGCGCCGGCCGGGCCGACGTGGTGGTGGCCGGCGGCACCGAGGCGGTCATCCACCCGCTGCCGATCGCCGGCTTCAGCTCGATGCGGGCCATGTCGACCCGCAACGACGACCCGGAGCGGGCCTCCCGCCCGTGGGACACCGGCCGCGACGGCTTCGTCCTCGGTGAGGGCGCGGGCATCGTGGTGCTGGAGCGCGCCGACCACGCCGCAGCCCGCGGCGCTCGGGTGTACGCGCGCCTCGCCGGCGCCGGCATCACCTCCGACGCGTACGACATCGTGCAGCCGCACGCCGAGGGTGAGGGCGCCATCCGGGCCATCGCTCGGGCGATCGCGGACGCGGACATCGCCAAGCAGGACATCGTGCACGTCAACGCGCACGCCACGTCGACCCCGGTCGGCGACATGCTGGAGATCGGCGCGCTGCACAAGGCGCTCGGCGACCACCCGGTGCTGGCCGCGACGAAGTCGATGACCGGTCACCTGCTCGGTGCGGCCGGAGCGCTGGAGTCGATCGCCACGATCCTGGCCATCCGCGACGGCGTCGTCCCGCCGACGATCAACCTCGACGACCCGGAGCCGGGCCTCAGCCTGGAGGTCGCCGCGCACAAGGCACGCCACATGGAGATCCCCGCCGCGCTGAACAACGCGTTCGGCTTCGGCGGCCACAACGTGGCGCTGGTCTTCGCACGACCGTGAGACAGCGGCCGTGAGACGGCCGATCTGCGGGTTTACCGAAGGGGCCCCCTCAGCAAAGGGGGCCCTTCGGCACGTTCAGCCCCGGTTGCGGGGATGCTGCTTGGCGGTGCGTTCGTTGCCGTGGCGGTAGTTGCCGGTCCAGCGGGCCATCACCAGTTGTGGGTCGTCGTCGACCTCGGCGAGGAACTCCGCCGCCCGGGCGCCGCGCAGCGTGCCCGCCACCCGGCCGTGATGCGTGATCACCACCGTGCCGTCGGCGCGCTGGTCGTAGCGGAAGCCCTGTGCGGTTGCCATGACAGCGAGGCTGCCAGGTCGACGCCCTCGCCGGCGACGCGATTTCCGACCTGCGGGCCCCGGCGGAATCAGGCGCCGCAGGTGGTGGCGGGCAGGCCGGGCACAGCCACCGGGGACCGACCACCCGGGCGGGCCTTGCCGGCCAGCACGGCGGCCAGGGCGGTCATCGACGACCGACTGGAGGAGTACGTCGCCAGCAGCGTCGGCGACGTGGCCTTGGCCAGCACGTACGGGGTGTCCATGGCGACGGTGACCGCCGCGTCGGCGCGCAGGTCGCTGTCGCCGTCGCCGTAGCCGACCAGGTGCACCACGGTCCCGCCGCTCGGCTTCACGGTCACGCCGGCCTTGGTCAACGCGGCGGTGAGCGCCGCCCGGGTGCCGTCACGGCCGTCGGAGGAGGTGACGGTGACGGGGCCCTGCACCGCTTTGCCGCAGGCGCCCCGCAGCACGGTGACCGCACCGGCGGCCAGCGCGTCCGCCGCCGCCCGGTGCGCCGGGGTGTTGAGCGTGGACATCGGCTCGGTGGGGGCCGTCGCCAGCCGGAACTTCATGGTCAGCACCCGGGTGACCGCGTCGACCAGCCGGGCCCGGGGCAGCGAGCCTCCGCGCAGGGCGGCGAGCAGCCCGTCGTACGCCTGGCCGACGTTCGGGGTCATGAGGATCAGGTCGTTGCCGGCGTTCAGCGCCCGGACGGCGGCCTCGCCGGGCGCCCAGCGCTTCGCCGGCGGCATGTTCATCCCGTCGGTGATCACCACGCCCTGGAAGCCGAGCTGGCCGCGCAGTACGTCGGTGAGCAGCTTGTGGGAGAAGGTCGCCGGGGTGCCCGGGTCGATGGCCTGCGCGTCCAGGTGGCCGGACATCACGGCCATCGCGCCGGCCTCGAACCCGGCGGTGAACGGCGGCCACGCGCCGCTCTGCAGCTCCGCCGCGGACTGGGTGAGCACCGGCAGGTCCTTGTGCGAGTCGTCAGCGCTGTGGCCGTGCCCCGGGAAGTGCTTCAGGGTGGCCGCGACGCCGCTGGCCTGCAGGCCCCGGACCGCGCCGCCGACCTGCGCGGCGGCGAGCTTCGGGTCGGCGCCGAACGACCGCGAGCCGATCACCGTGCTGCGGGTGGCCAGCACGTCGGCCACCGGGGCGAAGTCGACGTTGATGCCCAGCGCGGCGAGTTCGGCGCCGGCGGCCCGCCAGGCGGCCTCGGTCAGCTTCGGGTCGCCGGCCGCACCGGCGGCGAGCGCGGTGGGCAGGATGGTGACCCCGTCGGTGATCCGGGTGACGACGCCGTACTCCTGGTCGGTGCCGATCAGAAAGGGCGCCGGGCCGGCGGCCAGCCGTCCGGCGGCGCCCCGCAGCCCGGTGGTCAGCTCGTGGACCTGCTTGGGGTTGTCGACGTTGGTGGTCTCCTGGTTGCCCTTGGTCGGGTCGTCGGCGCTGAAGCCGACCAGGATCAGCCCGCCGAGCCGGTACTTGGCGATCATCTCGGCGGGGGTGTCGACGCCGGCGAGGGCCTGGTTGCCGGCCACGGAGCCGGTCGAGACCTTCGTGGCCGAGTCGCCGTACGCGTACGGCATCAGCACCTGCCCGACCAGGTCCTCGTCGGAGAGCGTCGCGACGAGGGCGGCGGCCCGCGCGGCCGGATCGTCGGCCGGGGTCGCTGCGGGAGCGCTCGGGGCCGCCGAGACGCCGGTCGGACCGGGCGTCGGGTCGGGCCGGTCCGGGGCGCCGGAGCAGCCGGAGACGAGCAGGGCGGTCAGGGCGGCGACGGCGACACCGGCGTGTCGCGGGCGAATCGGCACCCGCCCATCCCACCAGGTTCCCCCTTATCGGGGCAACTTGACCTTACCGGTCGCAGCGCCCGGGAGCGTCTGGCCAGCGGGGCGGTGGCGGAGGTCAGCCGACCCGGGTGAGCAACGTCACCGGTGCCCCGTCACCGGCGTACCGGTAGGGCTCCAGGTCAGCGTCCCACGCGGTGCCGAGCGCCTTGTCGAGGGCGTGCGACAGCGCCTCGGGGGCCCGGGCGGAGGCCATCAGCGCCCGCAGCCGGTCCTCGCCGAGTTGGATGTCGCCGGCCGCCCCGACCGTGGCCCGGAAGAGGCCACGGGCGGGCACGTACATGAAGCGCTCACCGTCGGCGCCGGGACTCGGCTCCTCGGTGACCTCGAAACGGATCATGGGCCACTGCCGGAGGGCAGCAGCCAGCTCGGCGCCCGTCCCCGGACGGCCGGTCCACCCGCACTCGGCCCGGCGGGCGCCGGGATCGACGGGCTGAGCCGTCCACTGCAGGTTGACCGGCGCGGCTAGGACGCGCGCGATCGCCCACTCGACGTGCGAGCACACGGCGAGCGGGGTCGAGTGGACGTATACGACGCCACGCGTTGGCACGGTGACCTCCCGGAGAGCGAGGTGCGTCTTCCCCTACGACCTCGTCCACCGGAGTGGTTGCTGCAACACATGATGACTCCTGTGACGGATGGTGCGCCAGGGAATCGGAAAAAACGCCTGCCGGAATAGCCGGACGGGTGGTCTCCGTTGCCTCTCAGGACACCGCGACGACCAGCCTGATGTCGTGGTCCTGTACAGTTCCATCGGCGGCTTCTGCCGCGTTACACCTTCGCGGGCCGACTCAGTGTCACCCGCATACAGCCCCCGGACGTCCAGTCCTCCCGTACGTCTTGCAAGGAGTACCTCCGTGGCGAGCAACACCTCTAAGACCGCGCGCGCGTCCGTCCGGGCCGGCCAGGCTGGCCAGGGTGGCGCCCTCAGCGTGCTGGGCGAGTTCAAGTACCTCATCCCGCTCAACGGCGGCAAGCACGCCTACGTGCGCAACCTGACCAACGGCAAGACCGCGCACCTGCGCACCGACTCCGACGCCTTCGTCGAGGAGATCCGGGTGCTGGCCGCCGCCGGCCACGCCGCCAAGATCCGGGCGGAGATCAACAACCTGGCTGCCGTTCACCCGAACGACGGCTGGGAGGCCACCGAGAAGCGCCTGGTCGCGGCCGGTGTCTTCGAGGGCTGAGCCCTCCCCCACCGCAGCACCAGCAGACCGCCCGCCGGGAGTTCCCGGCGGGCGGTTTCGCGTCCGGCGTGTTCAGGTCGGGTCGAGCAGGGCGACCTCGCCGGTGCTCAGGTCGTAGAGGCCGCCCACCACCGCCACCCGACCAGCCGCGACCGGCCCGGCCAGCAGGTCGTCCGCGCGCAGCGCGTGGACCGTACGCCGGACGTGCCGGCGGATCGCCTGGGGATGCACCGCCGGGTCGTCGAGCCCGGCCTCGGTGACCGCCGGGGCGATCTCGTCGACCAGGTAAGCGAGCGAGCCGCCCGGCCGCTCCCCCGATCGCAGCGCGTCCACCGTCGCTCCCACCGCCCCGCACCGCTCGTGTCCGAGCACCAGCACCAGCGGCACGCCGAGCTGACCGACCACGTACTCGATGGAGCCGCACACGGCGCGGTCGAGCACGTGCCCACCGGTACGGATCACGCAGATCGCACCGAAGGTCTGGTCGAAGATCGCCTCCAGCGGCACCCGCGAGTCGATGCAGCCGAGCACCACCGCGTACGGCTGCTGGTCCCCGGAGGCGGCCGCCGCCGCGGCGGTGACGTCGTGGCCGTGCACGGGTTGGCCGCTGACGAACCGCCGGTTGCCGGCGAGCAGCTCGGCGAGCGCGGCGCGGGGCGTACCCCCGGCCTGCCGCCCCTGTCCCGCCACCTCCATGCCGTTCAGCTTGGCTCGCCGCCGACGGTCACGGGCGGGGTCGGGAATGTTCGCCCGGCGCGATTGGCGTGGCGTCCCGGCGGGTAGCCGGTGTTACCGCCGGGTATCCCGGTGCTGATGAGGCCGGGGCGGCCCGGGGAGGTGGCGATGCCGGAGCGGTTCGAGGTCGGTATGCCCGACGGCGTACGGCTGCACGTGGAGGTCACGGGGCCTGCGGACGCCCCGGTCACGGCCATCCTGCTGCACGGCTGGACGCTGGACGGGCGCAGCTGGCACCGGCAGGTGGACGCGCTGGCCGCCTCGGCCGGCGACGCGGTGCGGGTGGTCACCTACGACGCGCGCGGCCACGGTCGGTCCAGCTGCATGGCGTTGCCCACGGCCACCCTGGCCCAGCTCGGCGACGATCTGGCCGCCGTCCTCGACGCGGTCGCGCCGACCGGTCGGGTGGTCCTGGTCGGGCACTCGATGGGCGGAATGACGATCATGGAGTACGCGCACCGCCACCCCGGCCACTTCGCCGCCCGTACGGCCGGCCTGGTCTTCGTCTCGACCACCGCCGAGGGGCACACGCACACCGTCTACGGGCTCTCGCCGCGCATCGCCCGGCTGATCCGGCTCGCCGAGACGACGGGCGCCGGTGTCCTGGCCCGGTGCGGTTCGTGGCGCGCGCCCCGGGCGCTGCTGAACGCGTTGCAACCGAGCATCCGGTGGATGCTCTTCGGCGACCGCTGTGATCCCTCCGACATTCGGCTGGTGACCTCGGCGGTGGCCCGCGCCTCGCTGCGCTCGATCGGCGGCTTCCGCGCCTCGATCGGCGCCCAGCGCCGGCTGGACACCCTCACCGCGCTGGCCCACCTGCCGGCCGCCGCCCTGGTCGGTGACCGGGACCGGCTGACCCCACCGCCGTGCGCCGAGTCGATCGCCGCCGCCCTGCCGGCCACCGAGCTGACCGTCTGTCCGGGTGCCGGACACATGCTGATGATGGAGCGCCCGGACGAGGTGAACGCCGCGCTGACCGGCGTACTGCGTCGGGTGCTCGCCGCGCCGGCGCGCGACGGGCACGACGCGAGCGCGACCGGGACGGGTCGCTGAGCACGTTCCCGCACCTCGGGCGCGAAGCCCCGGGCCCGGGGCCGTACCCTTCTGCGGTTGGCCCGCGCGGTTCGCGCCGTCTGCCGGCGACATCGAAGGAGCGTGCGTTGACCGACCAGACCGCCCTGGAGCAGGAGATCGCCGTCGAGCAACGGCACCTCGACCGGGTGTACGCCCGACTGGCCGAGCTGCGCCAGTCCGCGGTTCGGGCCGAACGGGACGGCTACCGGATGGCCCGGGTCGGCACGTTCGGCGCGCTGGTCGAGCGCGACGCGATGGTCTTCCACGCCGCGCAGCGACGGCACACCCTCGACGCCGAGCACGAGGGGCTGGTCTTCGGCCGTCTGGACCTGCGCGACCGGCAGGTGCTGCACGTCGGGCGGCTCGGCATCCGCGACGAGGACGCCACCACGCTTGTCGTCGACTGGCGCGCGCCGGCCGCCTCCGCGTTCTACCAGGCCACCCCGGCGCAGCCGCTGGGCGTGGTGCGTCGCCGCACCATCTCCTCGCGCGCCGAGCGGGTCACCCGGATCGAGGACGACCTGCTGGACCCGACCGCCGCGCCGGAGGGGATGACTGTGGTCGGTGACGGCGCGTTGCTGGCCACCCTGTCCCGCGCCACCGGTCGGGGCATGCGCGACATCGTGGCGACGATCCAGCGGGAGCAGGACGAGGCCATCCGGTCGCCCGGTTCCGGGGTGACGATCGTGGCGGGCGGTCCGGGCACCGGCAAGACGGCGGTCGCCCTGCACCGGGCGGCCTTCCTGCTCTACTCCGACCGCAGCCGGTACGCCGGCGGGGGCATCCTGGTGGTCGGGCCGTCCACCGTCTTCGTCGAGTACATCGCCTCGGTGCTGCCCTCGCTCGGTGAAGACACGGCGACCCTGCACTCGCTGGGCAGCCTCTTTCCGGGAATGACCGCCACCCGCGCCGACCCGCCCGAGGTGGCGGCGGTGAAGGGCTCGCTGCGGATGCGCCGGGTGCTGGAGCGCGCAGCCCGCGACGCGGTGCCGGGCGGCCCGGGTGAGCTGCGGCTGCTCTACCGGGGCACGCTGCTGCGGCTGGACCGGGCCGAGCTGGACCGGATCCGGGACCGCGCGCTGCACCGTGGCGCCCGGCGCAACGAGGCACGCCGGGCCGGCTTCGACGGGGTGTTCGCCGCGCTCTGGGCGCAGGCCCGGGCGGTGGGCATCACCCGGCTGCCCGAGCACCGGGCCTTCGAGGGCGAGATCGCCGAGCGGCCGGAGTTCCGGGAGTTCCTCAAGGCGTGGTGGCCGCGCCTGCACCCCCGACACGTGCTCGGCTGGCTGGCTCGCCCGGATCGGCTGCGTCGGTACGCCGGCGGCATCCTCTCCGGCGCGGAGATCAGGCTGCTCACCGCCGCGTACCAGAATCTGGACACCGCGGGCCTGACCATCGCGGACGTGGCGTTATTGGACGAGTTGGACGCGCTGCTCGGCAAGCCCATGCAGCCGGCGCGGGCCCGCCGTGACCCGTTCCAACTCGCCGGCGGCGTGCGCGAGCTGAGCACCGCCAGCGACCGGCAGCGGGCCGCCCGCGCGGCGGCCCGGGAGCGTCCGGAGGACTACCGGGAGTACGCGCATGTGGTGGTGGACGAGGCGCAGGACGTCTCGCCGATGCAGTGGCGGATGGTCGGGCGGCGCGGCCGCCTGGCCTCCTGGACCGTCGTGGGCGACCCGGCGCAGACCGCGTGGATCGGTGATCCCCAGGAGCTGACCCACGCCCGGGACCAGGCGCTGGGCCGTCGCAAGCGGCACGATTTCACGCTCACCACCAACTACCGCAACTCGGCGGAGATCTTCGCGGTGGCGGCGGCGGAGATCCGCCGGCTCTACCCCGACCTGCCGCTGCCGACCGCCGTACGCTCCACCGGTATCGACCCCGTCGAGCTGGTGGTGCCGCCGGCCGGGTTGGAGACCGCGGTCGTGGAGGCGGCCACCGGCCTGCTGGCCGAGGTGGACGGCACGGTCGGGGTGATCACGCCGGTCACCCGCCGCGACGAGGTCGCCGGTTGGCTCGGCTCACTCGGCGCGGCGCGGCTGCAGGTGGTGACCAGCCTGGAGGCGAAGGGCATGGAGTACGACGGGGTGGTGCTGGTCGCCCCGAGCGAGATCCGGGCCGATCCGGGCTCCGGCGTACGAACGCTCTACGTGGCGCTCTCCCGGGCCACCCAGCGGCTCACCACCATCGACCCGACCGGCTGACCTGCGGGTTGCCGTGTCGAAGGGTGGGCCGGTCCGTACACTTGCATACATAGCGATGTGAGCATACATTTGACCGGGTCCCGGGTGGCGACGGAGGGTGGATTTCGTGGGAGCAGGTCATGACCACCACCACGGGTCGGTCACCAACGCCGCCCACCAGCACCGGGGCCGACTCTGGACCGCGTTCGGGCTGCTCGCGACGCTGATGGTGGTCGAGGGTGTGGCCGCCTTCCACACCGGCTCGCTCGCCCTGCTCTCCGACGCCGGGCACATGTTCACCGACGTGCTGGGCATCGGGATGGCGCTCGCCGCGATCACCGCCACCCGGCGGGCCACCGGCGACCCGCAGCGCACCTTCGGGCTCTACCGCCTCGAGGTGCTCGCCGCCCTGGCCAACGCCGTCCTGCTCTCCGGCGTGGCGGTCTACGTGGTGATCGAGGCGATCGGCCGGTTCGGCGACCCGCACGAGGTGCTGACCGGCCCGATGCTCGCGGTGGCCGTCCTCGGCCTGCTCGCGAACGTGATCGCGTTCGCGCTGCTGCGCGCCGGCGCCCGGGAGAGCATCAACCTCCAGGGCGCCTACCTGGAGGTGCTCGGCGACCTGCTCGGCTCGCTCGGCGTGATCGGCGCGGCGCTGCTCATCGCGGTCACCGAGTGGTGGTGGGCCGACCCGTTGGTAGCGGTCGCCATCGGCGTGTTCATCCTGCCGCGCACCTGGCGGCTGGGGCGCGCGGCCGTCCGCATCCTGGTGCAGGCCGCCCCGGAACACCTCCAGGTCACCGCCGTGCACGACCGACTGGCCGCGGTGCCCGGCGTGGTGGAGGTGCACGACCTGCACGTCTGGACGCTCACCTCGGGCATGGAGGTGGCCTCCGCACACCTGATCATGGCACCCGGCGGGGAGGTCGGCACGGTGCTCACCGCGGCGCGTACCGCCCTGCGGGAGGACTTCCGCATCGAGCACGCCACGCTGCAGATCGAGCCCGGGTCCGCCACGGGCGCCTGCGGTTCGATCGAGTGGTGAGCACCTATCTGACGAAAAGACCGTTTTGCCGTCATCTTCGGTGGCGGCGCAGACACCTTCCGTCACATCGACTGCACACGTCCCACCTGCCCCGGTAGGCTCGTCCCCGGCCACCACCCGGCGGCGCCCTCCCGGCGCCGGTGGCGGCCGCCGCCTAATCACCCGAGAGGGCGAACCGGGGAACCACGTTCCTGGGGTGCATCCGCGTCAGCGGTAGGGATCTTCCGTCCCGAACCCGTCAGCTAACCCGGTCGGCGGCTGACGGAAGGACATGCGTAGTGGCACCAGCACGACCACCCGCCGCCCGACTCGCGGCACTGATCGTCATGATGGTCACCCTCGGCGTCGCCCTACCGGTGGGCGCCGCCACCGCCGCTCCCCCCGGCGGCCTGCGGGCCGCCGCGGCGCCCGACGGCGACGAGGAGGGCGGCACCCCCGCGCTGCGGGCCCAACTGGAGGCCGCCAGCAAGGGCTACCTGGACGCGAAGCGCGCCCTGGACACCTCCGTCCAGCGCCAGCAGCAACTCGCGGCCAAGCTGAAGACCACCGAGGCCGAGATGACCGTGCGCAACGGCAAGGTCGGCGAGATCGCCGGCGTGGCGTACCGCACCGGCCGGCTCAGCACCGTCTCGGCGTTGCTCAACACCAACACCCCCGAGGGCTTCATGGACCGGGCGGCCGCGCTGGACGTGGTGGCCGCCAACGAGGACCGGGTGCTGCGCGACCTGCACGCCACCCGGGACGAGGCCAACCGCACCCGCACCGCCCTGGACGGCGAGATCCGCGAGCAGCGCAAGCAGGTCGAGGTGATGGCCAAGCGCAAGGAACAGGCCGAACGGGCCCTGGCGGTCGCCACCAGCAAGCCGCGCACCACCGCTGCCGACACCAGTTCCAACCGGGGCACCTCCACCGCCAACGCCCAGCCCGCGCCGCGCAACTCCGACGGCTCCTGGCCCTCCGAGTCGTGCAGCATCAACGACCCCACCCCGGCCAGCGGCTGCATCACCCCCCGCACCCTGCACGCCCTCAACCAGGCGAAGGCCGCCGGCTTCACCCGGTACGTCTCCTGCCACCGCTCGGGCGGCTCCGGCGAACACCCGAAGGGTCGGGCCTGCGACTTCGCCGCCCAGAAGGGCGGCTTCGGCGGGGACGCCACCGGCGGCGACAAGACGTACGGCAACAACCTGGCCGCGTACTTCATCCGCAACTCCGACCGGCTCGCCGTGCTCTACGTGATCTGGTACAGGCAGATCTGGCTGCCCAGCAGCGGGTGGAAGTCGTACAGCGGGGGGAACGGCGACCCCTCCAGCGAACACACCAACCACGTACACCTGTCGGTGTACTGACCCCACCGGTGGCCGGCGCACCGTCGAGCGGGTGCGCCGGCCCCGGGTACGTCAGCGGACGTACCCCGGACGCCGCCGGTGATCGGACGACCCGGCCGGGCCGGGCCGGCAGCATGTCGGGTATGCCGCGAATCCCACCCGCCACCCGCAAGGCGCTGCTCACCCTGCACCTCATCACCTCGCTCGGTTGGCTCGGGGCCGACCTGGTGCTGCTCACCCTCGGCATCGCGGCACAGCGCGGCGCCGACCCGGCCGTGGTCTATCCGGTCGCCGGGCTCGTCGGCACGGTGCTGTTCGCGCCGCTGAGCGTGCTCGTCTGGCTCGTCGGCGTCGCCAGCGCGCTGCTCACCCCCTGGGGCCTGGTGCGCCACCGGTGGGTGCTGGTCAAGCTCGTGATCACCACGGCGATGGTCGGGCTGGTGCTGTTCCTGCTCACCCCGAACCTGCGGCACGCGAGCGCGCTGGGCGCCGCCCTCCCCGCCCGGGATCGCGCCGACCTGGTGATCGCGCCCGCGGTGTCGACCAGCCTCATGATCATCGCGACCGTGCTCTCCACGTACAAGCCCTGGGGCCGCCGACCCGCCCGACCCACCGGCGCACGCCATACCTCCGCCGCCGCGAGCCCGGCACGCAACGCGCCACAAGATCGCGCAACAACACGGAAGTCAACAGTGTTGCGTTAGGGCTCCGGCCGGCCAACCCGTGCTGGATGGCCCGGCGATCATGGAGTTGTGGTGCCTGCCTTGGCGTTGTATGGGCGTTTTGTGGCCCACCACAACTCCATGATCGGCGAGGCACGATCATGACGCGGGGCGGTCGAGGGCCGCACCGAGGCGGGTGGCCAGGGCGAGGTGGGCGGCGCGGGCCTGTTGGAAGGCGTACCGGAACAGGGGCGTCGGCGCGCGCAGGGTGATGTCGACGTCGATCCGGACCAGGCCGTCCGGCTCGGCGCGCAACCGGGTGTGGTTGCGGACGGTGGTGGCCGGCCACTGGCGGGCCACCGTGACGATCTCGTCAGGTTCGCTGATCAGCACGTCCGCCTGGTAGGTGGTGCGGAAGCGCAACGGCCCCACCGCCAGCCTGTCGTTGATCGTGTAGCTGGCTCGGGCGCCCGGACGGGGCGGCACCCGGCGGACCCGGACGATCAGGGGGTGCAGTTCGCCCTGGCGGGTCAGGTCGCTCAACAACGCCGCCGCCTCGGCGAGTGAGCAGCGGGCCTGGACGGTGTAGCTGAAGCTGTCGCTGCTGAGCACACAGTCTCCCGAGGTCGCTGGTCGCACGATCGTCCCGTACGCGGCTCAGGCTGGCAACGCCCGGACGGACACCGTCCGTTGTCCCGGTATTCGCCCAGCATTCCCACTACGGTCGGCTGATGGGAAATCACCGGTTGTGACGGAGGGTGGACACATGTTCGGTGACGACCGGTGAGCGGGCACGTGATGGTCTTCGCGCCCACCCCGCAACTGACGGTGACCGTGGATCAGCCGAACGACCAGCCCGAACTGCACCTGCACCCCGGCGGCCAGGGCGTCTGGCAGGCCCGCATGGTGCTGTCGCTCGGGGTCGACGTGGTGCTCTGCGCCGCGCTCGGTGGCGAGGTCGGTCAGGTGCTGGAGCCGCTGCTGGTCAGCGAGGGGGTGGACCTGAAGGTGGTGATGCGCGACTCCGGCAGCGGCGGGTACGTGCACGACCGGCGGGGCGGGTCCCGACAGGAGGTCGTGGACGTGCCCGGGGACCGACTGAGCCGCCACGAGCTGGACGAGTTGTACAACCTGGCGCTCGGCGAGGGACTTCGCGCCGACGTGAGCGTCCTCAGTGGCCCGAATGCGCCGTGGCTCGTCCCGGCCGACCTGTACCGCCGCTTCGCCGCCGACCTCGGCGCCAACGGCAGCCGGGTGGTGGCTGATCTGTCCGGTGACCACCTGGGCGCCGTACTGGACGGCGGTGTGTTCTTCCTGAAGGTGAGTCACGAGGAGCTGATCCGGGACGGTCGGGCCCGCAGTGGGGACGGCGCCGAGCTGACCCGGGCGATGTACGACCTGCACGCCTCCGGCGCCGAGACGGTGGTGGTGAGCCGAGCCGACCAGCCGGCGCTGGCTCTCATCGACGGGGAGCTCTTCGAGGTGGAGATGCCCCGGCTGGAGGCCGCCGATCCGCGCGGCGCGGGCGACTCGATGACCGCCGGCGTGGCGGCCGTGATCGCCCGTGGTGGCGACATCCGGACGGCCATCCGCACCGGCGCCGCGGCCGGCGCGCTGAACGTGACCCGGCACGGGCTGGGCACCGGACGGTTGGACTCGATCACCGGGCTGGTGGAGCGGGTCCGGCTCGTCCCGGCGGACAGTCGGCAACAGGAGCGGACCACCCCCGACGAGTTGGCCGACCGGGCGGTCGAGCGATGACGCTGCGGGTGCTCGTGACCAACGACGACGGGATCGCCGCGCCGGGCATCCAGGCGTTGGCCCTGGCCGCCGCCCAGCGGGGCCTGGACGTGGTGGTCGCGGCGCCGATGGAGGAGGCCAGCGGCACCAGCGCCGCGATGAGCGCGGTGGAACGGGACGGGCGGGTGGTGGTGCACGACCATCCGCTGCCCGACCTGGCGGGCGTGCCGGCGTACCGGGTCGCCGGCTCGCCCGGTTTCATCACGCTGATCGCGCTGCACGGCGCGTTCGGCCCGCCGCCGTCGGTGGTGCTGTCGGGGATCAACCGGGGTGCCAACGCCGGCCGCGCCGTGCTGCACTCCGGCACGGTGGGCGCCGCCTTCACCGCAGCCTCGAACGGGTGCCGGGCCATGGCCGTCTCACTGGACGTGCTCTCCGCGGGCGAGGCGACGGCCGGCAGCGGCGGGGCAGCGGTGGACGCCGCAGCCCGCGTACGCGACGCCGAACGGCACTGGGTCACCGCCGCGCGGGTCGCCCTGGACCTGCTCCCCCGGCTGACCGCCGCGCCGCCGGAGAGCGTGCTCAACGTCAACGCCCCCGACCTGCCGCACGGACGGCTGCGCGGGGTACGTCGCGGCTCCCTGGCCAGCTTCGGTCAGGTGCAGATGACGGTGGCCGAGTCGGGGCACGGCTTCGTGCGTACCGCGCTGGAGGAGCCCGGCCAGGCCGCGCAGCCCGGCACGGACCTGGCGTTGCTGGCCGCCGGGTACGCGTCGGTGACGGCCATCCGAGCGGTCACCGAGGTGACCGACGTGGACCTGACCGGTCTGGACGAGCAGCCTTGACGGAGGGCGCTCAGGCGCCCGGAAGCACCTCGGGGGTGGCGGCCCCGGCGAAGTAGGGCTCCGGTGCGCCGAAGAGACCGAGCAGACCGGTCACCCAGAGCTGACGGTGCACGAACCGGCTCGGCTCGGTGACCACCAGCTTGACGCCGCTGACCTCGGCGGTCTGGAAACCGGCGACCATGGCGCTGATGCCGACGGAGTCGATGAAGGTGACCAGCCTCATGTTCAGCTCGATGCGGACCGGACGGCTCTTGGCCAGCACCTCCGCAATCGCCTCACGCACCTCGTACGCTGTGTCGACGTCGATCTCGCCCCGGGGGGCGATCTCCACGACACCACCGGACAGGACCGACTTCACGATCGACAGGCTCACGCGAGCACCTCCACCCGCCCGTCCCCCGGGCGTCTCATCAGTACGCGGGCCGCGACCGAGAGTATTCCTCCGACGGCCTCGGTCGCCACCCCTCGGGATGAGCAATTCACGGATCCGGGCGAACAAAGTCGCCCATATCCCCACTTTTCGGTATCTGATCAACCAATACTTTTCGTTATCTGACCACTCCACGATCGGTCGGAACCGACGCGTCGCCGGACCAGGGTAACGGGCGTGACCCGACACGCCCGACAACCAACCCATCCCGTACGCCGGCCCCGCCTGGGACCGGCGTGTCGCGCCACGATCGCCC
Source organism: Micromonospora sp. NPDC005194 (assembly GCF_040608335.1). Classification (NCBI taxonomy): domain Bacteria; kingdom Bacillati; phylum Actinomycetota; class Actinomycetes; order Micromonosporales; family Micromonosporaceae; genus Micromonospora; species Micromonospora sp. NPDC005194. Next base: position 121,374 of record NZ_JBEXIA010000005.1, on the reverse strand, counting down.
GAACGCGTCCGGTCCGATCCGGTCGGGCGGTTGCCGACGCCACCTAGCATCAGCCCCGGGACACCCACCGCGGCGGAGAGGACCTTCGATGATCAAGCGACTGGCCGGGCTGGCCGGAGTCGGCGTACTGCTCGCCCTCGTACTGGCCTGCGGTTTCGGCGGCGGGGACGACGATGACGACGACGATGACGACTTCGCCCGCGGTGCGGCCGTGGTGGCGGTGCGCTGAGGGAGCCGGTGAGCCCCGGCCGACCGGGTTTGCGGCCGACCGGCCCGGGGCACTGCGGAATCAGCGAAACCGTGCCGCGCTGGACAGACGCCGAAGTCCGAAGTGGCCGGCGGCTTCGGCACCCGAGGAGGTAACCACGATGTTCGGAACCAACCTGCTGGACCGGCGCAGCAAGCCGGAGCGGATCGCGGACCAGGCGTGGGAGCACCTGCTCTCCGCCGTCAGCTCCGCAGGCGACAGTGTCCGGGACACCGCCCGTTCGGCCCGTCGCAGCAGCGGCGATCTCGCCGACGGGGCGGGTGACCTGGTCGGCTCCGCGGCGGAGGAGGCCCGCCGTCGGGCCTCGCGCGCCTTTGACGCGCTCGCCGGGCGCCAGCCGGCGCTGCCGTGGACGCTCCTGATCGGGGCCGCGCTGGTCGGCGCGGCGGTCGGCTGGGCCGTCGGCTCCGCTGCCCGTGCCGCCGGCAGCCGGGACGACCGCGCGGTGGACGACGTCGAGTTCGTCGACGTCGACCGCCCCAACTCCCCCGTCGGCCTGGACGACTAGCCCCGAGCGGGCCCCGCCGACCAACTGGTCGACGGGGCCCGTTCGCATTGCTCGGTGGGTGGCTCGACGATCGGGATGGGGCCGGTCCGCCGGGGTGCCGGACCCCTCAGGCAGCCCCGGCGGACCGGTGTTCTCGGGCGGCCCGGACGACGCCGGGCCACCGGGTCAGCGACTCGTGCAGCTCACGGTGGCCGGCGGCGCGTTGCTGCCGGTCCAGGAAGCGAGGAAGCCGATCGTGGTGCTGGCACCGGCACCGAGCGCGCCGTTCCAGCCGCTGTCCACGACCGAGACGACCGCCCCGGTCTGGGTGTGGGTGCCGCCCCAGAGCTGACTGATCCGCTGGCCGTTGGGGAAGGTCCAGCCCAGCGTCCAACCGGCGATGGGCCGGGTGCCCGGGTTGCTGACCACCACTTCGGCCTGGAAGCCGCCCGACCAGGACCCGGTCACCCGGTAGGTCGCCGCACACCCACCAGCCGGAGGCGGCGTCGTCGGGGGCGGGGTGGTCGGAGGCGGCGTGGTCGGAGGCGGTGTCGTCGGGGGTGGCGTCGTCGGAGGAGGCGTCGTCGGGGGTGGCGTGGTCGGCGGTGGCGTGGTGGGAGGAGGCGTGGTCGGTGTGCCGCCGGTGCGGTCGGCGACCAGGATGCCGCGACCGTTGGTGCCGAGGTAGACGCGTCCGTAGACACGCGGGTCGCCGGTCAGCGCCTCGGTCGGGTTGCCGTACTGGTGGCGGTCGTCGTTGATGCGTACCCAGGTCGTTCCGCCGTCGTCGGAGCGGTGTACGCCGGGCTGACCGTTCACCGTGCCGTAGAGGAAGACGGCGGGGTTGGTCCGGCCGGGCGCCGCCTTGCCGAAGCCGACGTTGCCGGAGGCGCTGACGCCGCCCAGTTTGGTGAAGCTGGCACCGGAGTCGGTGGAGCGCCACAGCCCGCCCGGCCCGGCCAGCCACAGCTCACCCGACTGACCGGGCAGCGCCTTGAACCGGACGTCGGAGGTGGGCAGGCCGGTCGCCGCCGTGGCGGTGAAGGTCGCGCCGCCGTTGGTGCTCAGGTAGACCCGCCCGGCGCTGAAGCCGTAGAACCGGTTGGGGTCGACCCGGTCGGACTCGATGATCGCGTTGGCCGGGATGCCGGCGGACGGCGCCCACGAGTTGCCGAAGCCGACTGAGTAGACGACGCGTTGGCCGGCGTCGCCGGGCGCCCAGACGAACCGGCTGCCGTCGGCTGCGGCGGCGACCGTGCCGCCGGTGTTGACCCCGGACGGCTCGGTGCCCTGGAACCAGTTCGTGCCGCCGTCGGTGGAGAAGGCGACGTGGCTGTCGTTGGGCCGGTCGGCGTCGGTGAAGTTGCCCGCCCGCACCAGCACGGCGGGCTTGCTCTCGGCGTAGTCCAGGCTGGTGGTGCTCGTGAAGATCGGCTGGGTGAAGAGCATCGACGGAATGGTGTCGAGGTCGGTGTGTCGGAAGCCGCCGACGTCGCCGAGCGCGCTGATCAGTGGTGCCCCGCTGGGCGGGCTGACCAGGTCGAGGACGGCGGTCTCCTCCAGGCCACGGACCATCGGCCGGAGGGTGAGCTGACCGCCGGTGTCCCACTTGGTGAGGTCGGTGGTGCCGTAGATGGTGGCGCCGGTGCCGTACATCATCCGGTTGGAGTCGTGCGGGTCGATCTCGACCGACTCGTTCATCCAGCCGAGCTTGGGCGCGGACTCCGGAGGCGCCGGGTTGACGCCGAACGTCAGCCAGGGCACCGAGCTGATGTCCATGGTGTAGCGGCGGGACCGCTCGGGATAGCTGGTGAAGTCCCAGATCCGGGTCCAGGTCGCTCCGCCGTCCGTGCTGCGGAAGAAGATCGCGTCCGGCCACCAGGAGACCTGGGTGGCCACCATCAGCGTGTTCGGGTGCTGCCGGTCGATGGTCAGACCGCTGTAGCCGAAGTAGTCGTCGGCGCTGCTGGAGGGCACCGGGCTGATCCGCGTCCAGGCCCCGGTCGAGCGGGTGAACTTCCAGACGTCGCCCTTGCCGCCGTCGTACGGGCCGCCGGTGTCGCTGGTGGCGATGTAGAGGTGACCGCCGACCGGGTCGACGACACCCTTGTGCGCCAGGTAGCCGGTGGGCTGCCCGGGGATGCGCGTCCAGGTGACACCGCCGTCGGTGCTGCGGTAGACCGGATTCTCCTTGTCCGCCACGCCGACGTAGATCGTCTGGGTGGTGGAGCCGGCGGTGCCGGTGCTCTTGTCGAAGCTGACCCAGGTGAGGCCCTGGTTCTGCCCGTTGTAGCCGTTCGGGTCACTGGGGTCGGCCCGGTAGTTGCCGGCGTTGGGGAAGGCCGTGACCCGGGCCCAGGTCGCCCCGTAGTCGGTGCTGCGCCACAGCCCGTTGCCGCCCTCGGCGCCGTAGTAGACGATGTTGTTCCGGTTGGGGTCGACGGCCAGCCGCTCACCCATGCCCCGGCCCGGCATGTTGCCACCGTTCTTGAACGGCAACTCGGTGACCTGCCAGGTGGCGCCCTTGTCGGACGAGCGCAGGATCGCGCCGTTGTTCGGGTCCCAGCCGTTGGTGTACATGCCGACCGCCGCGTACACCCGGTTGGTCTGCACCGGGTCGGTGGCGATGCTGACCACGCCGTTGTAGCCCCAGCGGTCCGCGCCGACCCAGTCGAGCAGCGGCGTCCACGACTGGCTGGACTGCTCCCAGCGGTAGGCCCCGCCGATGTCCGTCCGCGCGTAGATCAGGTTTTTCTCGGTGGGGTTGAAGACGATGCCGGGCACGAAGCCGCCGCCGCCGACCGGCACGTTGCGCCAGGTGTACGCCTCGGCGGCGGCCGGGGCCGGCGCCGAGCCAGCGGCGGTGATGGGGACCGCCACGACGGCCGTTGCGACGGCCAACGCCGACACGAGAGCGCCGGCCAGTGATCTGGGCATCTGTGGTTCCTCTCGGGGGTGTAGACCCGGGAGACGGGATCGACCAGGGTGGCGTCGCGGCCCGGGGGACGGGCGACGACGCGGGGAAGGATCGACCGAAGGTGGTGCGCCGTGGCCCGGGGGACGGACGACGACGCGGGGAACGGATCGGAGCTTGCCCTGGCTCCAACCACCCGACGCGAGGCTCCCGCGATCGAGGAACGCACTCACCCTAACCGATTCGACGCCGCCATGGAAGCGCTCCCACCATCGACGGCGGGACCGGTCGACGCGCGGCGCGGGCAGGTCCGGTGGGTCCGTCGTCCGGATCGGGTGAGGTCCGCTCACCCCGGTGGCCGACACCATCGGAGCCGGCGGGCCAGCCGGCCACTCGCGTCAACCGGTCCGCCAGCCAGCGCACGCAGCGAGGGAGGGCCGATGGCCATCGCGACGATCACGCGCACCGACCAGGACATCCAGTCCGCCGTACTCGACGAGTTGACCTGGGAACCCCGGGTGCAGCCGCACGAGATCGGCGTGACCGTCGCCGAGGGCGTCGTCACGTTGACCGGGCGGGTGGACAGCTACGCGAAGAAGTGGGCCGCAGAACGGGCCGCGCACCGGGTCGTCGGAGTCCGCGCGGTCGCCAACGATCTGACCGTGCAGCTGCCCGGCAGCCACGAGCGCGCCGACCCGGACGTGGCCGCCGCGGCGGGCCACGCTCTGGAGTGGGACGCGTTCGTGCCCATCGAGAAGCTCCAGGTCACCGTCTCGGCCGGCTGGGTGACGCTGCACGGCGAGGTCGAGTGGGAGTACCAGCGCCGGGCCGCCGAACGGGCGGTCTCCCGGCTGACCGGCGTGCGGGGCGTCAGCAACGGCGTCACCGTGCGGCCGAGCGCGCCGCCGGACAGCGCGAACGTGGCCGACCGGATCGTGGACGCGCTGGCCCGGGCCGGCGCCACCGAGGCCGAACGGATCACTGTCCGGGTGCACGGCGACACGGCGGTGCTCGCCGGACTGGTGAACTCCATGCCCGAACGCGCCGAGGTGGAGCAGGTGGCCTGGTCCGCACCGGGCATCCGGGAGGTCCAGAACCACATCGCGGTCGCACCGGTCCTGCGCTGAGCGCGCAACCACCCGGGGCGGGTGAGCCGGCCTCACCCGCCCCGGAGGCAGGCTCGGCGCATGAGTGATCCGAACGGGCTGATCCAACCCGGGCGCCCCGCGCCCGGCTTCACCCTGGCGAGCACTCCGGACGGGCGCCAGGTCGGCCCCGAGCAGTTCCGGGGTCGCCCGGTCGTGCTCGTCTTCTACCCCGCCGACTGGAGCCCGGTCTGTGGGGACCAGATGTCGCTCTACCAGGCGGCGGCACCGGTGTTCGACCAGTACCAGGCGATGGTGCTCGGCATCTCGGTGGACAGCATCTGGTCGCACCGGGCGTTCGCCGAGAGCCGGGGCATCACCTTCCCGCTGCTGTCCGACTTCGAGCCCAAGGGCGAGGTGGCCCGCCAGTACGGCGCGTACACCCCGCAGGGCGAGGCGGCCCGCGCGCTGGTGGTGCTCGACCAGGCCGGGACGGTGGCGTGGAGCTACCTGTCGGCCCCCGACGTCAACCCGGGCGCGGACGGGATCTTCGACGCGCTGGACAACCTCGCCCGCGATCGGAAGGTGATGGCCCGATGACCACCCCACTTCAGGTCACCGCCCGGCTCCGGGAGCCGGTGACCATCGAGGACCACGCCCGCGGGCCGTCCAACGCCCCGGTGACCGTGATCGAGTACGGCGACTTCCAGTGCCGGTTCTGCGGTGCCGCGTACGCCAACCTGCACGAGTTGCTGCGCCAGCGCGCCGACACGGTACGGCTGGTCTACCGGTACTTCCCGATCGCCAACGTCCACCCGTACGCCGAACGGGCCGCGGAGACGGCGGAGGCCGCCGCGGCGCGGGGCAAGTTCTGGGAGATGCACGACTGGCTGTACGAGCACCAGGACCAGCTGGACCCCGTGCACCTCTCGCTCGGCGTCGAGCAGCTCGGGCTGCCGCCGGACGAGCTGAACGGCGAGGTGGAGCGCGGAAAGTTCGCCGACCGGGTACGCCGGGACTTCGTCGGCGGGATCCGCAGCGGGGTCAACGGCACGCCGACGCTCTTCGTCAACGACGTCCGGCACGACGGCGGGTACGACCTGCCCGACCTGCTGGCCGCCGTGGACGCGGCGGCGAACGACTGACCGGGGCGGCTGCCCGGCCGCTCAGATCAGCCGCAGCTCGCGCGCCCGCCGGACCGCCTCGCGCCGGCGGGTCGCGCCGAGCTTGCGGTAGATGTTGCGCACGTGGGTCTTCACCGTGTTGATCGACAACGACAGCTCGGCGGCGATCTCCACGTTGGACAGGATGCTCTGCAGGTAACGCAGGATGGTCAGCTCCCGCTCGGTCAGCGGCTCGTCGAGCAGGCCACCCGGCTCGACCGCCGGCCGGGGCGCGCTCTCCTCGACGCCCCGGACCAGATCGCTGACCAGCGAGAAGTGCGCGGTGCCCGCATCCAGGTGGGCGGCCAGCAGGTCCCGCACCGACGGTTGGGCCCGGGTGAACGCCCGGCGGCAGCCCTGCGGGCCGGCCAGGTCCAGCACCTGCTCCAGGACGCGCCCGGCCCGGCGTACGTCCCCGGCCCGCTCGGCGAGCACCGCCTCCAGCAGGCCGGCGTCCAGGCGTACCGGAAGGGGCCAGGCGGCGGCCGGCGGCGCCTGCCAGTCCGGCAGCGCCCGCCCGGCGGCGCCGAGGTCGCCGGCCCGCAGCTCCACCCGGGCCAGGGCCACGTCGAGCGCCGGGGTGGCCGCGTCGCCGGTCACACCGGCCAGCAGGTCGCGGGCGCTGTCCAGGTCACCCCGCTCGGCCCGGGTCTCGATTTCGCCCGCCCGGAGCAGGCCCGACAGTTCGGCAGCGGCCGGCTCGTCGGGCAGAGCCTCCCGGGCGCGGGCGAGCAGCCGCTGGGCGGCCGCCGGGTCGCCGGCGTCCCGGTCCAGCCCCGCACGACACCACGCGAGGACCGCCGCCGCCACCGGCTCCGCGCTCGACCCCGACCCGTCGGCGGGACCCGCCTCCGCGAGGCCGACCCCACCGCCCGGACCCGCCGAGCCCACCGCGCCAACCGAGCCCACCGCGCCAACCGCACCGGCCGGGCCGACCGCGAAGGCCGCGCCGGTTGCCGGGGCGGCGAGCGCGAGGTTCGCGGCAGCCTCCTCGGGTTGGTCGCGGTGCAGGGCCACCACTGCCAACGCCAGGTACGCGTAGCCGCAGTCGAGCCGGGAGGACCAGCCCCGGCAGGGCGACATGCCCAGCGCGTCGCGGGCCGCCGCCTCGGCCGCGCGCAGGTCACCGCGGACGGCGAGCAGGAGCGCGGAACGGCTGGCGGCGACCAGCTCGGTGCGCGGCCGACCCGCCTCCCGGGCCGCCGCCCGGGCACGGACGAACCGCGCGTCGGGCAGCGCGCCGGCCGACAGCTCGACGAGACCCAGCGCGGTGCCCGTGAAGGCCCGCAGGTCGGCGTCGTCGGCGTCCGACGGGCGGGTCGACGTGGGCTCGGGCACCCGAGCCGCCTGGTCATCCGGCGACCCGGCTGCGCGGCGATCCGGCACCCCGGCGGGTGGGCCGTCGGTCGGGCGGGTGCGCAGCAGCCGGGCGGCGGCGGCACGCGCCTGCGGCAGGTCACCGGCGAGCCGGGCCAGGGTCAGCTCCAGCGCGGTGGTCAACCGCAGGAACCGGTCCCGCCGCGGCACGGGCAGCGCGCCGGCGTGCCCGGCGGCCGTGCGCAGATGGCCGGCGGCGGCGGGCAGATCACCGGCGTAGGCGCGCTCGGCGGCACAGGCCAGAGCCACCTCCGGGTCGGCGTGCACCACCTCCGGCGGCGGGGACGGCGGCGGCCCACTGACCGGGTCGCGGTCGTAGCGGGTCAGCTCCGGCCAGTGCGCGACGAACAGGTCGCCGGCCAGGCCCCACCGGCCGCCGGCGAGGGCGTGCCGCAGCCCGTCGGCCGGGCGGCCGGCGCCGGCGTACCAGTCGGCCGCTCGCGCGTGCAGCTCCCGCACCTCGTCAGCGGGCATCCGGGCCAGCTCGGCGCGGAGCAGGTCGGCGAGCAGCGGGTCGCAGCGGTACCAGGGCGGGCGGGTCTCCTCCCGGTGCAGCAGGCCGCCGGCCCCGGCCAGGTCGGCCAGCGCCTGCTCGGCGTCCACGCGGCCGGTCAACGCCTCGGCCAGATCGGCGCAGACGGTCTCGGCGAGGGCCGTACGGCGCAGCAGGTCCCGGTCGGCCGGGTCGATGGCGGCCAGCACCTCCTCGTGCAGATAGCCGGCGACCTCCGGTTGGTCGCCGCCGAACTGCCCCACCCAGCGCTCGGGGTCGGGCTGCCCGCGCAACGCCAACGCGGCGATCCGCAGCGCGGCCGGCCATCCCCCGGTGCGCTCGCGCAGCCGACGCACCGCGGCCGCCGGCAGTGGTGCGGCGTGCGCGGTCAGCAGGTCGGCCACCTCGTCGTCGGTGAAAGCCAACTCGTCCGGGCCGATCTCGGTGAGCTCGCCGGCGAGGCGCAGCCGGTGCAGGGCCAGCGGCAGCCCGGCCCGCGCACCGACCACCAGGCGCAGCCGCTGCTCGGAGTGCCGCAGCAGGAACTCCAGCCCGGTCAGCGCCGCCGGGTCGGTGATCCGGTGCAGGTCGTCCAGGACCAGCAGCACGGGCTGCTCCGCGGCGGCGAGCCCGGCCGCCAGCAGTTCCAGCTGGTCCGGGCGCGGCGGGCCGGTGGGCAGCGGCGTCACCAGGTCGTCGTCCGCCGCCCCGGTGGCCGTGCGCAGCGCCGCCGCCAGGTACGCCCAGAGCCGGTCGCCGTCGTCGCCGGCCTCCACCGAGACCCACGCCGGCCCGGACATCGACCCGGGCTCGGTCAGCCGGACCCAGGAGGCGAGCAGGGTGGTCTTGCCCCAGCCGGCGGGCGCGGCCACCAGGGTGACCGGCCCGGCGCTGCCCTCGTCGAGCCGGCGCAGCAGGCGGGGCCGGGCCACCACCGGCTCGGGCGGCACGGTCGGGGTCAGCCGCGACGCCAGCAGCGCCGGCTGCTCCCCCCGGCGTCGCGGTGCCGTGCCGACTCGCGCGTGATCCTGCTGTTCCGGCACCCGGCCCCACCCCCACGACGCGTTCCACCCCCGGTCGGCGAGCGGTTACCCGGCCCGAACCTGTTCACCCCTTCCGGGCGAGCCCGCTTCACCCCGGCGCGACCGACGATCGGGAGACGTGGACCGGGAGGACGGATGGGACCGATCAGACGGCTGGCGCGGGCGAGATCCGCCCTCGGCACGGGTGCGCGGGCCGGGGCGGCGCGGCTGCTGCGCGTACCCCGGCGGCGCGGCCGGCCCGGCGCGGACCGCCACCGGACCACGGCGGCCGGGTGGGAGGTCGTGACCGTCGACCGACCCGCGGACCAGGTCCTTCCCGGCGGCCGGTGGCCGGAGCCGTTGCGCGACCTGGACGGCACGGTCGAGGTGCGGGTGCGGCCGGCGCCGGGTGACCGGGGCACCGAGTTGGCCGCCCGCCCGGTGGCCGGCGCCGCCGCGGCGCCCGGCCTGGCCGCGCATCTGGTCGGCGACGACCCGCAGCTGCTGGTCCGCCGGACACTGCGCCAGGTCAAGCAGCGCGTGGAGGCCGGCGAGGTGCTGCGCGCGGACCGCTCGGCGCTGGACCGCCGGACGGCCCGCGGGTGAGGGCGCTGTGCTGGGTGGCCGCCGACGAGCTGGCGGTACGCGAGGTGCCCGACCCGGAGCTGCGCAACGAGCGGGACGTCATCGTCCGCGTCCGCCGCAGCGCCACCAGCGGCGCCGACCTGCCGCTGCTGGCCGGTCGGGACCCGCTGCTGCGTGCCGGTGACGTGCTGGGGACGGAGTTCCTGGGCGAGGTGGTCGAGGCCGGCCCGGCGGTCCGGCGACACCGGATCGGCGACCGGGTGGTGGTCGGCGCGAGTGTCGCGTGCGGCGGCTGCTGGTACTGCCGCCGGGGCCGGCACTCCTGCTGCGACAACGGCGGCGCCGACGTGGCGAGCGTCGATCCGGACCGGGGGCGTTCGGACGCCGGCTGCTTCGGCCGGCCCCGGGCGGCGGGTGGCTTCGCGGGCGGCCACGCCGAGTACGTCCGGGTGCCGTACGCCGACGTGGGCGCGTTCCGGGTGCCGGACGCGGTCGGCGACGACCGGGCGCTGTTCGCCGCCGACGCGGCGCCGACCGGCTGGCTGGCGGCCGAGCTGGGCGAGGTGCGACCCGGCGATGTGGTGGCGGTGTGGGGCGCCGGGGCGGTGGGTCAGTTGACCGCTCGCGCCGCGACGCTGCGCGGCGCCGCCCGGGTGCTCGTCGTCGACCGGCACGAGGAGCGGCTGCGGATGGCCGAGCGGCACGCCGGGGCGGAGCCGCTGGACTACCGCCGTACCGACGTCGCGGCGGAGCTGCGGGAGCGCAGCGGTGGACGCGGCCCGGACGTGTGCGTGGTCGCGGTGGGCGTACCCCCGACGCGGTCGGTCGTCGATCGGTTGGCCGGCCGGGACGTCGACCGCCCGGACGCGGTGCGCGAGGCGGTGCACGCCTGCCGCAAGGACGGCGTGGTGGTGGTGCTCGGCGGGGCCCAGGGGCACGTGGACGCGTTCGCGCTGGGCGCGGTGACCGACAAGCGGCTCACGGTGCGGGGGGCACGCCGGCCGGACCTGCGCGACGTGCCGATGCTGCTGCACCGGATGGCCCGCGACGAGCTGCGTACCGAGCACCTGGCCACCCACCGGCTGCCGCTAGAGGACGGCCTCCGCGGGTACGCGCTGTTCGCCGACCGCGCCGACGGCTGCGTCCGGGCCGTGTTCACACCGTGACCGCGCCCTCCGATCGGCGCTGGGCGATGGCGGGTGGCAGACTCGGGGGATGGCTGGGGAGCGGGCGTACGACGTGGTGCTGTTCGGGGCGACCGGCTTCACCGGGGGGCTGACGGCCGAATACCTGGCCCGGCACGCGCCGCCCGGGTTGCGGTGGGCGCTGGCCGGGCGCAACCCCGATCGCCTCGCCGCCGTGCGCGGCCGGCTCGCCGCGATCGACCCCACGCTGGCCGACCTGCCGCTGCTCACCGCCGACGTGACCGACGCCGGGTCGCTGCGCGCCGTGGCGGAGAGCGCCCGGGTGGTCGCCAGCACCGTCGGCCCGTACGTCCACCACGGGCAGCCACTGGTCGCGGCCTGCGCCCGAGCCGGCACCGACTACCTGGACATCACCGGGGAGTCGGAGTTCGTCGACCTGATGTACGTCCGCCACCACGCCGAGGCGACCGCCAGCGGCGCCCGGCTGGTGCACGCCTGCGGGTTCGACTCCATCCCCCACGATCTGGGCGTCTGGTTCACCGTCAAGCAGCTGCCCGCCGGCGTCCCGATCACCGTGGACGGCTACGTACGCGCCGGTGGCCGGTTCTCCGCCGGGACGTACCATTCCGCGCTCACCGCGTTCGCCCGGACCGGGGAGGCCAGCCGGGCCGCCCGGGCCCGCCGGGCGGTCGAGCCGCGCCCCACCGACCGCCGCGTCCGGGCGGTGCCCGGCCGGCTGGCCCGCTCGGCGGAGCTGGGCATCTGGACCGTGCCGCTGCCTACCATCGACCCGCAGGTGATCCGCCGAACGGCTGCCAGCCGCCCGGAGTACGGCCCGGACTTTCGCTACCGGCACTTCGCCGCCGTGAAGCGGCTGCCGACCGTGCTGGTCAGCGCGGTGGGGCTCGGCGCGCTGGTCGGCCTGGTGAAGGTGCCGCCCACCCGACGTTGGCTGCTCGGGCGGCTCGCCTCCGGGCAGGGCCCGACCCCGCAGCAGCGGGCGGCGTCCTGGTTCCGGGTCCGGTTCGTCGGCACCGGCGGCGGGAAGCGCGTGGTCACCGAGGTCGCGGGGGGCGACCCGGGCTACGACGAGACGGCGAAGATGCTCGCCGAGTCGGCGCTGTGCCTGGCGTTCGACGACCTGCCGCCGACCGCCGGCCAGCTCACCCCGGTCGCGGCGATGGGTGACGCGCTGCTGGACCGGCTGGTCCGGGCCGGGCTCACCTTCCGGGTGCTCAAGCGGGACGATGCCACGCCGACGGCGCAGCGGGACGCGGAGCCGGCGGCTTGACCCTCGACCAGGTCGAGGGGGCAGGATGCCCGACGTGGTGAGCGACCTGCACAGCATCGGCGAGTTGGCCCGGGCCAGCGGCCTGACCGTCAGCGCGCTGCGCTTCTACGACTCGGCGGGCGTGCTGACGCCGGCCCTGGTCGACCCGGTGACGGGTTACCGCTGGTACACCGACGAGCAGATCGGCCCGGCCCGGCTGGTCGCGGGGCTGCGCCGGGTCGGCATGCCGGTGCCCGAGATCGCCGCCGCCGTCCGCGCCGAGCCGGCCGAGGTGCACCGGCTGCTCGACGCGCACCTGCGCCGGCTGGCCGACGGGCTGGCCGACGCCCGCCGCGAGATCGTCCGGCTCCGGGCCCTGGTCGACCCGGCGCCCACGACGGTGACCACGCTGCTGCTCTCCCCCGCCGAGCTGGCCGCCGCCCTCGACGCGGTGCGCTTCGCCGTCGGGGCCAACCCGGAGCTGCCGGCGCTGTCCGGGGTGCTGCTCGACGTGGAGCCGGACGGTGTGCGCCTGGTCGCCACCGACCGGCACCGGCTCGCGCTGGCCCGGGCGGCGGCGGCCGTCGACGGACCGCCCGCGCGGGTGCTCGTGCCGGTGGACCTCGTCGACCGGCTGCGCCGGCTGCTCGACACCGCCGACGCCCGGGAGGTGCGGCTGACCGTGGCCGGCGTCGACCTGCGGGTGACGGTGGCCGGTCGGACGCTCACGGGCACCGCCCTGCCGTACGACTTCCCGGACTACCGTCGGCTGCTGCGCGAGGCGGTCGGCGAGCGGCCGGCCGCGTACCGCATCCCGGTGGACGTGGTGGCGCTGCGCGCGGCACTGCGCGACCCGGCCGCTCCCACGCTGGCCCGCGAGTACGCCGGCACGCCGCTGGCGGTCTCCGTCCTCGGCCTCGACGACTCCGGCGGCCTGCGCCTGCTGCACCCCACCGAGCTGGCCGCGGCCGACCCGACGCCCGATCCGGTGAGCGGGCTGCGGTTCGGGGTCAACGGCGAGTACCTGCTCGACGCGCTGGACGCGGCCGGCGGCCCGCAGCTGGTGCTGGAGCTGGACGGGCCGATCGCCCCGCTGGCCGTGCGCCGCCCGAACGACGAGGACACCTTCTCCGTGCTGATGCCGATCCGGCTGTAAAAACCCGTCGCGCTCCCCGTACCCGGGTGCGAAGGTGCGCGACGGTAGCATCTGGTGGTTCACCAGTGAACCCCGGACGGAGGCGTACGGAGCAGCATGCTCGACATGGAGTTGATCCGGAAGGATCGCGAGGCGGTGGCGACCGCGCTGGCGAAGCGTCTGGATCCCGCCGAGGTCGATCGGGCCCTGGACGAGATCCAGCGGCTCGACCAGGAACGGCGCGCCCTGATCACGGAGATCGACGCCGAGCGGCAGCGCCGCAAGGCGGAGGCCCGTGCGTACGCGCAGGCGAAGCGCGCCGGCACCGAGCCGCAGGTCACCGCGCCGGAGTCCGAGCGCAAGCAGCTCGCCGAGCTGGAGTCCCAGTTGGACGAGGTGCAGGCCCGGCTGCGCGACGCGATGAGCGAGCTGCCGAACCTGCCCAGCGACGACGTCCTGCCCGGCGGCAAGGAGGCGAACCGGGTCGTCAAGACCTTCGGCGAGCCGCCGGTGATCGAGAAGGTCCGCGACCACGTGGAGCTGTCCCGCGCGCTGGGTCTGGTCGACTACGAGCGCGGCGTCAAGCTCGGCGGCTCCGGCTTCTGGATCTACACGGGGGTCGGCGCGCGGCTGGAGTGGGCGCTGCTCAACTACTTCGTCGACCAGCACATCAGGGCCGGATACGAGTTCCTGCTCCCGCCGCACCTGCTGCTCGACTCGGCCGGTTTCGCCGCCGGTCAGTTCCCCAAGTTCTACGACGACGTCTACCACCTGGACGCCGACTCCGCGCCGCGCGGGCAGTTCCTGCTGCCCACGTCGGAGACGGCGATCCTGGGCGCGTACCAGGACGAGATCCTGGAGACCACGAAGCTGCCGCTGAAGGCGTTCGCGTACACGCCCTGCTACCGGCGGGAGTCGGCCGGGTCGCATTCGGACGAGCGCGGCACGGTGCGCGGGCACCAGTTCAACAAGGTGGAGATCTTCCAGTTCACCCTGCCCGAGCAGGCGGACGCGGCACTGGAGGAGATGCTCGCCCACGCCGAGAGCCTGGTCGAAGGGCTGGGTCTGCACTACCAGCGGACGCTGCTCTCGGCGGGTGACGCGAGCGCCTCGATGAAGAAGACCCTCGACATCGAGGTGTGGATGCCGAGCACCGGCAAGTACAAGGAGGTGTCGTCGGTCTCCTGGGCCGGCGACTACCAGGCCCGCCGGGCGGCCATCCGCTACCGCGAGCCGGGTGCCAAGCAGACCCGCTTCGTGCACACCCTCAACGGCTCCGCGCTGGCCACCAGCCGGCTCTTCCCGGCCATCCTGGAGCAGTACCAGCAGGCCGACGGCTCAGTCCTGGTCCCCGAGGTCCTCCAGGACCGCCTGGGCACAGACCGCCTGTCCCCGCGCTAAACCCCGCCTCCCGCTGTCGATCATGAAGTTATTGCCCGCCGCCTCGGCGTGTCTCGGCAACAACTTCATGATCGACGCTGGGAGGGCGGCGGCGCCTGAGCAGGAGGGCTGCCAGGAGGAGTGCTGCCAGGGCGGCCAGGAGTGGTGTCGGGCCTAGCGTGTCGACGGTGTTCGACAGGGTTTGCTGGAACTGTGTTGCCGCTCGGATGACCGGGTCGCGCAGGGCGTCGCGGCGGCCGGCGGCCAGCCGCAGCTCGTACCAGCCGTACCAGGCGACGTACCCGCCCGCGAGCAGCAGCACCAGGCCACTGAGCCGGGGCACCAGCGCGCCGGCGACGCGCAGCCGGGCCACCAGCCCGTCGCGCAGCAGCGCCACACCGAGCGCGGCGACCGCGACCACCAGACCCATCCCGAGGGCGTACGCGCCGAACAGGGCCAGCCCGCGGCCGGTCGAGCCGGCCTGGAGGCTGGTCACCACGATGGCGAGAAACGGTGCGATGGCGCAGCCGAGCGACGCCAGCGCGTACACCGCGCCGAACAGCGCCATCGACGGCCAGGACCTGGTCAGCCGGGGCGCCCGCGCGGTCCACCCGGGTGCGGGCAGCCGTCGACCGGCGAGCAGCCAGCAGCCGGCCACCACCAGTAGCAGTCCGAGCGCCACGGTCAGCCACGGCAGCCGGGGACGCAGCCAGCCGGCAAGCGGCGCGAGCGCCAGGCCGAAGGCGCCGAAGACCACCACGTACCCCAGGGTGAGCCCGGCCGCCGCGGTGAGCGCGCGGCCGACCGCGCCGCGGGCGTCCGACGCTCCGGCGACCAACAGCGAGAGGTACGCGGGCAGCAACGCGAAGCCGCACGGGTTGACCGCGCCGAGCATGCCGGCGGTCAGCGCGAGCAGCAGCGGGGCGGTCACGCCCCGGCCAGGGCGGCGACCCGGGCGCTGAGCGCCTCACCGTCCAGGAAACCCTGGTGGACGACCTTGCCGTCCCGGTCGATGATCACAAAGATGCTCTGCTCGGTCACCTTGAACCGCTTCCAGAGCACGCCCTTGCGGTCGTCGATCTGCGGCGTGTCGCCGAGGTCGAACTCGCTGACGAAGTTCTTCATGTCCCGCTGCTCGCCGAGCCCGGCGACGCCGACGATCGGCACGGTGTCCCGGTACTTCGGCGCGATCTCGGCAACCGTCCACGCCTGGCTGGCGCAGGTGGCGCACCACGGCGCCCAGAACCAGAGCACCACCGGCCGGCCGGCCAGTCGCGTCGCGTCGAACGCGCTGCCGGTGAGGGTGGTCCCGCTGAAGCGCAGGACGTCCGGGACCTGGACCGGGACCGGGGCCGGCGCGGCCGACGGCGAGCCGGTCGCGGAGGCAGCCGGGGTGGCCGGGGAGCTGGCCGGGGCCGGCGCGGTCCCGGCGGCGGCAGCGTCGGGCGGCACCGTGCCGGTGCAGGACGCCGTGGCGAGCAGGGTGGCGACGAGCGCCCCCACGATGGCGGCGCGGGGCGGGTACGCCGCCGCTGTCCGCCCGATCGGCTTGCGCATCCGCAGCTCCGTTCGACAGGTGTGGTGGTCAGTGCCTTTCGCTACTCGGCCTTGGCGAGGCGCAGGGCGAGTTCCGGGCAGACCTTGACGGCCTTCAGGGCGCCCTCGCGCAGCCAGGTCGGCACGGGAGTGGTCGGGAACGCCGGATAGCCGTTGCCGTCCAGCCGGATGAAGTCCGGCACCACGTGCGCGCAGAGGCCGTGCCCGTCGCAGCGGGACCAGTCCAGGGTGAGCATCTGCGGGTTGGGGTCGGGCGCGCCGGGCAGCCCCATGACGCCCTTGACCCGCCGGCCGCAGCCGTCGCCGGTGCTGTGCAGCCGCAGGTCCTCGGCGAAGACCTCGATCGCGGAGAGGGCGAACCGGGCCGTGCCGTCCGGGTGGCTGCACGCGCCGCGGCCCTTGACGTCGCCGGCGGCGGCCCGCACCACGTCGGCCGGTTGGCTGCCGGCCACGGCCAGGTCGACCGCGCGGGCCAGGTCCGGCAGGCCCATCTTGCAAGGGCCGCACTGGCCGGCGGACTCGCCGGCCAGGTAGCGCACCACCTGGGCGGCCTCGCCGAGCGGGCAGGTGTCGACGCCGATCGGGATGATGATGCCGGCGCCGAGGGTGCCACCGACCGCGGCCAGGCCCTTGCGGGAGACCTCGGCCTTCTCCGCCGCCTCCGGGGTGATCCACTTGCCGTGGTAGCCGCCCATCAGGATGCCCTGGACGTCCGGGACCTCGCACAGGTCGAGAACGTCGCGCAGCGGCATGCCGGCCGTGCACTCCACCACCGCCGGCCGGGCCGCCGCGCCGGTCACGGTGAGCAGCACGGTGCCCGGCTCGTCGTCGGTGCCGAGCGCCGCGTACTCGTACGGGCCGAGTCGCGCGCCGACGGCGAGCTGGGCGTACGTCTCGGCGTTGGACAGCAGGGTGGGCAGGCCGCCGACGCCGGAGTCGCTGGAGCGCTTCTTGGTGCCCGGCGGGATGTGCGGCAGCCCGTTGATGCCGTTGACCAGCGCGCCGCCCTCGCCGGAGATGAACCGATGCGGCACGGTGACGATGGTGGTCCGCACCGGCATCCGGCGCTCCGCGAGAGCCTCCATCAGCGAGTCCCGGCCGACACCGTCGTCGGCCACGCCGAGAACGATCTCCTCGGCGTCGAGCGCGTACGCGGCCAGCGCCGCGCCGTCGAGGATCAGGTGCGGGGCGCGGGTGAGCAGCACCTTGTCCTTCCAGCTGGCCGGCTCCCCCTCGCTGGCGTTGACGACCACCACCGCGGCGAGGTCCTGCCGCTCGCAGGATTCCAGCACCGCGCGCAGCTTGCGGGCGAACGGGAAGCCCGCCCCGCCCTTGCCCTTGAGCTGCATGCCCTCGACGAGCCGGAGCAACTGCGCCGGCTCCATCGGGCCGATCGGCCCGTGCACCTCCTCGTGCGCGGCCAGGTCGAGCCGGCCGAACTCGGCGAAGCCGGCGGTCAGCCGAGGCTCACCGACGCAGGCCACCGGTGGCACGGTCGTGCGCATCACTTCGCCTCACCCCGCAGCCCGGCCCAGTACGCCCCGTCCACGGCGTCCGCGCTGGCCTTGCGGCGCTTGGCGGACCGGCCCTCGCCGGCGGCCCGCCGGGCTCGCCGCGACGCCAGGTCGACAAGGGTCGGGGTGTCGTCGACGGGCGGCGGCACCTCCTCGGGCACGTACCGCGCCGGCGGGCGCCAGTAGTCCGGCTCCTCCGGCAGATCGTCCTCGGCGCTGTGCCGGCCGCTGCCGCTGCGCGGCGCCGCCGAGATCGGGCCGGCCGAGATCGGGCCGGCCGAGATCGGGCCGGCCGAGATCGGCTCGGCGGAGACCGGGCCCGCGGAGATCGGCTCGGCGGCCTGCCAGCGGCGCGGGCTGTCCCACGGCTCCTCCGGCTCCTCGACGGCCCGTCGGGGCGGCGCCGAGTAACGGGTGCCCTCGTCCTCGGAGCGGGACCGGCGGCTGCTCTGCTCGGCGGCCGGCTCCTCGGCGCGACGGCGCCGGGTCGGGGCGGTCTCCTCGTCCCGGTCACGGGTACGCGGCGCGCGCCGCCCGGTCACCGGCTCCAACTCCTCCTCGTCGCGAAGACGGGTGCCGGTCTCCTCGACGCTGCGCCGGCTCGACCGGCGGGTCGTGGTCTCCGCCTCGTCGCGCCGTCCACGCGTCGGCCGGTCGGCGTCCTGCCGAGCCGCCGGCGCCTCGTCCCGCCGCCGTCGACTGGGCCGGGCCGGCTCGGCGAGCGAGCCGGGCTCGGGCACCACCGGAACGGTGAACCGCTCGGGGTCGCGCCGCCGTGGGCCGGGCGGCGCCGTCCAGGTGGCGGTGGTCGCCTCCGCCCAGGCGGGGCGCTTGTCCTCGCTGGTGTCGCGGCGACGGCTGAGGCCGGCCAGCAGCGACCGCCCGCGGCCCTCCTCGGTGGCCCGCCCGGCCAGCACCGCGTTGCGCACGGCGGCCTGGTGCTGCTCCCGGCTGCGCCGGCCGATGGTGACCGAGAGCCGAACCAGCAGCGCCAGCACGACCAAGAGGACGCAGGCGAGGTAGCTGAGCACCACCCAGGACGCGGCGGCCCGACCGGCGTTGAGGCCGTGCACGATCGCGAAGGGCCAGGCGAGGTAGGCAGCGGAGTGCATGGCTCGCCAGAGCCACTTCGGACCGACGCCGGCGAAGCGGGCCCGGATGATGCCGGTCCAGATGACACTGATCATCAGCAGGGAGGCCACCGTGCCGAGGCCGACGTACAGCCCTCGGCCGCCGATGAACGGAATCAGCGAGTCGGTCACCGCAGCGCGGCCGGTAGCGATCTTGGTGAGGATGTGGAAGGCCAGTCCGGCCACGCCCAGGACGCCGGTGGCGCGGTGCGCCGACTGCATCAGCACCCGGTGCGAGATGTTCAGCACCAGCCGGTCGGTGGCGACCAGACCCAGCATCACGGTGAGACTCAACGACACCAGGGCGATCACCCCGGCGAAGAACTCGGTGAAGAAGAAGCCGTACGCGTACGCCATCTGACCGGCGCCGGTCAGCATGGTAGCCGCCCAGAACGCGGCCAGCACGGACGCGATCAGCAACGTCGTCGCCGAGCGCGACCTGGTCCGCACCCCCCGACTGCTGGTGCTGGTCCGGACCTCGGTGGCCTTCTGGTTCTGCTTTGCCCGGGCCATCTGCTCCTCGATCGTCTCGCGGCGGCGCACCACCGGCCGACCCCTGCTCCCCCATCCAGTACGGACCGGCGGGGCGAGCGGATCACCCGGGGACGGAAATTTCTGGGCCGGATCGAACCGACCGACGCCGGGACGCGTGTAACGGCCACCGTGGACAGTGATCGACATCCATACATTGACAGTCGTTGCAACACGCTTGTAACCTTTCGGCAAATTTCAGCATGGGTTGCAAGATTCGAGCAGCCGATGCGATCCCCCGCCGCACCACCACCCCCACCCCCGCTCCCGTCAGGAGTCCCGATGCACCGACGTCGACGCGGCTCGGCGATCCTCGCCCTCGGCCTGGTCGCCAGCCTGCTCGTCCCCCTCACCGCGGCGGCGCCCCCGGCCGCCGCCAGCCCGTCCGGCGCCAAGAAGGTCATCGTCCAGCTCTTCGAGTGGAACTGGCCGTCGGTGGCCAGCGAGTGCCAGAGCACGCTCGGCCCGAAGGGCTACGGCTACGTCCAGGTCTCGCCCCCGCAGGAGCACGTGCGGGGCAACCAGTGGTGGCTGGCGTACCAGCCGGTCAGCTACCGGATCGAGTCCCGCAAGGGCACCCGGGCCCAGTTCCAGTCGATGGTGAACACCTGCCACGCGGCCGGCGTCAAGGTGCTCGTCGACGCGGTGATCAACCACATGTCCGGCCAGGACAACGGCGGCACCGGCTGGGCCGGCTCGTCGTACTCGCACTACGACTATCCGGGCATCTACCAGACCCAGGACTTCCACCACTGCGGGCGCAACGGCGGCGACGACATCGCCAACTACAACGACAGGTACGAGGTGCAGAACTGCGAGCTGGTCAACCTGTCGGACCTGAAGACCGAGTCGGACTACGTCCGGACGAAGATCGCGTCGTACCTCAACGACCTGCTCTCCCTCGGCGTCGACGGGTTCCGGATGGACGCCAGCAAGCACATGCCGGCCGCCGACATCGCCGCGATCAAGAGCAAGCTGTCCCGCTCGGTGTACATCGTGCAGGAGGTCATCTACGGTGCCGGCGAGCCGGTCCAGCCGACCGAGTACACCGGCAACGGTGACGTGCACGAGTTCCGCTACGGCAAGGACCTGGCCCGGGTCTTCCGCTCGGAGAAGCTGGCGTACCTGAGCAACTTCGGCGAGGGCTGGGGTCACCTGCCCACCGGGTCGGCCGCGGTGTTCGTGGACAACCACGACACCCAGCGGGACAACAGCGGGGTGCTGACCTACCGCGACCGGGGGATCTACGCCCTCGCGAACGCCTTCATGCTGGCCTGGCCGTACGGCTCGCCGACCGTCATGTCCAGCTACACCTTCAGCAACCGCGACGCCGGCCCGCCCTCGGACGGCAACAACAAGACGCTGAACACGGCCTGCTACTCCGGCTGGGAGTGCGAGCACCGCTGGCCGGTGATCGCCAACATGGTCGGCTTCCGCAACGCCACCGAGGGCGCGGGCGTGGCCAACTGGTACGACAACGGCAACAACCACATCGCGTTCAGCCGCAGCGGCAAGGGCTTCGTCACGCTCAACGACGAGGACTCCGCCGTCAACGGTCGCTCGTACTACACCGGGCTGCCCGCCGGCCGGTACTGCGACGTCATCCACGGCACGTACGCGGGCGGCACGTGCAGCGGACCGGTGATCACCGTGGACGGTAACGGCTGGTTCGCCGCGAACGTGCCGGCGCACGACGCGGTGGCCATCCACATCGGCGCGCGGGTCTGACCGACCCCGGGGCCTCCGGCCGGCGCGTATCGCCGAACCGGGGGCCCCGGACCGTCCACCGCCATAGAGTGGTTTGGTGTCGTTTGACCGAATGTCCCCGTACCGCCGCCGTGCCGGCTGGATCGCCGCCGGCATCGCCGTACCCGTGCTGCTGGCCGCCGCGCTGCTGGTCGGCCAGGCTCTCACCCCACGCTCGACGGCCCCCGACAGGCAGAACGTGGCGGCAGCCGACCCGACGCCGAGCAGCGTCGAGCAGAGCCCGGAGGAGTCGGTCCCGCCGGCCGCGCCCGCCCCGGCCGGTCTGCCGGTGCTCGACTACGACCCCGCGCCCAAGGGTTTCCCCGCCGACCCGGCCACGATGGACGTCACGCCCCTGACCGAGGGCGTGCACCCGACCCGGCGGATCGCCGCGTACGACGCGCCCGGCGGACGGCCGCGGGCCTTCCTCGAACCGACGCTCGCCGGTGTCGAGCTGACCGTGCCGATCGCCGAGCGTCGGGTCGGCTGGACGGCCGTCCTGCTGCCCTCGGCCAACCGGCGTCTCGCCTGGCTGCCACCCGGCGGGTTCGACACCGTGGCGCTGCGCGACCAGATCGTGGTCGAGCGCAAGGCGCACCGGCTCACCTGGTACCGGTCCGGCAAGGCGGTGCGCTCCTGGGAGACGAGTCTCGGCCAGTCCGGGCAGGAGACGCCGCTCGGGCGGACCTTCGTCCTGGGCCGCACCCCACCGCCCGGGGAGGTCTACGGCGGGGTGGACATCTACGCCCTCGGCTCGGTGCCCGACGACCCGGAGGCGGTGCCCACCGGGCTGCGCGGCGCGCACATCGGCCTGCACACCTGGTACAACGACGACGAACTGGGCGAGAACACCACCAACGGTTGCATCCGGGTCAACCGCAGCGGCCAGCGGGAACTGCTCGCCGAGGTCCGACCCGGCAGCAGCCTGGTGGTGGTCGACCGGCTCGCCACCCCGCCGCCGACCGCCTGAGCGGGGCCGCTCAGTCGCCGAGGAGCCAGCCGTTCTGCTCGGCGATGCGCACGGCCGCGGCCCGGTTGCGGGCGCCGGTCTTGCCGATCGCCGCGGAGAGGTGGTTGCGCACCGTCCCCTCGGACAGGTGCAGCGCCTTCGCCAGCTCGGCGACCGCGCCACCGGCGCGCGCCGCCCGCAGCACCTCGGTCTCCCGCTCGGTCAGCGGGCTCGCCCCGGTGGCCAGGGTCTCCGCGGCCAGCGTCGGGTCCACCACCCGCAGGCCGGCGTGCACCCGGCGGACCGCGTCGGCGAGCTGCCGGGCCGGGGTGTCCTTGACCACGAAGCCGTTCGCGCCGGCCTCCATGGCGCGACGCAGGTAGCCGGGCCGACCGAACGTGGTCACCACCAGCACCCGGCAGGCCGGCAGCGCCGCCCGCAGCGCGGCGGTGGCGGCGATCCCGTCCAGGCCGGGCATCTCCACGTCCAGCAGGGCCACGTCGGGCGTGTGCCGGAGGGCCTCGGGCACCACCTCGTCGCCCCGGCCCACCTCGGCCACGACGGTCAGGTCCGGCTCCAGCGACAGCAGCGCGGCCAACGCACCACGGACGAGCGCCTGGTCGTCGGCGAGCAGCAGCCGGATCGGCGTACCCGCCGCGCTCACCGGGCCGCCACCGGGGCGTGCACCCGCAGCAGGAAACCGGTGCCGTCGTCCCGGCCGCGGCCCACGGTCACCACGGCGTCCAGCCGGCGGGCCCGTTCCCGCAGACCGACCAGCCCGTACCCGGCGGCGCCGGCGTCCGGCGTGGACGGCCCCCGGCCGTCGTCGCTCACCTCGACCCCGTCCGGGCGCACCCGGATCGTGCAACACCGCGCGCCGCTGTGCCGGACCACATTGGTCACCCCTTCGCGTACCGTCCACCCGAACAGCCGGTCCCACTCCCTCGGCAGCTCCGGCACCTCGGCCGGCAACTCCGCCGCGATGCCCGCCGCGGCGAGGGCGGACCGCGCGCCGGCCAGCTCTCCGGCGAGGGTGACCTCCCGGTACGCCCCGACGGTCTGCCGCACGTCGGCCAGCGCCGCCCGCGCCAGCCTCTCCACCTCGGCGATCTCGGCGGCCGCCCGGACGGTGTCGACCTCGATCAGCCGCCCGGCCAGCTCGGCCTTGATCGCCACCACGGTCAGCGAGTGCCCGAGGATGTCGTGCAGGTCGCGCGCGGCGCGGGCCCGCTCCTCGGCGACCGCGAGCCGGCCGATCTCCTGCTGCGCGGCCTGCAACTCGCTGTTGCGCTGGGCCAACCGGGACACGCCGAACATGGCGAACGAGGCGAGCAGCACCGCGAAGACGATGCCGTGCTCCGCCTCCCAGCCCGGCACCAGCCAGGACGCCAACGCGGGAGTCACGGCGCAGAGCGCCACGGTGACCAACGCCTCCCACGGCGGCAGCAGGAACACCCCGGCCGCGGCCACGTAGACCAGGGTCGCCAGCCAGTCGCCGCCGGTGCCCGGGATGCTGACCAGGCCCACCGCGAGCAGCGCCAGCAGGCCCAGCCGCGCGCGCCCCGCCGGGATCGGCAGCAGCAGCTGGCGCAGCCGGCGGGCCCACTGGAACAGCAGCACGTAGCCCAGACCGAAGACGACCAGGGCGGTCACCCCGACGACCCGCCGCCACGGCTCCGGCTGCTGCAACGCGGTGGAGATCGGCACGTTGAGGAAGAACAGCCACACAGCGGCCAGCAGCCAGCCGATGTACCGCCACTGGCGGTTCATCGGCTGGGGCTGCCCCGTCGGGAGGTCCATCGGCTCCACGCTAGCGGTCGCGGCGGTCAGACCCGAGCGGTGTCCCGGCGGAACAGCCGGGCCGCGCCGACGCCGAAGGCCACGGTCCAGAAGACCATGTTGGCCACCCCGGCCATGCTCACCCCGTCGCCGGTCAGCGGGGCGCGGGCCAGCTCACCCATGCCGTACACCGGAGTGAACTTCGCGGCCTGCTGGAGCACGTGCGGCAGCACCTCGACCGGCACGAACAGGCCGCCGAACATGGCCAGCACGGCCAGGATCGGCCCGATGAACTGCATGACGTTCTCGGCCGGCACCAGGTAGCCGATGAACAGACCGAACGCGGCGAAGACCAGCGAGCCGAGCCACGCGGCGAGCCCGGACAGCAGCCAGACGTCCAGCGGGAGGCGGACGCCGGCCGCGGCGCCCACCACGAACTCGATGACGACAGCCATCAGGCCGAGGGTCATCGCCGTGGCCACCTTCGTCGCCACGTAGGCGGTCGGGCGCAACGGGGTGAGCCGCAGCTGCCGGCTCCAGCCCAACGCCCGCTCGGTGGCCACCGCGCCGCCCGCGCTGGTGGTCGCCACCATCGCCGCGTACACGGCGAGGCTGATCATGACGTACGCCGTCACGGGTCGGCCGTTGTCCAGTGTCTGCCCCCGCTGCGGCAGGCCGAAGATGAGGAAGAAGACAGCCGGCATGATCAGCGTGAAGGCGAGGGTGCGGCGGTTGCGCAGCACCCGCCGCAGTTCGATGCCGAGGACGGCCGGGGCGAAGCCACCCATTGCGGGCAGCCGGCGGTCGGGCTGGGTGGGTCGGTCGGGTCGGTCGGTGCGGGTGGCGGCGGGGGTGGCCGGCAGGCTGGACATCTCAGGCTCCGATGCGCTCGGTGGTCAGGGCGAGGAAGGCGTCCTCGAGGTTGCGGGAGGTGATCTCCACGTCCCGGGCGGCGGTCCGGGTGAGCAGGTGACGGGCGATCGCGTCCGAGTCCCCGGTACGCACCAGCACGCTGTCGCCGCGTACCTCCACGGCGTCCACACCGGGCAGCGCGGCGAGCGCCGCCTGGTCCGCGCCGGGCAGGGTGGCCCGCACCGTACGGCCGGCGGCCAGGTTCTTGATCTCCGCGGTGGTGCCGTCGGCGACGATCCGTCCCTGCCGGACCAGCACGATCCGGTCGGCGTACGCGTCCGCCTCGTCCAGGTAGTGGGTGGCGAAGATGACCGTCCTGCCGTCGCGGGCGTCGCGGCGCAGGGCCTGCCAGAAGTCCCGGCGGCCCTCGACGTCCATCCCCGTGGTCGGCTCGTCGAGCACCATCAGGTCCGGGTCCGGCAGCAGGGCCAGCGCGAAACGCAGCCGCTGCTGCTGACCGCCCGAGCACCGGCCCACGATCCGGTCGGCGATGCCGGCGATGCCGGCGCGCTCCAGCACCTCGGCGGCGGGGCGGGTGTGCCGGTAGAAGTGGGAGGTCATCCGCACGGTCTCGCCCACGGTGAGGTCCTTGAGCAGCCCGCCGGTCTGGAGTACGGCGGCGACCCGACCCCGGGCCACCGCGTCGTCGGCGGTGCCGCCCAGGACGCGGACCGTGCCCGCGTCCGGGCGGGCCAGGCCGAGCAGCATGTCGATGGTGGTGGTCTTGCCCGCCCCGTTGGGGCCGAGGAACGCCACCACCTCGCCGGGCTGCACCCGCAGGCTCAGCCCGTCGACCGCGGTGACCGTACCGAAGGTCTTGGTGAGGCCGTTCAGCTCGACGGCCGGATGCGTACTGGTCATGCAATAGATGCTCCGGCGTCGCGGACGTCGGCTCCCGGAGCGGCCGTCACGTTCCGGCCGTGACATTTGTCAGGGACGGCCCGCCGGCGGGTCGATGTGGCACGCCTGGCCGGACACGGAGTGTGACGGCCATGGCAGGAGATACGGCCCAGAGCGATATGACTCAGAGTCATAGATATACCTCTGCGTCATATCGCCTTCCGACAGGTCCGCCACCGCCCCTGGCTCTTGCGCTCCGCCCGGTCCGAGCCCACCGGCAGGCATTGCCAGCGCGGCAGCGGGTAACCGCCGGGCCGGACAGCGACACCGGGAGGACGCGATGGGTGCCACGCCGCAGGGCCGGGTCGACACGATCGTGCTGATCCACGGACTCTGGATGACCCCGCGCAGCTGGCAGGGGTGGGTCGAGCGGTTCACCGAGCGCGGCATGCACGTCATCGCCCCCGCCTGGCCCGGGATGGACCGGTCCGTGGAGCAGTTGCGCGACGACCCCACCCCGATCGCCCAGCAGAGCATCGCCACGATCGTCGCGCACTACGACGGGATCATCCGGGCGCTGCCCCAACCGCCGATCATCATGGGGCACTCGTTCGGTGGCCTGTTCACGCAGGTCCTCGCCGACCGGGGCCTGGGCGCGGCGGCCGTCGGGGTGCACCCCGCGGCGGTGAAGGGGGTGCTCAAGGTGCCGCTGAGCCAGCTGCGCTCCGGCTTCCCGATCCTGCGCAGCCCCGCCAACCGGAACAGGGCCGTCCCGTTCACCCCGGACGACTTTGCCTACACGTTCGGCAACACGATGAGCCGTGAGGAGTCCGACCGGGCCTGGCAGCGCTATGCGGTCCCCGGCGCCGGTCGGGTGTTCTTCGAGGGGGCGTTCGCCAACCTCGACCCGCGCTCACCCGCCCGCGTCGACAACGGACGCGACGACCGCGCGCCGCTGCTGTTGATGGCCGGCGGGGAGGACCACGTGGTGCCCGCGTCGGTGGTCCGTGCCAACGCGGGGCTCTACCAGAAGTCCCGGGCGCTCACCGCGTACGAGGAGTTCCCCGGACGTTCGCACTTCACCGTCGGGGCGCCCGGCTGGGAGGCGGTCGCCGACTACGCCCTGGACTGGGCGCTGCGCGCGGCGGCACTGCCCCGCGAGGCGACGATCGCCAGCGAGGCCCCCCGCCGCTGAGCGGCCATCGCCGATCCTCACGAAGGAACTAGCGCATTCACTACTAAAGGACGACGAACCGCACAGGTTCGTCCAGCACCACGGCAGCGCCGTCCAGGTCGGCCAGGCGCGCCGCGAGCGTCGCCGCGGCCAACCGTTTCGGCAGGGCCGCGCCGAACTTGAGACCGTCCAGGGCCTTGTCGTTGACCTCCGGCAGGCACAGTCGGGTGGCGGCGTCCGCGGTGAGTGCCCGCCAGGTCGCAGGTGTGACATCTTCCCGTAGTCGGATGCTGTTGCCGTCGAAACGCTCCACCGGATCGACGACTTCGCCGAGGGTGGCGGACAACGTGGCATTCGTGCGGAAACCCGCCCAGGTCCACCAGCGCAGGTCGCCGCCGCCCTCGCGGGCGATGACAGTGCCACCGGGATGCACCAGGTGCAGTTTCTCCTCGCGCTCCCGCGCCAGGCGAGTCAGCGCGCGACGGGTGAGGGCCACCGGCGGGTCCGCTCCTAGCAACACCTCACGTACCGCCCGCGCGATCTCGTGACCCCGGTACGCCCAGCCGGTGCCCGTCCAACGAGCACGTCCGCCGCCGTCAGCGGGCTCGACGAAACACCGCCGACGACGCCAGTCGATGTACGTGACGCGCCAACTTCGGCCGCTCAACAGCAGGCGGCGTTCGCCCCGCACTTCCTCGGTAAGCAGGCTGGGGTCGATCCGACCCAGCTCATTACGGCCCAGGAGAACGGTGAACTCGGGCGGCCCGGTGAATACGGCAGTCATCTCCATGAAGTGGCGACGGCCGAACCGCTCCTCGGCGGTGGGACCGATGAAGAGCATGCCCTCGTCCTGCTCCAGATAGCCGTGCTCGACGAGGTGTCGAACGATCGGTCGAGCGTTCTTCTCGAAGGGCGGCAGCTCGTTCCACGCCTGGATCCAGGTCTCCGCTCCAATCCGATGCTCCTGCAGGCAGAGCGCGAGCAGTTGCTGAGCCACGATGTGCCGAGGCTCCGGGGGCGCGGTGACCGGCTCCACCCAGCCCCGCGACCACAGCAGGAGCAGCGCGGCCGCCTCCACGAGCGGCTGACCGCCGAGCGTGAGAAACAGACAGTTCCGGCTGCTTCCAGGACGGCGACCGGTGCGTCCCAGCCGCTGCAGAAAGGACGCCACGGTGGCCGGCGCGTCAATCTGAATCACCCGGTCCAGGTCGCCGACATCGATACCGAGCTCAAGCGTGCTGGTCGAAACGATGACGCAGTCCCGTGACTCGCCAAACGCCTGTTCTGCCCGGCGCCGCTCATCCACGGACAGCGACGCATGCGACAGGAAGGTGGTGACGCCCTGTCCCCGTAGCAACTGTCCGAGCTCCTCGACCGTCTGCCGGGATTCACAGAAGACCAGGCGTTTCTCGCCCGGATGCAGGGCGGCGATCACGGCTGCGGCATTGGCGAGCGAGCCGACGTAGTCCAGCTCGATCTCGCCCGCTGGTGCGCCATTGGCGACGTGGACCACCTCGGGTGCGACGACCTCGGCCGGCCGGCTACCCGCGCCGGAGCCCTGGAGCCAGGTGCGCAAATGGTCGGGGTTCCCGACGGTGGCGGAGAGGCCGATCCGCTGCAGTGGCCGGCCAGCCACCCGGGTCAAACGTTCCAAGACGGCGAGCAGGTGCCAACCCCGGTCATCGCCGGCGAAGGCGTGCACCTCGTCGACGATCACCGCTTGAAGGTTGGCGAAGAACTGCCGGTGGTCGACGTTCGCGCTGACCAGCATCGCTTCCAGTGATTCGGGGGTGGTCAGCAGGATGTCCGGCCGTTCGTAGAGCACCGCCCGCCGTCGGGACGCGCCGACATCTCCGTGCCAGAGGGCCACCCGCCGCCCGAGCCAACCGGCGTACTGCTCAAGCCGGGGCTCCAGGTTGTTGAGCAGCGCCTTGAGCGGGGCGAGGTAGAGCACCGACGTGCCGGTCCACTGCTGCCTAGCCATCCGGGACAGCAGCGGGAACAGTGCGGCCTCGGTCTTGCCGCCCGCCGTCGGGGCCAACAGGAGAGCATCGTGACCGGCCTGCACCGGCGCTATCGCGGCGCGCTGGAGGGGCCGCAGGTCCCGCCAACCGAGCGTGTTGACGACATGGTGCACCACGACCGGGTCGAGGTCCGGCAACACGTCAGAGCGTCAGTTCGATGTCGTCGGCGCGAGCGGCGGCGTTGCGTTCCACCTCGGTCAGCTCGTCGGTCCGCAGGGTCAGTGCGTAGTTCCGCCGCGGGTCCCAGTCGGCGAACTGGTCCACCCGGTCGAAGACGTCCGCGACGAGCTTCTTGAGGTAGACGCGGGGTGCCACCCCGACCTGACCGCCCAGCGCGCCGGTGACGGCGCGGGCCAGTGTCGCCAGGTAGTCGTCGTCCACCCGGGCGTCGACCTGGGGGCTGGCGTAGATGTCCCGGACCTTGCTGCCGAGTTCCACCAGGGCGTCGACGGTGAACCCGGGTAGTCGCAGTTGGGTGGCGCGGGGGTTGTCCCAGCGCGGGTCGGGGCCGAGGTCGGTGGCGAGCCGCTGCGCGAGCGGCGCGAGCCGCTGGACGCCCTGTGGGCCGTCGAAGAACGCGGGCGTCCCGGTGATCACGAGCAGGAGTCCAGGGAACCGGTCCGCGTGAACCTCGTCGATGAGCTGTCGGAGGGCGTTCAGTGCCTTGTCCCGTGCGTCAGAGCGCACCCGTTGCAGCGTCTCGACTTCGTCCAGCACCAGCAGCAGCCCCTGGTGGCCGCTGTCCCGCAGGACGGTAAGCAGTCCTTGCAGGAAGCTCAACGCGCCGTAGTGGTCAAGGTCGCCCTTGACCCCGGCTGCCCGCCGCGCGGACGCCGCGACGTGTGGCTGCCCACCCAGCCAGGCGGCCAGGCCGTCGGCGGTGAGGTGGTCACCGGTGGCGGTAGCGGCCCGGTAGCCGCGCAACGCCGCGGCAAAGCCCGGGGTGCTCCGCGAGATGTCGCCCAGCCGTCGTTCTAACAGCTCGCCGACGGCTCGATCCAGCGCCTGGGCATCGTCCTCGGCGACCACGCCGCCGGCTAGGACGTCCTCTTCGAGCGCGAAGATCCAACCATCGAGTACGGGCCGGAAGGCGCTCGGGGCGAACTGCTCGGTGCTGAGGTGTTCGACCAGCCTGCGGTAGACGGTCTCCATCCGGTGCAGGGGTGTCTCCAGCTCGGAGATCTGCACCTCGGCGGCGGCGAAGCCCCGCCGCTTGGCGCGTTCGGCCAGCCAGCGCGTGAAGAAGGTCTTGCCGGCCCCGTATTCGCCGCGCACGGCCTTGAAGACGCTCCCGCCGCTGGTGACCCGTTCCAGGTCGTCGTCGAGGGCGGCGGTAAACCTGTTCAGCCCGACCGCGAGCGCGTCGAGGCCGTTGCTCGGGACGACACCGCGGCGCAGCGCGTCGACGATGTCCCGGCGGCGGCGGGCCGACAATTCCACGGTCACCGAGGCTCCAGCTCGAACTGCTCGATCAGCAACGCGCGGTTGAGGTGGACGGTGCGTCCGTCCGCGTCGAGGGTGAGCACGGGATATCCCTCGACCTGAAGGAGCCGACGCAACGCCGTGATCGTGCCGTTGATCCGGTGCGCCGGTACGCCGGACCGGGCGGCGAGGGTGTCGAGGGTCGCCCGGTCACCGCCGGCGATCAGCGTTCCCAGCAGCGCGGCGACCCGTTCGTCGGCCAGGGGCAGACGGGGGTCGCGCCGTTGGCCGTAGCGCTCGCTGGCGAGCAGGGTCGCCACCAGGTCGGGCGCGGTGGGGACGGGCTGCGGTGCGGCGGCCGGCGCGACGACCGCCGGCGCCAGGTCGAAGAGCCCGTCGGTCTGCTGCTCGACGGGCCGGCGCGGGCGACGTCGGGTTGCCGGCGCGGAGTCGGCCGGCGGTGGCGTGTTCTCCGTCAACGGCTCCCGCCACCAGTCCGGGCTGGCCACCGGCGCACCGGCCCAGCCGGGCACGGCGAGGTCGTCACCGGCGCTCAGCACGAGCAGCGGGATGACGGCTTCCGCCGGCGCAGCGCCGCCGTGGTAGCCCGCCTTGCGCGGCCCGTACCGCACCTCCTCCCGCCAGGGCAGGACGACGGATCCGCCGCCGAGCGCCACCCGGCTGCCGGCGACTGCCACCTCGGCGTCGCCGGGCGGGTCGGTGGGAGGTCGCCACCGGTTCTCACCGCTGGCGCTGGTCAGGGTGACCGACTCGGGGCCACGGTCCACGACGTGGCCGTGGTCGGAAACGACGATCACCACCCGGTCGGCCGCAGAGGCCAGCAGGTCGCCGACGGCGATGATGGTGTCGTCGCCCCAGACAGTGGTACCCGGGTCGCTGCGGTCCAGAGCGTCATCGATCGTGTTGATCACGGCGGCGACCAGGGGAATCGACGGGTCGTCGAGGGCAGCGAGCACGTCCGGGTCCAGGGCTGCTCCAGCTCCGGCCCGCAACGCCGACTTGTGCAGCAGCCGCCCGGCGGCGAACCGTTGCTCGAACGCCTTCCGCTCGGCCTGCTGGCCACCGGCCGCGATGCGCCCGCTCAGCAGGCTGCACCGGCTGGCCTCGGTCACGGTGGGCAGGGCCGCCAACACGCCCGTACGCGGGCCGCCGTCGGGGGTGAGTTCCACCCAGGTGCCGGTCCGGGTGACGGACTCGGCCAGCTCGGTCGCGGCGGCGACACCCATGCCGTCCATGACGAGCAGCAGCACCCGGCGACCGGTGTCGAGGACCGGCTGGACCACCCGGTCGAGCACGTCTTCGACGCGCAGAAGCGCACCGGGCTCCGCTTCGGCGCTGGTGGCGGCGGCGAGCAGCGTGGCGAACTGCTGGTCGTGCCGAGAGCGGCGGGCATCGACGGCCCGGTGCAGCAGGCGGTACGCCTCGGCGACCTGCTGGTCGGGGTCACCGGCGAAGACGTCGAGCCGGGCTCGGTCGACCCAGCCGTCCTGCCGGATCTGCCGGTGCAGCGCGTCGAGCAGGGTGGCCGGTGGCGGCCCGTCGGTGGTGTGGAGCCAGCGCAGCAGGCGGACGGCCATCCGCGCGGTCTCCAGCCGGCGCGGTTCGGCGGCCCGGTGCGCCTCCACCGCGGCGAGGGCTGACTGTGCTCGGGCCACCGCGGCCGCGAGCGCCGACCCACCAGCCGGCACGGCGAGCCGTACGGCGTCGGCGAACGCTCGCAGCCGCTGGACGAATCCGCTGGGCAGGACGGCGGACGCGCCGAGCAGCGCGGTGATGCCCACCTCGGCGGCGATCGCCTCGGCCCGCCGCAGCATCCGCATCGCCTCGTCCCGGCCGTTATCCCCCGACTCGACCGTCCGGTAGACCCACGCCTCGGCCGCCTGGTGCAGCGCCTCGGCCTGCTGAGGGGTGAGCCGGAGGCCACCGAACCGGGGTTCCAGCCGGGTACGACCGACAGCTGCCTCCACCTGGACGGCGCCACCGGTGCCGGTGGGCCAGAGCAGCCCGGCAAGCAGTCCCAACGGAATGACGTCGACGCCGTGTCCGGCGCGTACGGCGGCCATCATCGGCACGGCGGCATGGCCGGCGGTCCCGGTCAGGTACGCGGTGATGCCGTCGGCGACGGCCTCCGGCAGTTGGGTGAAGCGCAGTTGCCGCCGCGCGTCGGTGCTCCACTGCACTAGGCCGCTGTCGTCGAGTTCGGCGGGTGGCAGGTCGAGCAGTTCCGAGGTGAGGCTGCGCAGCGCGTGGTCACGGGTGAGGATCGCCCCTGGCGGAGCGGGCCAGCCGGTGGCCGGGGCGTGGTCGGTGAGCGCGTTGGCGACCCAGCGTCCGACCCGAACCAGGGTCGGGTCGAGGGCGGCCACCCCGCCGAACATCTGCCGGACCAGATCCCACGGGTCGATCTTGCGCACGGTCTGCTTGCTGAGGTGGGCGAGGACCCCGTCACCCAGCTCGCTGTCGGTCAGCTCGGTCAACAGGACCAGCCGTTCACCGTCGGCTCGATCGTGCAGGGCGGCGCGGGCGGCCAGCGGAGTGGGACACGGAACGACCCGGACCCGACAGCCGTTGATGCTGAACACCGTTTGGGCCGGCCCGTCGGGGCGCGCGGTCAGCGCTATGGCGTCCGCCGAATCGCTCTCGGCCAGCCATGCCTCGACCTTGCGGCGGATCGCGTCGGGCTGGGCGACGCCGACCGGCACGCTCACGATGCCACCTCAGGACGACCGGCCACGGATCCCGCCGCGCCGGCTCCCTGGTGGGCGAGGCGGGCGACCGCCGAGCCGGTCACCGGATCTCCCAGGTGACCGTGACCCGCCGCCCGGCGGTGACCGCAGCCGCGATCTCGGCGGCGACCTTCTCCCAGGTCTCCACGTCAGCGACCTCGCGATGCTGCTGGGCGACTACGATCCGCCCGCCGCCACCGGGCACCTCGACCGACCCCGCCCCATCTGGCCCGTGGATCTGGGCCGCATCACCGGGGCTGCCACCTCCTGGCTGGACGCCATCCACCGGCACCCCGGCAGATTCGGGCTCGCGGGGCTGCTGCTGCCCCGGCACCGTGACGGTGGGGATCGTCCCCCCGCCGTTCGGCGTGGTCTCGCGGGGGGTGACGGTGCGGTCTTGCGGCGGGTTGGTGGCGAGCAGCGCCGCCGAGGCGTCGACTGCCGTCTGGAGGGCGTCCACCAGGTCCTGGCCGTGCTGCTGGTGTCGGGCGACCTCCCGGAGCTGCCCGATGATTGCCTGCGCCTGCTCGTCCTGGGCGGCCCGGGCCGAGATCGCCTGGAGCAGGGACCACTGGTGGCCACGGGCCATGGCGTCGACGATGGTTCCCGCCTGGCTGAGCAGCTCTCCTATGGCCTGGTCGTCGACGTCGCCCAGGTCGGCACGGGCAACCGTCTCGATGAGCACCACGTCGTCGCGCTCGGCGGCCAGCTCGGTCACGAGTCGGGCCGCGCGGCGAGCGGTGGCGAGCCGGCCCGTCGGGGCCGAGGTGTCCAGGCCCAGCACATCGGCGTGGGCTTCCAGCGCCTGGACGAGGTCGCCGACCGCTTTCGTGCGCGTGCTCGCTGCCGTGCGCAGCGTTCCGGCGAGTTCACTGAGGTTGGCCGGCGTCCGCCAGACGGGCAGCGCGCCGCCGAAGAGCGCCGCACCCCGGCGGACCGCGTCTGCCCAGGCCTGCTCGTCGGGCATCGGTGGGTGGCGCAGCTCCAGCTCGTCCCGCACGAGGGCGAGGTTGGTCACGTCGACCTTGCCGCCGTGCTGGTACCAGGCGAGCTGCTGCTCCAGCCCGAAGACGACGATGATCAGGTTTTGCAGTTCCCGGTCGAAGCCGAACGCGGCGGGCTCGTCGATGAGCCGGCGCAGCACGTGCACCGGGAAGTGGTCGATGTAGCCCTCGTTGGCGGCGGCCTGGAGCAGGTGTTGACTCCACCGGCAGGTGCTCATGTTGAGCACGTAGCGGCCTTCGATCAGCTCGCCGAGCCGCAGGTTGTTGCAGACCCGTCGGAGGATGCGCTGGTCGACCGGGTTGGGCACGCTGACGCCGCGGGCGGGGTCGGCGGCGGCCAGTCGGGCGTACTCCAGGATCTTGGTCATCTCGCCGCGGGTGACGGGCTTCTCGTCGTCGGGCATGGCCGGACGCCCCGGGTAGGACCACGCGAGGAGTTCGCCGGTCAGGTTGGCGAACGCCTCGGCGAGGGTGCCGCCCCGCGGGTCGCCGATGTGCAGGCCCTCGGCGAGGGTGTGGAACACGCCGATGGTGTCGTCCTGCACGTCCGAGCCGCGCGACGTGGCCGCCCCGTACGCCTGCATCATGGCGCTGATCAGCGTGCCGCGCAGTTGGGTCTGGCGCTGCTGGAGGTAAACCCTGCCCTGCTGCCGGTCCGCAAGGGGCCAGTCGGCGGCCAGCGAATTGAGACGGTCGCCGGTGCCGTTGCCGAGCAGATAATTGATCTTCAGGAGCTGACCGACCTTACCCAGTAGCTCGTCGGTGAGGTAGAACGGCAGCCAGAAGACGGTCCGGGAGCCCCGTTCCAGGCTCTCGATCCGGGCGCGGTCAGCGCTGCGCTCGTAGCCTTCTGGGTCGAACGGGTAGTCGATGATGACGCGCCACGCCTCGCCGGTGGCGATCAGGGCGGAGGCCGGCATGGTGTCGGGGTCGCGGACGTTGCCGAACTTCACCTGGATGGTGTGGGATCGACCGCGCCAGGCCCGCGCGTGCAGCATCTCACCAAGCTGCCCCTCGCTGCCGGCGATGCCCATCTCGGCGGTGACCATCTCCCGGATGAGCTGCTGCCGGACGCCGGTGGTGGTGGCCTCGCGCTCGGGCACCAGGTCGAGCAGCTTGTCGTAGTCAACCGTGTGCAGCTTGAGGCTGACCACCGGGTCGGGGGTCTTGGTCAGGTGCAGCTCACCAGCACCGTCGGCGACCCGGTTGAGCCGGTTGAGCACGATCTGCCGCTCGTAGCCGGGGATGGGCGAGGTGATCGAGCCGAAGTTCAGCGCGTGCAGCTTGGCGGCGGTGAGGTTGTGCAGGGCCGGCACCTCGGGGACCAGCGCGCCGAGCAGCACCGTCTTGACCAGCTTGTCGTCGAGCTGGAACTGCTGGTGGCCAGCCGCCTGCTCCTCGGTGATGCCGTTGAGGTTGAGCAGGATGGGGCGCAGCTTCTGGGTGTAGAGGGTGCGTGCGGCCTGGAAGAGCTGCTTGAGTTTGGGCCGGTCGGGCAGCTCGCCGTGCAGGACGAGGGGGTCGAAGAGCGCGGCCACCCCGATCAGGTCGTTGACCTTGAGGGTGTCCCGCCGGTCGACGAGCAGCTCGGTCATCACCTTCAGCGCGGTGCGTTCGCGCTGCAACGCCTGGGAGAGCGCGACCAGGGTGGCGACCAGCGCGGGCGAGAACGGGTAGAGCTTGCGGAAGGCGGCGGCGTCGGAGCCGATGCCGGCGTCGCCGTACTGGGCGCCGAGCAGCAGGGCGTCCCAGACCTCCCGGTTGCCCTTCACGGCGGCGAACGCGTTGTCGATGACCGCTCGGCCCTCGTCGGTGAGCGGCTTGAGCAGGCGCTTCTCGGTGATCTCGGGCAGGTTGGTGTCGGCGAGGGCGATCTCGCCGAACCGGCCCTGGACGCTGCGCATGACGTGCGCGAGGGCCTCGCGCTCGGTGCCGCCGACCTGGGGGCCGAGGAAGTCCTCCAGGTTGCGCTGCCGGGCCACGAACGAGATCAGCGGCAGTGGCCGGGTGGCGTCGGCCGACTCGACGAGCTTGTTGAGCTTGGCGCCCTCGGTGTTGACGAAGGTGTGGTCGCTGATCTTCGTGGAGAGCCAGAGGATCAGCTCGTCGAGGAAGAGCACCAGCGCGTCGTACCCGAGGGCCTTGGCGTGCCGGGTGATCACGGCGAGGCCGGTGTCCAGGTCGAGGTATTCCCCGCTGCGGACCGCGCCGGTGAAGAACGTGCTGGTCAGCGCGCTGACCAG
This sequence comes from Micromonospora sp. NPDC005194, assembly GCF_040608335.1. Lineage (NCBI taxonomy): Bacteria > Bacillati > Actinomycetota > Actinomycetes > Micromonosporales > Micromonosporaceae > Micromonospora > Micromonospora sp. NPDC005194. The sequence continues at coordinate 85,478 of NZ_JBEXIA010000005.1, read as the reverse complement.
CCGGTCCCGCTGCTCGGTGCCGGGCGCCGCCGCCGCGGCGGCGGCGTAGCTCTGCGGGGTCCAGCCGTCGGCCTGGGCGCGCAACGCGGCGAGCCCGAGGCCGCCACCGGCCGCGGGTGCGCCGCCACCGTCGCGCAGCGCCGCGAAGAAGGCCTCGTCGCCCATCCGCCCGCGCAGCCGGGCGGCGTCGTCGAGCATCGCGTCCGACCGGTGCACGGCGGGAACGGGCGCCTCCGGGTGCAGCGCGGTGATCTGGTTGAGGTAGCCCTCCAGGATCGCCTGCTCGACCGAGCGCGCGTCGAGCATGTGGAAGGTGAGGGTGAGCAGCTTCCGGTCGCGCAGCCACGGGTCGGCGGCGAGGACCGGCTCGGCCAGGCCACGCACCTCGCGGGCCGCCGGGTTGTGCTGGAGGATCTCCCGCAGCACCGCCATGAAGTGCGACTTGCCGGAGCCGAACGACCCGTGCAGGAACATCGCCTGGGAACGGCCGGTGGTGACGGCGTGGCCGATACGGCGCAGCGCCTCGGCGAAGTTGTCCCGGAGCTGGTCGGTGACGACGTACCGGCGCAGGTCGGCGCCCTCGGCGGCGCGGACGACGAAGTCCCCGTCCCCGACCGAGGTCGGAATCTCGATCACGTCCCGCAACAGGGTCATCGCCGCTCCTCGCCCCCACCAGCTCCCCGTGACGCCGGCGTCACCGGCAACCCGCCGATCCTAAGGTGTCATCGCCGCAGGTCCCAGCCGCCGACCGGGCGATCAGGAGATCCGTTCGGCCGCGCTCACCGCCGCCGGAACCGCCGGGAGCACTCGCCGTCGTGGTCGGGCCGGAGCAGGCACCGCCGGCCGCCCGCCATGAGCCGGTCGCAGAAGACCCAGTGGCGTACGTTCTGGTCGTCTTCGGCCGACACGGTCGTGCCGCCCGGCTCGGTCTGCGGCAGGACGTGCGTCCAGTGCGCCACCACCCGGGCGAGCCGCTGGGCGGATACCAGGTCGTTGACGACCACCGGCAGGTGGATGACCCAGCGCTCAGTCACCGGTCGTACCCCCGCTCGTTGCGGGCCCGGGCCTGCTCGGACTGCGAGCGGCGCAGCACGTCCTTGACCCGGCCGGTCTCCCGCCGGCTCTGCGTGAGCGCGTCGTAGACGGCGGCCAGGTCCCCGGCGACCCGGTCGAGGAACTCCCGCACCTCCTGCGGGTCGAGCCCACGCCGACCGAACGGGGTCGGCCGGAAGCCCTGCTCCCGCACCTGGCAGGGGCGCAGCGGATCGTAGGCCGCCGAGCGGTAGCAGCTCGGCCCGCTGACCGACCGCTGACCACGCCGGGCACGCCGGGCACGCCGGAAGAAGACACGCATGACAGGACCTGCCTCTCACCGTCGAGATTGACCTGTGGAAGGGGTGGGCCTACCGGCCCGCCCCGCACCGGCGGACCCACCCCGGCACCTACCACCGCAGCCTTCAATCAGCAGTACGGCAGCAGGGCCTGCCGAGCAGCCCGAAGGACGAGCACCTTTCGTGACTCAGCCGACCCGTGACCTCACTCATCGTGCAGCGAACTGCGCCCTTTACGCAACTCCCGATTCGGGAGGGTGTCGTTGCGAGGGCTGTCCCGTTCCGCCACACTGACGGGCATGACTGGAAGTCCGACCGTCCGACGTCGACGCCTTGCCGCCGCACTTCGTCGGCTCCGCGAGCAGACCGGCATGACCGCCGACCAGGCCGCCAAGGAGGTGGGCATCTCAAAGTCGGCGATCAGCCGCATCGAGAACGCGCAGGTCTCCGTCATGCCACCGGTCGCCCGTGGCCTCCTTGAGCTGTACGGCGTCGAGGGCGAAGAGGTGGACGCACTCGTCCAGGTTGCCCGCGACGCCCGCAAGCGCGGCTGGTGGCAGGCGTATGACGACGTCCTGCCGGACTGGTTCGAGGTCTACGTCGGACTGGAGGCCGAGGCGTCGGAGATTCGCGCTTTCGAGCCGCAACTGATCCCGGGCCTGCTTCAGACAGCGGACTACGCCCGCGCGGTCATCCGTGCCGAGCACCCGGACGCCCCCGAGGACGAGGTGGACCGCCGGGTGGAGTTGCGGATGCGTCGCCAGAATGCCGACAGTCCCCCGAAGCTCTGGGTGGTGCTGGACGAGGCAGCCCTACGGCGGCCGGTCGGCGGGGCTGAGGCTTTCCAGGCACAGTTGCGGCAGCTGGCCGAGGAGGCGGACCGACCTGGCCGCACCATTCAGATCCTGACCTTCGGGGCAGGCGAATACGGGTCGATGGGCAGCGCCTTCAGCGTGTTGACTTTCCCCGAGCCGGCCGATCCGGGGGTCGTCTACGTCGAGACCCGCGCGGGTAGCCTCTATCTCGAAGGCCAACAGGTCAGGGAGTACAGCCGCGTCTTCGAGCACCTGGTCGCCACAGCGGCCAGCGCTCGCGAGTCGCGCGACCTGATCCAGGGGGCGATCGACGAGCTATGAGAGGACGGCGCGGGTGGAAGAGGTCAACCAGGCCCCGGTGACCTGGCGCAAGAGCACCCGCAGCAACGGCTCCGGCAACTGCGTCGAGGTCGCCGACAATCTCCCGGGCGTCGTCGGGCTGCGCGACAGCAAGGACCCGAACGGCCCAGTGCTCACCGTCGACCCGGCCACCTGGTTCGTCTTCATTGATGCAGTTAAGCGTGCGGGCTTCCGCAGCTAGGCGGTCGAAGGCCACGCTGGAGCCGGGCTTTCGGCACGGCCAAACAGGCGCTTTCACCCCCGCCCTGATCGGATAACTCATCAGCGGGCCACAAATTGGGCGCTCGGCCTTATTTGACCTAAACGGGCAAATCCTGAACACGGGCGCGTTCTTCCCAAAGGGTTGACGCAAGCGCTAATCCGCTAGCCTCCGGTACACTTCGTGCGCTATGCACTACCGGCGGCTCGAACGGCGCAGACCGCCGGGCTGACCCAGATGTGAGCAGCTAGCCCTCGGGGAGATCATGAGTTACCGAAACAAGACCTACGTCGCGTTTGCCAGCGAGGACATCAAGCACTACTGGCTGATGGAGGCATGGCGCGATAACCAGCACATCGACTTCAACTTCTACGATGCCCATGATCTCTATAAGGCTCGAGACTCAAGTCAGCCTGAATCCATCAAGGCAAGGCTCAGAGAGAGAATTAGGAACGCCAAACAGGTGGTTCTTCTTGGATCTAAGGCCGGCAAAGACAAGGGTGGTGACGGGGTTTCATTTTTAGCCTATGAGGTCGGCGCGATTCTTCGACTCAGACTGCCGGTTGTTGTCGCCAATCTGGATGGCGATCGGTACGTCGACCGCAACTTCATTCCTCAGCCTTTGCTCGACGCCGACTACTACACTCTTTCGGTTTCGTTCCAGCCCGCGATTATAAAGCTGGCACTGGACGACTACGCACCTGCCTTTGCTAGCAGCAACAACAGAGGCCCCTACCACTACAATCCGGAAGTTTACGAAGACCTGGGGTTATGAGCAAGCTAGGCGCGCTGCGAGATATCAGGCGTTTCCGATTCTGGGGAATGTTCGCAACCCACATGTTTTCGTGCGTAGGCCTGATTGCAGTACTCTTCGGCCTATACGACGTTCTCGAACCTAACGCCATCTCCAAAATACATTTCCCTTTCCTCCTGGCGGTTCTACTGCTAGCGGCACTCTATGCGGCGATCCGCTCATACCCGCGGCCGGTATCCCAAGCCTACTCGAAGCCCAATACAGAAATTCGAATTGTAGAGGGCGACCTGTTCTCTCAAGAGGACAACTTGGTCATCGGCATGACAACCACTTTCGATAGTCAGATCCCTCACGTCATTCACCCCCACAGTATTCAAGGGCAGTTCCTTCACCGCGTGTATTCGAATGATGTGGCGGCACTGGACATAGACCTTGAACAGGGGCTAGCGCAGCACAGACCCATCGGACAGATCGAGAAGCCTGGAAAGAAAACCCGCTACGCAACGGGCACGGTCGTCACTATTCAACACCAGCGCAAGCACTATTTCTGCGTCGCCTACGGCGAGATGGATGAAGCAAATCAGGCCCATGCGACTATGGATGGCATATGGCGGAGCCTGGAAAATCTTTGGCGCGAGGTTGGAGCCCGCGCCAATGGCGATCCCGTAGCGATACCTGTAGTGGGCGGCGGGCTTGCACGCCTCTCTCAGATCCTTCCCGCCCAGGACTCAATTCGCTTCATCGCCATGTCGTTTATCTTTGCATCTCGTCATGCACGGATTTGTGATCGACTAGACATCGTCGTTCGTCCTGAAGATGTGGAGCGGCTTGACATGCTGGAACTTCAAGCTTTCTTGAAATCACTACAGGACGTCTAAAATGACGTCACATATTCAGGTTCCCCCGGCAGAACGTTGCGCCTTTTGTGATTACCTCTCCGGAAAGAGGCCATACTCGATTCTCGAGCGCTCAGAATTAGCAGCAACTTTGGTGACACGCGAGCAGCGAGGCGCATCTCACCTGCTGGTCGTGCCCGTCCGACATTGCCCAACGCTTCTTGAGTTAAAGAAGGAGGAATCACATGCGATCATGGACTTGGTCAGGCGAGCAGCGCGAGCTATCGACTTGACAGAGCAACGGCCGGGCATAGCCGTTTGGCAAAACAATGGCGTTCCGGCGCATCAAACAATTCCACACGTTCACTTTCACGTCGCGGGAACACTGCCCGAAGGAGGCACAGAATGGGGCGACGTTGAAGAATTACCGATTTACCAGACAGAGGGCATAGCAGCCAACCTTAGAGCCGCACTCGCAGGTTGCGAGGCCGATGCTGCGGGCAACCACGAACACACTCCCTCCAAGGGGTAACTCAGCGCCGTTTAAGGCAGCAGTCAAGCTCGCTGAGCTTTAGGTCCAAGGTCTTCTTGTGGCAAGTCAGGTACGCCCCGGAGCAGCGACAGCGCCGAGCGGTCGGAGCTGAGCTGGGACAGTTCGGCGTTGATGAAGTCGGTGAAGAACTCGGCGGGCGACCCGGGGAAGCCGGGTTCCTCGCCGGAGTGCCACTGGTGCAGCCACGGCTCGATCTCCATCAGTCCGGCGAGCAGCGGCAGCAGCCGATGCGCCGGCCACGCCTCCTGCGTCTTCCGGTCGAGGTAGACGGTGCCGAGCGCCTGCGCCTGCTTCAGGTGGTCCCACCCGGCCCAGCCCAACAGCTCGCTACCGTCGCTGTCCCGCCCCGCCTGCGGATACGAGATGAACCGCTCCTTCGGCACGTCGAGCTTGCCTCGCGCCCGCCAATACGACGGCCGGATGAAGTCGGCCGAGGCGTACTTCGGCGGCACCTCGATCTCGACCTTCTCCCCCGCGTCCTCCCGGCGCTGCAACGCCCAGGTCCGCTCCCACTGCGCACGCTTGCGCAGCCCGGACGGCTTGTACCGCTGCCCCGGCAGGTACGGCACATGCTCGTCGGCAATCACCAGGCCGAGCGTCCTGGTCAGGTCGTAGTTGTCGTGCCCGACCCATAGGTCCAGCACCGCCCGGAAATCCTGGTCGTGGCCGACCCGGTCAGCGAGCTGCGCCACCGACAGCGGCGTCGGCTGCTCGCCCCACAGCTCCGCGGCCTCCAACCGATCGAGCAGCCAGTCCCGCAACGCAGCCTTCTCCTGCTCAGCCCAGCCCCATCTCTCCTTGTCCCGCTTTTGTGACCACCGCCGCTTGCACTCCGGTCGCTCGATCAGCCCGATATGTCGGTTCGACGCGATGGTGGCGATCCGTCGCTCCACCAGCGAGCGGTACTCGGCCGGCCAGTGCGGTTGCGGCCTGTCGATGGGCTTGGATTCGTGCCGGTCAAACCATGCGGTCCGCGCCTCACTGGTGCACAGGACGATCTCGAAGGCCCGCTCCCCCGGCGCCAGCTCCGGCGGGTTGGCGCAGGTCAGGTCCTCGTCGATCAGCCCGTAGAGCCGGTAGACCTCCCAGTCCAACTCTTCCTGAATGGCGATCATCCGCGCCCGCACCGAGTGGTACTCCGCCTCGGCCTCCGCGAGCCGCCGGCGCGTAGGCACCCCCGACGCGGCAACCGCCACTGGCGTCAGGCCAGACAGTCGCTGCGCCAGCCCATCCAAGTCCCTGGCCCGCTCAAACGGGTACGCCTCCGGCAGTGGGAACTCCTGCAGCTTCGTACCGGTGAACTCGTAGCGCTCTTCCCATGCTTCGTCCTGCATTCCCCTACCGACGCCGCCGCCGGCCTTAGGCTGGCTGACCTGCTTCAGCCAGAAGCAGGCAGTCGAACTGTTCAGCACCCCAAGCAGTCGCAGGTAGTCGTCCTCCCTCGCCTCCGCTGGCAAAGTAATCACTGTCACAGAATGCTTGTTTATATATCCGGAACGATCTAAACAGAAGCTGTTATGAGTTGCAACCAACGGAAAAGATATAACCAATGACTTTTCAAGCTTCGAGGGATACACCTCGCGCCATTCCAACCATGAGATACCTCGATCACGAAGCGATACACTGAAGCGCTTCCGCAGGTGAAGCGTTTCGCGCAAGCCCCAGAGATAGCGCTTCGTCTTTCCGATGATCGATTCATCTAGAGCGAATCCATCAATATATGGCGAAATGAGCCAGGCCGGCTTTTGTATCCACCAGTCGCGAGCCTCAGTTCCTTCGACCGCAGCCCTCAACATGTCTACCTTTGACCTAACGGCGCGGTTATTGTCGACGAGGAAGGCCGAATCTTCTCCCGTAATGACTGCCAGCCCCATCTCTTCCACGACGGCGGAGAGGCGTGACGCAAAAGAATTAAGGCGTGTCATCAGCCCAACCGCACCGCCGCCCGTAAGGCTCCAAGGGTGCGTGGCGAGTTGGGTACGGGGCAGGTCAGTGACGCTGACCCAATCAGATTCAGAGCCGGGGCTGTCGACTTGGGTCACAATCGCCTGCCACACCATTCCTTCGGCTGGATTGTCGGGGCTCGACGGTTCCCCGCGCACCCCGAGAACAGTACGCAGCGCAGGTGAGCGACGCCGCTTGTTGGCCCGGCCCACCAAGATCACGGTTGGCGTGCCGTGGTGCGGGATAAAGGCGCCGGAGGCGTCGATGACCTCGGTCAACTCGACCTCATGCGCGTAATACTTTTCAATCAGGTGCTTGCCAAACTCGCGCTTCATGAAGGCATTGCCGGTGATCTGGCCGACGTGCCCGGCCCTCTCGCCGTGCTCGTCCGACAATTTGGCCAGGTCGAAGAAGCGCTTGGCGAACGGCACCGTCAGCGCATACTGCCGGTGGCAGACGGTCGGGTAGATGCTGCGGTAGAGCTGGTTGCGGGTGCTGTCGGAGACAGTGATGTAGGGCGGGTTGCCGACCACCACCGTGTACTGGTTCTCGGCGAGGTAGTCCCTGAGCAGGTCGGCATCCTCGCTCTCGTACGCGAAGACCTGCCGCCCCTCGGACGCGGCGAAGAGGTCGCCCTGCGCCCGAGAGCTGAACGCCCCCCAGGGCAGCAGCGAGTCGCCGGTCGCCACCCGGACCGGGAAGGCGGGCGTGCGTTCCAGCTTGGTCAGTCTGCACACCTTCATCGCGGCGATCAGTAGCCGGAAGCGGGCGATCGCCACCGCGAAGGGGTTGATGTCGACGCCGGTCACCTGGCCGAGCGCCCGCTCGGCCAACACCCTGATGTCGGTGGCCGGCTCCCGCTCCTGCCACTTGTCGACCAGCCGGTGGAAAGCGCCGAGCAGGAAGTGGCCGGAGCCGCAGGTCGGGTCGATGACGCTGGTCGCGGCGAGGCCGAACTCCTTGACCGCCGGCTCGAAAGTCCGGTCGAGGATGAACTCCTCCACGAACTCCGGCGTCTGCAACAGCGCGTACGTCTTCTTCGCGTGCGTCGACATGTCCTGGTAGAGGTCCCCCAAGAAGCGGGTGTTCAGGTCGTCGCGGCGCAGCGACTCCTGCCCAGCGCCCCGGCGGAAGAAGTCGCTCAGCTCCTCGGCGGCCTGGCCGGAGATGTCGAACCGCCACAGCGGGTTGTGCTGGTCGAAGATCTTGCCGGTGGCCTTCAGCTCTGCCAGGTAGCCGAACGCCTCCCGCAGCCAGTGCCGGTCGTTGTGCCGGGGGTTGGCGATCAGGTACGCCTGCCGGTGCTGCACCGCCCGCTCGGCTGGCGCGGCCGGGTCGACACCACCGATCCAGAGCTTCTCGACCAGCTCGTTGTCCTCGCAGAACCGGACGAACACACAACCCAGCACCCAGGCCACCGCCGCCTGGTCGAGCACGTCGTCGAGCCACGTCTCGAAGCTGCCGCCGACCCGCTCGGCGGCCTTCGCCTGGTCGTACTCCTGGCGCAGCTCCGCCCGCAGGCCCGGCGCCTCCGCGACCTGCCCGCGCAGATCCTCCACCAGGGTCTTGACCTGCGCCTGAAGCGCCTTCAGCTCGATCACCGCCAGAGTCTACGGCCGGCCGGCTCAACCGCGTCGTCCGGCGAGACCTGGCGCGGTAGGGGCGCGTGCGGTTGCCCGGTCAGCTTCCGCCACAGGAACTCCAGCGTCAGCGCCCACACGAAGGCCCGCTGCTCGTTGTTGGCCGCCGCGCCGTGCCCGCCCTCGACGTTCTCGTAGTAGGACATGTCGTGGTCGTGCTCGCGCAGCCGGGCCGCCATCTTGCGGGCGTGTCCCGGATGCACCCGGTCGTCCCGGGTCGAGGTGATGAGCAGGACCGGCGGGTACCGTCGGCCGCTGCGGACATTGTGGTACGGCGAGTACTCCCGCAGGTAGGCCCAGTCGGCCTCCCGGTCCGGGTCCCCGTACTCGGCCATCCACGAGGCCCCGGCCAGCAGCCGGTGGTAGCGCCGCATGTCCAGCACCGGCACGCTTGCGACGACAGCCCCGAAGAGCGCGGGGTAGCGGGTCAGCATCACCCCCATCAGCAGCCCGCCGTTGCTGCCGCCCTCGATGCCGAGCCGCTCCGGCGTGATGATCCCGCGCGCCACCAGGTCGGTCGCCACCGCCGCGAAGTCCTCGTACGCCCGGGGCCGGTTCTCCCGCAGCGCGGCCCGGTGCCACTCGGGGCCGTACTCGCCACCGCCCCGGATGTTCGCCACCACATAGCTGCCGCCCCGGGCCAGCCAGCCACGGCCAATGACCCCGCTGTAGTGCGGGGTCAGGGAGACCTCGTAACCGCCGTACGCGGTGAGCAGCGTCGGCCCGTCGGCCGCGCCCGGTTCCCCCACCACGAAGTACGGCACCCGGGTGCCATCGGCCGAGGTGGCGAAGAACTGGCGTACCGTCAGGCCGTCCGCGTCGAAGAACGCCGGTTCCCTCTTGAGGGTCTCGACCGCGCCGCCGACCTGGCCGAGCCGCAGCGTCGCCGGTTGCAGAAACCCCTCCGACGCGAGCAGGTAGGCGTCGCTGTGGTCCGGGTCGGTGTCCACGATCCGGCTGTGGTGGAACTCCGGTACCCCCGCGAGCGGCTCCCGCCGCCAGCCCGTATCGCCGGGTGTCAGCACCTCCAGCCGGCTCCGCACGTCGACGAGGGTGGCCAGGATCAGATGGTTGCGGGTCCAGAAATAGCCGCTCAACGCGGTACGGGCGTCGGGCCGGAAGAGCACCGCCAGCTCCCGCTGACCGGCGAGGAACGCGTCGAACCGGGTTACCAGCAGCGCACCCGCCGGGTGGGTCACCCCGCCGACCGTCCACGGCGAGCGCAGCCGGATCAGCAGCCACTCCCGGTGCACGTCCCACTGGGCGTCCTCCGGCACGGCGATCCGGATCCGCTCGCCCACATCGGTCAGCAGGTAGTTCTCGGTGCGGTAGAAATCGAGGCTGCGACCCACGAAGTCGCGCTCGAAGCCGGGCGTCGTGTGGTGCCAGGCGTAGACGGCGACATCGTCCGCGCGCCCCTCGTAAACGACGTCGGCCGCGGACAGCGGCGTGCCTCGCCGCCACCGTTTGGCACGCGCGGGTACCCGGAGGAGGTCAGCGAACCGGGCCCGAAGTCGGTGGCGACGTAGATGTGGTCGACGTCGATCCAGCAGACGCCGGTCTTCGCCTCGGGCAGCGTGAAGCCGTCCTCGACGAAAGCCCGGCGCACCAGGTCGAACTCCCGCACCACGACCGCATCGGCGCCGCCCCGGGACAGGCTGATCAGGCAGCGCTGGTAGCCGGGACGCAGCACGGTCGCCTGCTGCCAGACCCAGTTCTCGCCCTCCTCGACGGCCAGCGCGTCCAGGTCGAGCAGCACGTCCCACTCGGGCTCGGGCCGGCGGTACTGGTCGAGGGTGGTGCGCCGCCACAGCCCTCGCGGATGGGTCGCGTCCCGCCAGAAGCCGTAGTAGAGGTGGTCGCCGCGCCAGCCGGGGTAGGGAATGCGGTCCTCGGCATCCAGCACCTGCCGGATATCCGTCCGCAGGGCGGCGAACCGCTCGCCCCCGGTCAGCCCGGCGATGCTCTCCGCGTTGCGGTCCCGCACCCACCCGGCAGCGTCCGCACCGTCCAGATCTTCCAACCAGACGTACGGATCATCACCGTCATCGAGCACCGTCGCCACCTTCGCAACTATCCCGACGAGCGACCCGTATCCATGTCGGATGTCAGCATGGCGACTCAGCCGGCTCTGATATCAATAAGGCGTCAGATTGATATCATCGGTGAGTATCGCCCACCAGAGGAGGCAACCGTGAGCCGGACGATCCTAGATGTCGATGACGAACTACTCGCCGAGGCCGGCAAGATCCTTGGCACCACGACGAAGAAGGCCACCGTCAACGCTGCCCTCAAGGCCGTCGTCGACCGCGAGAAGCGGCGGCAGTTCGCCGACTGGCTCAAGAGCGGAGGGTTGCCCGATCTGACGGGTCCCGTCGAGGCGGCCAAGCCGGACGCAGCGTGAATCACGAGCACTACCTGCTGGACAAGTCAGCCCTCGCCCGCTGGCCGAAGCCACGCGTATCCCCTGTGCTCGGCGAACTTTCCGACCGAGGGCTGCTCGCCGTCTGCGGAGCAGTCGAGATAGAGGTCATCCACAGCGCCCGCACCGCCAAGGATGCCCAGCGCGCCAGGTGGCTACTGAGCGGCTTCCGGTGGCTGGCCATGCCCGACGAAGTCTGGGATCGAGCGATCGACATCCAGGTGCAGGCGTTGCACAAGGGAAACCACCGAGCGCTGTCGATGGCAGATCTGCTGATCGCCGCCACCGCCGAACGGCACGGAGTCACCGTCCTGCACTACGACGGCGACTTCGACCTCATCACCGCGATCACCGGCCAGCCCACCGCCTGGGTAGTCCCGGCCGGCACAGCCGACTAATCCAGCGTTCTCCAGCGTCGCTTACTCGCCGTCGGTCTTGTCGCTTGCCGGACCGGTGTAGCCAAGCGCCAAAAGGTGACCTTCGAGGACTGTGTAGAGAGCGTTGCCCTCGTCAACGTAGAGGCGTCGCTCGCCACCACCGGCCTTGGCGGCCACGTAATGGATGCGTCCTGTTTCGCCGCGTTGCCGCCAAGCCCTCAGAACGACGCGATCGCTGATGTGTGGCATGGGCCGCCCTCTCGCCGCCGGTCAATCAATCTGCTGCCGGAAGCCCCTGGTTGTCATCGATGGGATCTGGAAGCGCCAGCTTCAGCAAGCCAGCCGCTTCGAGGGCCTTCATCGTCACGAGAACCGGGTTGTTCCGGTACTGCTTCTTCTGCGCCGCTCGGATGACCTTGGCGACGACATCACTGACGCCGAAAACGCGGATCGGGCCGGCCCCGACATTCTGCGTCGCACACCAGTGCCTGATCTTCACTTCATGCACGCCGGTGGTCGGCGCCGCAAACCGACCAACATAGAGGCGAATCTCGATCTGCTCTGGGCGATACCCGAACCGCTGGGACGCGCCAAGGACGACCGCGTTTCGTACGGTGTCGTTGTTGAGCAGCGCGTAGAGCTTCCTCGCGCGGAGATTGGCGGTCGCGCCTGTGACATGCTCAGCTACCACACCTCGGGATCCGAAGGCTGACTTGACCGTAGCCAATACCAGGCGATCGCCACGAGCGGCGACCAGGTCGACTTCGAATCCGTGTGTCTGCACCTCGACATACGCTGATTTGGCGGTCGGCTGCTTCACTGGAAACTTCACTGCCTCCGAAACCACGAAGCCCTCGTCCTCAAGGGCGACGGCGACGAAGGACTCGAAGGCTTCCATGTCCGGAGACTACTGCGCAAGGTCCACAATGCACCACCGCGTCGAGCTGGGTCCGACGCACTCGACACCCCGATACGTGCTACAACGCTCTGGTCCCCGGCACGGCGACTGCTTCAATCCAGTCGTTGGCGAGCCAGAGCGACTGGCTGGGCGGCGACGTCAGCGGCAACTGCACCCCGTCCAGCACGGCCGGGTCGGGGCGGCGCGCCGGCACCAGCAGCAGCCGGGCCGCCGGCCGGGGCCGGGTCGGGTCGGCCAGTTCCTGGAGTAGCCCGAGCTGCCCGTACCGGGCCAGCGGCGCCGCCTCCGTGATCAGCACCGGCCCGTCGGCGGCGGCGATCGCCGTGCTGACCGCCGGCACCACCTGGTGCCGGACCAGGTCCACCAGGCTGCGGAAATCCGCGTCCAGCGCCGAGCCGTTGTCGGCCGCCACGATCGCCTCCCACGGGAAGCCCAGCGCACGCAGCCGGTCCAGCAGGATCGCCGTGACGTCCACTTCGGTCAGCGGCAGCCGGGCCAACAGCGCCCGCCGGGCCGGGCCGAGCCGGCGCAGCGGCGCCAGCACCGCGAGAAAGGCCCGCCGGTCGATGGCGGAGGTGAGCTTGTCTCCCACCTCGTCGGCGGCGGTGAGCCCGAGCAGCGGTGCGTGGGTAGTGGCCAGCCGAGTGCCGGTCACCGACGCCGTCGTGGTCACCGGCCCATACACCCGGTCGTGCGGGTGCCAGGTCAGCGGTATCTCAGCCGCAGCGAGCATCTCGTTCAGCGCGGGCCGCTTCGGCAGCCGCTCCGCGCGGGGGAAGCGGCTCTGCACCCGGTCGCGGATCTGCTCCTCGCTGAGCCGCTGCCCGATCAGGCTGCCCACCGACAACCGCAGCGCCCGCTCGGCCGGCATCCCCACCGGGTAAAGCTGCCCCTGCGCGTTGACGTCGACCCGATCGTTGCGGGCGGCCGCTGCGAGCTGCAACAGCCGCAGGTCGGCCACGGCCGGCATTCCGGCCGGCGCGGGCAGCCGGCGTAGCTCCTCGACGGCACGTTGCCGGGTCGGCAGCGGATCGGCGCCGGCCAGCTCGGCGGCCCGGCCGCCCAGCTCCACCACGTACCCGAGGAAGTCGGCGGCGGTGACGTCGGACGCGGGATCGTCCGGTTCCCGGCCGACCAGGACAGTGCCGGAGATGCGGAACCGATGGATGGCCACCCGGGCGTCCCCGCCGGTGCTCAGTTCGGCCTCGACGGCGGCGCGGACCAGCCCGATCGCCTGTGGCAGCCGCTTCGGCGCGGGGGTGTACGAGCCGCGGGCGGCGATCAGCGCCTGGGCCAACTCCTCGGCGGACATCACCGCGCCGCGCGCGTCGAGCAGTGCCACGATCTCGTTGCGCACCGCCTCCAGCGCCGGCTCACCCAGCCAGTTCTTGGCCTGGGCAGCGAGCAGCTTGGAGATCTGGGGCTGACTCCGGCCGATGGCCCGGGCCGCCTCACTCTGTGCCGGCCAGCACAGGAACTCACCGTCGTCGGTGGGCGTCTGCCCGAGCAGCACGGCCAGCGTCCGGTGGTTGCGGGAGGTCGAGGCGGGAAGCAGGGTCGCGCAGAGTGCCTCCACGCCCTGCGCCAGGGGCTGCTCGTCGACGGCGGGCGACTCGCTGCCGCCGGGCAGCACGGCGCGCAGCGCCCGCGCCTGGGCGATGATCTCTTTGCGGGTCGCGTCCGGCACTCCCTTGGCCCGGGTCAGCGCCGACAGCTCGACGTCCAGTAGCTCGCCGACAGTGTGCAGGCCGAGTCGTTGCAGCGCCGAGCGGGCCCGGGCGGTCAGCTCGGTGACCTCCAGCGGTGACTCGCGAGTCAATCCCACGGCCGCTGGCAGCGGGCCGACCGGAGTCACCGCCGGCTGCGGGACCTGCTGGAAGATGGCCCGCCAGGCGTCGGTCATCTCGTCGACCGTGTCGAACCGGGCCGCCGCCTCCCTCGCCAACGCCCGGCCGAAGAACTCCACCAACCGGTCGGCGACCGCCGGGTCGAACACCGCCGGGTCGAGGGCCACCTCGTCGCTGACCACGGCCGGGTTGGCGTTGTCACCCCAGCGGGGCAGCACGCCCGTCGCCATCTCGTAGAGCACGACGGCCGCCGCGAACCGCTCGGCCGCCGCGTCGTAACGCAGCCGGCGCGGCGGACCGAGAAACGGATCGAGGTAGCCGACAGTGCCCGCGCCGAGCTGGTCGGCGGGGGCGGACGAGAGCGAGAAGTCAAAGACGCACAGGTGCGGCTGCTTGTCCTTCGGCCGCGGCCGGGCCGCCAGGTTCGCCGGCTTCAGATCCCGGTGCCAGACACCCTGGCCATCCAGGTAGTTGACGATGTCGAGCAAATCCCGGCCGTACCGCTCCAGCAGGTCCAGCGCCAGCCGGCCGCCGCGCAGCTCCTCGGCGAGGGTCCGCTGCCCGGCACTCTCCATCAGCAGCGCGGTCCGGCCGCCGACCCGGACCGGACCCTCGACCAGCGCGGCCACCTGGGGGTGCTTCAACCCCGCGAGGGTACGCGCCTCCGCCGTCAGCCGTTCCTCGTGCTGCTCGTCGCGGGCAACCTTCAGCACCAGGTCACGCGACTCCCCGTCGCGAGTGACCAGGAAGGCGACGGCGGTGGCACCGGAGCCGAGCCGGTCCTTCACCTCCAGGCCGCCGTCGAGCACGTCACCCCGGTGGGCGGAGAGCGGGTCGGCGACCGGCTCCGGCTCCGGCGCGGTCAGCTCCTCCCAGACCTTCTCCAGGTCCTTGTGGAACCGGGAGACGCTGGGCAGCCGGTGCGCCGGATCGCCCCGGGTCGCGTCGTAGACCAGGGTGACCAGCGTGTGCGGCATGCCGTCGACCGCGGCATCGAGGTGCAGGCCACTGTCGCGGACCGCGTTGACGAGTTCCTCCGGCGTGGCGGCCGGCACCGCACCGGCGAAGATCCGGTACGCCAGCGCGCCGAGAGAGAACACGTCGAGCTGGTGGCCCGGCAGCCGGGTGGCGTTCTCAGCCTCCGGCGCCTGGTAGCGGCGGACCTCGTCGTCGAAGAACAGCTCCAGGCTGGCCGGGTCGCTCGACGGGCCCAGTCGGGTGAGCTGGGTCGTGCCGGCCAATCGGCCGCCGGTCTGCCAGTCGGTGACCACCAGCGTGGGGCGCGGCCCGTCCGGGTTACCGACGTAGATCGCCCGGGGCGAGAGCGCCCGGTGGGCCAGCCTGCGGGAGTGCGCGTAGTCGATGATTTCGGCGAGATCCTGCACCAGCTGCAATCGCTGGGCCAGGGTCAACGCATCGCCGCGTCGCAGCAGCCACTGGTCGAGGCGTACCCACTCCTCCTGGTGGTCGAAGATGACCGCCGGGCCCCACGAGTGCTCAACCAGGTCGTGCGCCCGCGCTACCCCGGGGTGGTGAATGCCCTGCAGCAGGCGGAACTCCCGCTCCGCCGCCCTGCGGATCGCCGGAACCTCATGCTCGGCGGCCCGGCTGGTCAGGTAGAACCGCACCCGACGCACCAGCGAGGTGTCCAGCGCGTGCCCGGCGAGGAAGTCCTGCCAGCCGAGACCCTCGGCAAACGGCTTCGGGTGCAGCAGCAGTTGACCGACCTTGCGGTCCGCCACCGACGGCCGGATCTTCGCGCCGCGCACCAGCTCGACGATCTCCCTGCCGCGCGCCTCGTCCACCAGATGGTCCGGGTTACGCGGCAGGGCGAGCAGCAGCTTCTTCAGGCCGGGCAGCCCGGAGTCGTGCTGCTCCAGCCCGTAGATGTGCTGGCTGCCGATCGCGTCCAGGTCGGCCCGCATCGCCTTCGCGTGCAGGAAGACCGCAGCCCCGACATAGGGGGTTTCGCGCTGCCGTCCGTGTTGCTTGGCGTAGTAGCGGATCAGGCTGGCCAGCCGCTTCGCCTTCCGATTGGCCAGCATGTACGGGTTGTCTTCGGGGATCAGTCGGGAATTCGGCGCTCGGCGCAGCCACTGGGTGCCGTCACCGCGGATCTCCCCCTGCCAGTGCTTCAGCTCCAGCACGTAGAGCCCGCTCGGGGTCAACACCAGGGCGTCGACCTCGTTGATCGAGCCGTCGGCGCCGACGAACTCGACGTTCGTCCAGACGTGGTACGGGTCGGCGTCGGGCAGGTAGCCGGCCAGCTCGCGCAGACCGTCCTGCTCCCAGATGTACGAACTGGAGTTGATGTGCTCCCAGCGCGGTGAATCCTCCCGCATGCGCCGACCCTTCCGCCCCGGCCGTCGATGTTCCGGCTCAGTCTGGGCACTTTACCGTTTCGGCGCTTGATCAGCGGAGACCACCGCTCGCGCACACAGTGCATCTGGTCAACCACCCTTGACTAAGGGTGGTGGAGCGCGGCCGGACGGAATTTGTACAGATGTTCGCTCGGCACGGTCGACGGATCACACCAACCGAGACGCCACCTCGTCGACTGGCATGGGCAGGCTAAGTAGGGGTATCAGCCCGGGATGAGGGCCAGTTTCCGGCTTGGCCGGATCGCGGGGGTGCCGGTCGGCGTCAACTGGAGCGTCCTGGTCATCTTCGGGTTGATCGCGTGGGCCCTGGCCGCCAACCAGTTCCCCCGCTCGTACCCGGACCGCTCGCCCGTGGCGTACACCCTCGCCGGTCTGGCCGCGGCGGTGGTCTTCTTCGTCGGCCTGCTCGCCCACGAGGTGTCGCACGCCGTGGTGGCCAAGCGCAACGGGCTGACCGTCGACGGCATCACGCTGTGGCTGTTCGGTGGGGTGGCCGAGTTGCGGGGCGAGCCGCGCGACCCCGGCGCGGAGCTGCGGATCGCGGGCGTTGGTCCGCTGGTCAGCCTGCTGCTCGGGGCGTTCTTCGGTGTCATCGCGTTGCTGTTCGCGCTGGCCGGGCAGGGTGGGCTGCTCTTCGGCGCGATCGCGTGGCTGGCCGGCATCAACGTGCTCCTGGCGGTCTTCAACGTGCTGCCGGCCGCACCGCTGGACGGTGGCCGGCTGCTGCGCGCCGCGGTGTGGAAGGCCACCGGCGACCGGAGCCGGGCCTCGGTGGTGGCCGCCCGGGCCGGCTGGGTGCTCGGCGCGCTGCTCATCGGCCTCGGGCTGTGGCGGTTCCTGTCCGGTGTCGGCTTCGGCGGGCTCTGGTTGGTGCTGATCGGCTGGTTCCTGATCGGCGCCGCCGGGGTGGAGGAGCGGCAGGCCCGCGCCGGAAGCGCGCTGCGCGGAATCCGGGTCGCCGACGTGATGACGCCGCAGCCGCAGACCGCCTCGGCGGACATGACGGTCGCCGACTTCGTGGACCACTACCTCTTCGCGTACCGGCACTCGGCGCTGCCGCTGACCGAGGATGGCCGACCGACCGGCCTGGTCACCGTGGACCGGGTGCGGGGCGTACCGGCCGAGCGGCGCGCGTCGACCACGCTGGCCGAGGTGGCCTGCCGGGCCGACGATCTGGTGCTCGCCCGGCCGGGTGAACAGCTCAACGACCTGCTCCCCCGGCTCAACGAGTGCGCCGACGGTCGCGCCCTGGTGGTGAGCGACGACGGCATGCTCACCGGCATCGTCTCCCCCAGCGACATCAGCCGTGCCGTCCAGCGCGGCAGCCTGCGCACCCCGGCCGGTCAGCGGGGGAAGTAGCGGTCCAGCAGGTCGGTGCGGAACGTGCCGGTCGGGTCCAGGCGGGTCAGCAGGGCGGCGAAGTCGGCGTGGCGGGGGTAGCGGGCGGCCAGCTCGGTCGGGGCGGTGACGAAGACCTTGCCCCAGTGCGGGCGGGGCGCGAACGGCGCCAGGCTGTCCTCCACCTCGGCCAGCACCGGCAGCACCGCGTCGGCGTCGTCGACCCAGGTGAAGTGGACCACGAAGCTGTCCCGCCTGTGGTTCGGGCTGAGCCACAGCTCGTCGGCGGCCACCGTGCGCAGCTCGCACACGTGCAACACCGGGGCGATCAGGTGCGCCACCTCGGCCAGCGCGGCGAGCGCCCCGGCCGCCGCCGTACGCGGCAGGTGGTACTCGGACTGGAGTTCGTCACCGCTGCTCGGGGTGAAGCCGAGCTTGAAGTGCGGTAACCGCTCGTGCCACGGGCCCGGCACGCCGAGCTGTGGGGTGCAGTTCTCCGCCGGCATGCCGAGCACCGGGTGTCGCGGCTGGTCGGCGGCCGTGGTGCCGAGCCAGTCCGCCTCCGGCGGCGGCTGGTTCGCGAGCTGTTTGCGCCACACCTCCCGCAGGCGCGGGGTACGCCAGTCGGTGAACACGCTCACGCTGTACGCCGAGTCGAGCGCCTCGTCCAGCGCCTCGACGGGCAGGTCGAGGCGCACGTACTGGCGCAGCTCGAACGCCGGCACCAGGTCCAGGGTGACCCGAGTGACCAGGCCGAGCGCGCCGAGCCCGACCACCATGCCGGCGAACGTGTCGCCGTCGGTGTCGCGGTCCACGTGCGTCAGGTCCCCATCGGCGGTGACCAGCTCCAGGGCGGCGACCGAGGTGGCCAGGTTGCCGTGGGTGGGGCCGGAGCCGTGGGTGGCGGTGGCCACCGCGCCGGCGACCGAGATGTGCGGCAGCGAGGCGAGGTTGGCCAGCGCGTACCCCTGGGTGTGCAGGTGTCCGGCGAGGTCGCCGTAGCGCATCGCCCCGCTCACGGTGACCTGCCCGCGCTCGCGGTCCACCTCCACGGTCGGGGGCAGGCCGGCGAGACTGACCAGGTCGCCCTCGGTGTCGCCGAGGCGGTTGAAGGAGTGTCCGGTGCCCACCGCGCGGATCCGGGAGCTGCCGGCGACCAGCCGGCGCACCTCGTCGACGGTGGTGGGGCTGTGGAACTCCCGCGCGGCGTAGCGCACGTTGCCGGCCCAGTTGCGGCGTGGCACGTCGCTGCTCGACGTCAGGTGCTGTCCCTGCGCGGTCATGGGGCGGTCTCCCGATCGGTGGACTGGTGGTCGGCCAACGCGGCGATGAGGGCGTCCAGAACCGTATCCGTCTGGAACGTGTGGTAACCGCGTTGGGCGATCGGCAGACCGGCGGCCGTGGCGCGTTCGATCTCGCCCCGGGCCGCCTGCCGGGTCGCCGCGTCCCCGGACATCAGGGCGTCCTGGCCGCGTCGGATCAACCGGTCGACCCGATCCATCTGGTAGCCACGCAGGCCGACCGGGAGGTCCGGGGCCGCGAAGGCGGCGCGGCGCAGAGCGACCAGGTCGACGAAGCGGTCCCCGGCGCAGCGCGCCAGCGCCTCGGCCACCTGCTCGGGTTGCTCCCGGACCTGGTCGAAGACGAGCAGCTCGATGGCCGGCCGGCCGTCGATCGGGTGGCGGGCGGTGACCGGCTCGAACGTCACGCCCGGGGCGGGCACCAGCAGCAGGCGCGGCGGTGTCGAGTAGCCGTCGCGGCGGGGCGGCTCGTCGAGGACGAGCGCGTCGACCTCGGCCCACCGGATCTCCCGGCGCAGGCCGGGCCGCCGGATGCTGAGCCCTTCCGGGGTGATCCCGAAGCGGAACGGCCGCATCGCGCTGACCAGCGCCACCGCGCCGAGCGCGATCGCACCCACGGCGACGATCGTCCGTAGCAGGGCGCCGTCGCTGGGGTAGACCAACAGGAGCACCCCACCGAGTACGCACACCAGGGCGAGCACCCGGGCCCCCCGGCTCCGGCGCAGCTCCACGCTCGGACCCCCGTTCATGACCGTGGCGTCGGTCCCCGCATCCTCTGACAGACCGGGCGCCACGGACACCGGACGATCGGGCACGGTTGTTCTCGCCATCGTCGGGGAACCCTACGCCCATGAGCAGCTACCGTGATCCGGCCCTGCGGGGCGACGTGTATCCGTCGGAGGAGGAGCTGGACCCGACCGGCAGCGCTGTCGAGCCGGCCAGCGCCCCGCCGGGCGTCCGGTTGTCGAGCCACCCGTCGCCCACGCCCGGCCCCCGTCCGACACCCGCCCCCGCGCCCGCGCCGACGCCCGTACCGTCGCCCGGTCCGCCGCCGCGCGAACCCGCCGCCGGGCCGCAGTCGATCGTGACGCGCCACCTGGACGGCTCGGTCGAGGTGGTCACCGACCTCGACGGGGACGGCGTCGCCGACGTCGTCCAGATCGATGTGGACGGCGACGGCGTACCGGACATCACCTATGTGGACAGCGACCGCGACGGCCGGTTGGACACGGTGCTGCACGACCCGGGCGCGGTCGGCGCCCACCGGGGCGCCTGACCGGCCGGTCGGCTCACAGGTTCGCCAGCACCTCGGTCGCGACCAGGTCGAGGTGGTCCAGGTCGGTCAGGTCGAGCACCTGGAGGTAGAGCCGCTGGCTGCCGATCTTCGCGTACCGGCCGATGGTGTCCAGGACCTCGTCGGGCGTGCCGGCGAGACCGTTGGCCCGCAGCTCGTCCGGCTCGCGGCCGATGGCGGCGGCCCGGCGGGCCACCTCGGCGTCGTTGCGCCCGCAGCAGAGCACCAGGGCGTTGGACCAGACCAGGTCGGCCGGGTCGCGACCGATCTCGGCGCACGCCGCGCGGACCCGCTCGAACTGCGCGGCAGAGTCCGCCGGCGACGCGAACGGCAGGTTGAACTCGTCGGCGTAGCGGGCGGCCAGCCGGGGCGTGCGCTTCGGGCCCATCCCGCCGAGCAGGATCGGCGGGCGGGGCTGCTGCACCGGCTTGGGCAGGGCCGGGGAGTCGCTGACCGGGTAGTACCGGCCAGCGTGGCTGAACCGCTGCCCGGTCGGGGTGGACCACAGCCCGGTGATGACCGCGAGCTGCTCCTCCAGCCGGTCGAACCGCTCGCCCAGAGCCGGGAACGGAATGCCGTACGCGGTGTGCTCCTCGGCGTACCAGCCGGTGCCGATGCCCAGCTCCACCCGACCGCCGCTCATCTGGTCGACCTGCGCCACGGTGATGGCCAGCGGGCCGGGCAGCCGGAAGGTGGCGGCGGTCATCAGGGTGCCGAGCCGGATGCGGCTGGTGTCGCGGGCCAGGCCGGCGAGCGTGGTCCACGCGTCGGTGGGGCCGGGGTCGCCGCTCACCTCGCCCATCTTCAGGTAGTGGTCGGACCGGAAGAACGCGCCGAAGCCGTCATCCTCGGCGCGGCGGGCCACCGCGAGCACCTGGTCGTAGGTGGCGCCCTGCTGGGGCTCGGTGAAGATCCGCAGTTCCATGGTCCGAGCATAGGTAGCCGCACCGGCCACCGCCCGTCCTCGTCATATACCTTGGCAGACATATAACGGAGAAGGAATATTAGGTAGATGTCCACCGACGCCTTCACCGTCCTCGCCGAGCCCACCCGACGCCGGATCCTCGACGCGCTCCGCGACGCCGACCGCAGTGTGGGCGAATTGGTCGACGGGCTGGGGGTCAGCCAGCCGGCCGTCTCCAAACACCTGCGGGTGCTGCGCGAGGCCGGCTTCGTCTCCTGCCGGACCGCGGCGCGGCAGCGGATCTACCGCCTCGAGCCGGGCCCGCTGCGAGCGGTGGACGGCTGGCTCGACCCGTACCGCCGGCTCTGGACCCGGCACCTGGACGCCCTGCAACGGCACCTGGACAGTCAGGAGCAGTGAATGAACCGCGACGCATTCCGCCCGAGCCCACCCGCCGAGGTGCGCGCCGAGCCCACCGACGGCGGCGCCATCCTGGTCTTCGTCCGTGACCTGCGGCACCCGCCGACCACCGTATGGGCGGCGCTGACCGACCCGACCCAACTCGCCCAGTGGGCCCCGTTCCTCGCCGACCGGAACCTCGGTGACCCCGGCGCCGCCGTACTCACCCTCGTCGACGGCGAGACCACCCAGGAGCAACCGG
The DNA here is from genome assembly GCF_040608335.1 of Micromonospora sp. NPDC005194. NCBI lineage: Bacteria > Bacillati > Actinomycetota > Actinomycetes > Micromonosporales > Micromonosporaceae > Micromonospora > Micromonospora sp. NPDC005194. The sequence goes on along the minus strand of NZ_JBEXIA010000005.1, from coordinate 63,602 downwards.
CGACGGTACGCCGGGCCGAGCCGCCTCACCTACTGGAGTACACCTGGGGCGACGACCTGCTGTGCTGGGAGCTGACCCCGCTGGGTGCCGGCACCCGGCTCACCCTGCGGCACACCATCGCCGAGCGGGGCATGCTGCCGATGGTCGCCGCCGGCTGGCACCTCTGCCTCGACGTGGCCGACCGGCTGCTCGACGGCGACCCGGTCGGCCCGATCCGGGGCGCCGAGGCCAAGGACTTCGGCTGGCCCGCGCTGCGCGACACGTACGCCGAGCAGCTCGACGCCGAGTGACCGCCGCCCCTCCTCAGACGTACGGCCGGGTGGCGTACGCGGTGCGCAGCGCGGCCAACCCGGCCGCCTTCGGCGACAGCGTGCCCCACCCGGAGTTGAAGTAGTTGGTCCGCGCGATCCGCGGGCCACGCTCGGCGTTGAGCTGGGCGATCGCCGCCGGAACGGTGCGGATCCAGGCCGCCTGGTCCGGGATCTGGGCCGCCCGCACCCCGTACTCCGCGATGATCACGGGCCGGGACAGCGCCACCGGGCCGAGGTCCGCCACCGCCCAGTCCTTCGTCCGGCGGAAGCGGGCCAGCGCGGTCTGGCCGACGGCTGTCGCGTAGGCGTTCCACTGCAGGTAGTCCAGCCGCGACATCAGCGTCTCCGGGTGGGTGCGCTGGAAGCACGCCCGGTCAAACCCGCCCACCCCGACCGAGAAGGTCGTCCCGGCGGGCAGCGTCCGGGCCTTGAACCAGGTGACGATGTAGTTCATGGCCTGCACCGCCCGCCGGTCCGACTCGGCCCAGGTGTACGCCTTGCCAGCCTCGGTCGTGCCGAACTCGTGGTCCGTGTCCAACTCGGACGCGAGCTGGATGTTCACCCCGAAACCGAGCGCCCGGTACTGGGACAGGGCACGCGCGAACAACCCGTCGCACTGGCCGTTGAGCACCTGGGTGTACCCGTACGCCTTCGGCCAGGTGGTGCCGGGACGCTGCTGGATGGTCATCGACGGCGCCGGCACGGTGTAGGTGACGCCGTCCACCGTGAAGGTCTGCGGCCCGGCGTTCGGAGCGCCGTAGTGCTTCAGCTCAAGGACCATGTTGATCTGCATCCCGGCCTTGCCCAGGTTGATGAGCCAGGGCCGGTTGTAGCCGGGAAAGATGTACCCGTCGGCGAAGCTGCGGTACTGGGTCAGCGAGCGGAAGTTGCCACCGGCCATGTCGGCCGTCGGGTCGGCGCCTCCGGACAGGTAGTAGCCCCCGAGGACCGGCTGGCGCAGGCTGTAGTCGACGCCGGCCGTCGCGGTGTTGCCGGCCGCGTCGCGAACCTGGACGGTGACCCGGGGCATCACGCCACCGCCCGGTACACGGCAACTGAGCCGTTGTCGGAGACCCGGGACCAGGTACGCCCGGAGTTGTCGGTCACGGTCACGGCCAGCGGATCGATGACCGCGGTGACCTTGACCGGCGCGCTGCTGTTGCCCTGCGCGTCGGTGACCACGATGGTGACGGTCAGCGGTTTGGTGTCGGCGTCGGAGTACGTGACGGTCAGCAGCATCTGGTCACCCGGCGCGAAGACGGACGCGTTCAGGGCTGCGGTCGCGGTAGGAGCCGCCATGTCAGGGCCTCTCTCTGCTGAGGTCGCCGGGGCGGACGCGCGGGTGAGCGACGCCGGACCAGGCGGAATCCACGATGCGTGAAGGCTGGTGGGGCACGAAGCGGTGGCGCGGCCGGTGGGCGGCGTCGCCGGCGGTGGGCGATGGCCACCGCCGCTGGCGCCCGCAGCGGTGTGGGGGGCCGAGCCGTACGGGTGGTCGGGCCGGCGGCTGTGCCGTGCCCGCCGGGGCGGGGCCGGGCTGGGTGAGGGCGGCACCGACGCGGACGATGCTGTCCGCGGTGGGCCGGAGGACTGGGATGTGGCCCGACATCCGTCCGCCTTCTCGCCTGCCCTAAGCGTGCTCTACCAGGGGCTTTACCGTCTTGTCCGGTTAGCGACATACGCCCTGGTGTCGGGCCGCGCCGGGCGCGGGACAGCCGATCGGAAGCTCGCCGACAGCGCGCTGTGCTGGACTACCGGCGTGCCGCGAGCCGACGACAGGTGGTGTCCTTCGCCTGTCGCGCCGGCCTCATGTAGCCGGCCTGACCCGTCCCCGTCACGGCGCCGTGCCCGCCACGGCCCAGGCCCGCGCGGTGAGCCGGATCGAGCCGTCCGGCTCGATCGGCAACTGGGCGGCCAACAGGTCCCGCAACGCCGCCCGTTGCGGCTCGCCAAGCGAGGTGACGTACGACGGGGCGCTGCCCTGCCCGCCGAGGAACGGCCGCCAGTAGTCGTCGAAGTCGGCGAACACCGTCGGCACGTCCACCGGTCGAACCGACACGTCCCGCAGGCCGGCGTCCACCCACAGCTCCCGCAAGGGGCCGGGCCGGCACACGGTGAAGCGACTCGCCTCGTCCCGCCCCGCCGCGGCCGGGTCGAGGTGGGCGACGGCGGCCCAGAAGTGCCGCATCATCGCCATGCCCTCCGTGTAGTCCCACACGTAGGCGGACACCACCCCCGCCGGCCGGACGACCCGGGCGAACTCGGCCACCGCCCGCGCCGGCTCGGGCACGAAGTTGAGCGTCAGCCCGCTGACCACCACGTCGACGGCACGGTCGGCCACCGGCAGAGCGCGGGCGTCACCGACGTGGAAGCTCGCGCGCGGATCCTGAACGCGGGCACGCGCCTGAGCGATGAAGCCCGCCGAGGGGTCGATGCCGGTGATCCGGGCGGGATCGGCCTCGCCGAGGACCGTCGAGGTCAACGCGCCGGTGCCGCAGCCCACGTCCAGCCAGTGCCGCCCGGGTGCCACGGCCAGTCCGCGTACGAAATCGCCCGCGACCAGGCGGCTCCACCGACCCACGTACGCCTCGTACGCATCGGCGTCCGCCCACACCGGGTGTGTCATGTCCGCACGATACGACAGCCGTCCGTGGAGCAGGTGTGCAGCGCCTCGTTGCGCCGGGTTGGCACACTGCCGCCGTGACGATGATCCGGACGTCGACGGTGCACAGGGTCCACGCGTGGCAGCGCATCCTGGTGGTGACCGCGCTGGTGGCCTCCGTGGTCAGTCTCGGCTGGACGTACCAGACCGGGGGCGACACCTTGCATTTCCGGATCGGGTGGGTCGCGGTCGCGCTGACCGTGGTCCCGTTGTTCGTCGCGCGGCGGCGGCAGTTCACGTACGCCTGCCTGGCGGTGGGTGTCCCGTTGCTCGTCCTGGCCTGCGGGCCCGTGCCGGACGGGATCCTGCCGGCGCTGCTGGTCCTGCTGGCGACCACAGCGGATCCGCGCTGGTCGCCGTGGCGGGCCCGGCTGTCGGTGCTCGTCGGCGCGGCGCTGGTGGTCGTCCCGGTCGTGGCGTCAGCCGGAGCGGTGCACGACTCGCTGACGTCCCCGCCGGTGGGCTTCGTCGTCCACACCGATGCGGGTTCCGGGTTCACCAATTTCGTCGAGCCGGGAGACTCGAGCGTGCGCGGCCTGCAGACCCGGTACACCGACGGCGACGAGGGCCCGACCAGCTTCGTCGAGTTCGAGCCCGGACTGTCGGCCGACGGGCAGGACCGGTTGCGCCGCCGACTGGCGGAGGCGCCCGGCGTGACGAGGATCTGCTCGTGGTACCGGAACAACCACCTGCGCTCCGCCTGCTGACCCGGGACCACGCGTGGCCACGCGACGGACGCGGCTACTGTCGAGCCATGCCGCTGCGTCCGGGTGAGGTCGAGGTGTTCGAGCGCTCCAGGGGCCGCCTGGAGGCGATCGCCTACCGGCTGCTGGGCTCGGCCAGCGACGCCGAGGACGCGGTCCAGGACACGTTCCTGCGCTGGCAGGCCGCCGACCGGGAGCACGTCGAGACGCCCGAGGCGTGGCTGACGAGGGTGCTCACCAACCTGTGCCTCAACCAGCTCACCTCGGCGCGCGCCCGGCGGGAGACCTACGTCGGCACGTGGCTTCCCGAGCCGGTCCTCGCCGGGGACCGGATGCTCGGCCCGGTCGACACGGTCGAGCAGCGCGAATCGGTCTCGATGGCGGTGCTCACCCTCATGGAGCGGCTGTCACCCAACGAGCGCGCGGTGTACGTGCTGCGCGAGGCGTTCGGCTACCCGCACAGCGAGATCGCCGAGATCCTCGACCTCACCGAGTCGAACTGCCAGCAGATCTACCGGCGTGCCAAGCAGCACGTCACCGTCGAGCGGGCGCATGCCGAGGTCGACGCCGCCGCCGCGCGCACGATCGTCACCGAGTTCCTCACGGCGGCCAACAGCGGCCAGATCCAGCGGCTGGTGGAGTTGCTGACCGGGGACGTCACCAGCATCGGCGACGGCGGCGGCAAGATCCCGGCCCGTACGACGCCGGTCGTCGGCGCGCTGGCGGTGGCGAAGTTCCTGCGCGGTCTCTTCCGGCCCAGCGACGTGAAGCGGAACCTCGTGGGCGGCAGCCCCGCCCTCTACGCCGAGGTCGTCAACGGCGGCCCCGCAGTGGTGGTCGTGACCGGCGAGCAGGTCGTCGGCGTCATGTCCCTGGAGGTGACGCCCGAGGGAGTCGCGGCGATCCGCGTCCAGGTCAACCCGGACAAGCTCGAACGCGTCACCCGCCAGTGGTCCGTCTCCGCACACTCCGAGCCGCTCCTGCACGTCTGGTGACCCAGGTCATAGCCGCCTCCTGTCAGCAATCGTGTCGCTGCTCGGTTCAGGTAGCGACAATCGCCGAGACAGGAGTGCCACCATGAAGCACCGCATCGTCGTCCTCGGAGCCGGCTACGCCGGAGCGATCGCCGCCGGCCGCCTCGCCCGCCGGTTGCACCCCGACGACATCGAGATCACCGTCGTCAACGCCGAGGCCGACTTCGTCGAGCGGGTCCGCATGCACCAGCTCGCCACGGGCCAGGACCTCAAGCGCCACGAGCTGAGCCAGGTGTACGCCGGCACCGGCGTGCGGGTCCGCGTCGCCCGGGTCACCGCCGTCGACGTCGACCGCCGGACCGTCGCGCTGACCGACGGGCGAGGCAGCGACGAGATCGCGTACGACACGCTCGTCTACGCCCTCGGCAGCGCTTCCGCCGATCATGGCGTCCCGGGCGTCGCCGAGCACGCGTACGACATCGCGGGCCGACCGTCGGCGCTGCGGCTGCGTGACCGCCTCGCCCACCTCGCGCCCAATCAGACCGTGCTCGTGGTCGGCGGGGGTCTCACCGGCCTCGAGGCCGTCACCGAGATCGCCGAGGCCCGGCCCGACCTCGACGTCGCGATCGCCGCCCGCGGCGGTCTCGGTGACTGGCTCAACGGCAGGGCGCGACACCACCTGCGGGGCGTCACGGACCGGCTCGGCATCACGGTCCACGAGCACACCCACGTCGTCCGGGTGGAGCCGGCGGGCGTGGTCACCACCGACGGCGCGACGATCCCGGCGCAGGTGATCGTGTGGACGGCCGGCTTCGCCGTGCACCCCATCGCCGCCGCCACCGGTCTGACCGTCGCGGCCACCGGGCAGATCGTCGTCGACGACACCATGCGGTCCGTCTCGCACCCCGACGTGTACGCCGTCGGCGACGCCGGACTCGCCGACGGGCCGGGCGGCAAGCCGCTGCGGATGTCCTGCGCCTCGGGAACCCCGATGGCCTGGCAGGCGGCCGACGCCATCGCCGCCCGGCTGACCGGTCGGGTGAAGATCCCCAAGGCCCCACTGCGCTACTTCAACCAGTGCATCAGCCTCGGCCGCCGCGACGGCATCATCCAGTACGTGACCGCCGACGACCGGGCCAAGCCGTCCCTGCTCACCGGACGGTTGGCGGCCCGCTACAAGGAGGTCGTGTGCAGGGGCGCCGCCTGGAGCATCTCCCACCCGATCCCGTACCCGGTGCGCCGCCGCCGCGTCACCACCACCCGGACGGAGGCCGCCGCGACGGTGTCGTGACGGGCCAGCCCGGGCCGCTCGCGGTGAACCCTGCGGTCCATGCTTGACCCGGTCGTCATGCTGGAACGTGAGCACACGTCCCGCGCCACCCGAGGAGAGCTCGTGCGCAAGCCAGTCAGGACCGCAGCCGTCCTCGTCGGGCTCGGCGTCGGCGCCGCGGCCGGCCCGTCCCTCGGGCCGGCCGCCGTCTGGTCCGGTGTCGCGATCGCCGCCCTCGGCGTGGCGCTCTCCCTGGTCGGCACCACGGAGTCGAGTTTCGTCGAGGACGGCCTGGTCGACCGCGACCCTGGCAGTGAGGCGGCGGCCGGCGCGACGACGGTCGCCGCGCAACGACGGCGGAAGCGACAGACGCCGACCCTCAGCGGCCTGGGTACCCGGGTGGAGCAGATCCTCGACCTCGCCGAGAAGCAGGCCGACGACCACCGCGCCGTCGCGCGGCTTGAAGCGGAGGGCATCGTGACCGCCGCGCGACGGGAGGCGGAGGCGATTGTGAACCGGGCCCACGGACAGGCGGCCGGGATCGCCGGCGTCCGCTGGGAACCGCCTCCCTCCTCGGGCATCGGCTCGTCACCCAGTTGAGGACCCGGTCACCGGCGGGCCGATCGCGCAGCTCGGTCAGCTCGGATCACGGCGCGCGGACCCGCCAGGGCCGGACAATCGTCGACCGGAAGCTCCTCCGATGCCAGGGCCGGCAGCCGGTACCCGCGCCGACGGGACCGCGACGGCCGAAGCCGTCAGCGGTCCGCGCCGTGGTGTCACCGCGCTGACGATGCCTCAGTGGACGGTGGCACACAGCGCCGTTTCGACGCTCTCGTTCACCGCGGCGAGCATCTGCTCACCGGTCGGCAGGCCGGTCACCGCGACGACGGCGCTGCGGCCATCCTCGGTGACGAGGTTGCGGGTCTCGAAGCCCTGGATGTCGCCGCCGTGACCCCAGCCGTCGCCGCCGCAGGGCAGCTCGTGCCGGGCGATGCCCAGCCCGTACTCGTACTCGCCGGTCGGCTCGAAGCCGGGCGCGGGCACGGTCGTCATCATGGCCGCCTGCTGCGCGGGCTTGAGCAGCCTGCCACCGACGAGCGCCTCGAAGAAGGTCCGCAACTCGTCCGGGGTCGAGACCAGTTGGCCGGCGGCCCAGCCCAGGGACGGGTCCATGTCGGTGACGTCCACCCACTCAGCGTCCGGGGCCACCGCGACGTAGCCGTGTGGGTGCGTGCCCCGAAGGCGCTGCTCCCCGACGCCCGGCCAGTACGTGTCCCGCAGACCGAGCGGCCTGATGATGCGGTTGGTGATCTCCTCTCCGATGGGGCGTTCGGTGACCTGCTCGACGATGAGCCCGGCGAGCACGTAGTTGGTGTTGCTGTACTCCCACTTCGCCCCGGGCGCGAAGTGCGGGGCGTTCGTGAGGGCGGCGTCCACCAGCCGGCGCGGCTGGTAGTACGAGTGACTCTTGTCGACGAGGTCCTGCGGCTGGGTGAACAGCACGTCGTCGTAGTCGGGCAGGCCGCTCGTCTGCTGGAGCAGCTGGCGTACGGTGATCGCGCCGCCGTCGTTGCCGTTGCCCCGCACGACGCCGGGCAGGTAGTGCTCGACCGTGGCGTCCAGGTCGATGCGGCCCTCCCCCACCAACTGCAGGACGACCACGGCGGTGAAGGTCTTGGTGTTGCTGCCGATGCGGACCTGTCCGTCGCGGGGCACCGGGCCGTGCGACCGGAGGTCACTGACGCCGGCGGTGTAGTCGCGGACGCGTCCGCCGGTCCCCCGCACCGAGGCGAGCACGCCGGGAAAGCCCTCCTCGCTGACCAGGCGGTCCAGTTGCCGCTGCACGGTGTCGCGTGGGCCGGCGGGCCGACCGGATTCGGCGGCGAACGCCGGGGGTCCGGTCAGGACGGCGACGGCGGCCAGCGTCCCGGCGGCTGCCCGCAGGGTCCGGCGGCGGCGGGTGGACGTGCGCTCTTGCAGGGGCATGACGGCTCCTCGGTATCGAACTCGCTTGACGCCATCAATGGTTCAAGGATTCCGATGCCGGGACGATCCCTCCTGCTGCCCTCCTGCGGTACCGCCTGCGCTACCCCGTTGCGGCGGGGGGAGGCGGTCAGGCCGACGCGGAGGGCGCCAGATCGCGTCGGCTGAGGGCGGCGCGCAACCCCAGCCCCTCGGCGGCGAGGTTCTCCCGCCCGCCCTGCTCACGGTCGATCGCGCACACCACGGTTTCGATCACCGCGCCGCTGGCGCGCAGTTGCCGGCACGACGCCAGTAGCGCCCCGCCCGTCGTGACCACGTCCTCGATCACCACGACGCGCCGGCCGTCCACCGGGCCGCCCTCCGCCGCCTTGCCGGTGCCGTACTCCTTGGCCTGCTTGCGAACGAAGACCGTCGGCAGCCCGGTCAGCTGTGACATGACGGTGGCGATCGGTATGCCGCCCATCTCCATCCCGGCCAGCACGTCGCACTCCGGCAGCAGGGCGACCATCGCCTGGGCCACGTCGCGCAACAGATCGGGCTGCCCCTCGAACAGATACTTGTCGAAGTACTCGGGGCTCACCTGACCGGATCGCAGCCGGAACGACCCGGTCAGGTGACAGGCTTCGTACACACGACGCGCGAGGGAGGACGGCACGCCCCTCAGCCTCGCATCCGAGCTGACGCGATCAGTACCTGACCCCGTCAACGAGGAAGGGCGACGCGGGCTCGGGCGGCCGTCCACCGACGGCCCTTCGGCAGGCCGTGGCGGGCGCGCTGAGCGAAGGCTGAGTCGCAGCCCCGGCCGTACCTCGGACCGGTCCCGCTCCGCGTCGACCGACCCGGTCGACGCGGAGCGGCTTCATCGACCGCTAGAACCCACTCCACGGGCGGGCCGAGCACTTCCAGGTCTTTCCGTCGTTGTGCGAGACGCAGACCACGACGACCTTCCCGAGAATGGGCAGCCCGAGGGTGAAGATGTGGATCCTCGTCTTCAGGTACGGCACGCCCGACTTCTCGGCGATGTCGCCCAGCGCCCACCCGGCGTCCGGCCCCTGCACGCTCGCCAACCGGCGCAGCGAGTCGACGTCCTTGCCGTCGAGCAGCGTCTCGATCTCCTGCGCCGAGGGCTCGCGGTCGCCGGTCAACGTGTCCACGGCGTACGGGCCGTCGGCGGCGACGCCGTTGGCCTTCTCGAAGGCAGCCTTCATCCCGCCCACCGTGGTGTCGCCGCCGAGGTCGAGGCTGAAGGTCTGGTCGCCCCGGCGCGACTGGATGCACTCCCAGTAGGACTTGCCCGAGGCCATGCACATGGTCAGGCACCACTCCCGGCCCCCCGGCACCGACGAGGCGAACAGCAGGGCTGTCGCTGTCCCGCTGTCACCCCTGCCGTCGTACACGCCGTCGGCCAGGTCGGCCATCGTCGTGCCGAGGATCTCCCGGCCGCCCGGCATCGCGCCCACGACCGTGACGCCGTCGACCTTCTCGCCGGCGACGAGCGCCGCGAGCTGGTCGGCGGTGAGATCCCGGCCTCCGGCGTCGACGGCCAGCACCGTGTCCAGATCACCGACGGGCTGACCGGTCAGGTCCTCGAACTGCCGCAGCATCATCCCCGGAGCACCGGGCTGGTCGGTGACCGTCGTCCTGGCCGTGTCCTCGGCGGCGTGCGACGGCGCGTACGAGGCCACCAGCCCGACGACGAGTGCCGCGGTGACGACGGTGGCACGCTTGGCGATGTCCCGCAGAGCTCTCATGGCGTCCTCATCTCGGTGACCGCTGTCGGCGGAGTCGTACGGGCTACCAGCCACACGTGATCACCACACCCAGGCCGGTGGGAGAGGGCCCCCAGGTGCAGTGCTCTTCCATCCACTCACCGATGTCGTGGATCGTGTCCGCGACCCACGCGAGCGCGGACTTGATCGCGCCCAAGATGCTGAAGTAGACGACGGTGGACTCGGGCGTGCCGCCGGCCTCGTCGATGATGTCCTTCGTCGACTTGGCGGGATCCGGCTTGTCGATGGTGCCCAGCACCCGTACGCCGGTGGTGTCCTTGCCGGCGAGCAGCGCCTGGACCTGCTCCGGGGTCCGCTCCTTGCCGTCGTCGATCGCCACGATCGCGCGGTCGATCAGCACCTTCCCGCTGCCGGTGACGGCCTGGGTGATGGCGGCGATCTCGCCCAGTGTGAGGTCGTTGCCGAGCGCGGGACCGGTGAACCGCCGGGCCGTGACAGCGCCGGACGGATCGATCCAGATCTCGTCGGCCATGATCATGTCGTCCGCCCCGAACGGGTCCCAGGCGAATGTCCACTGCGCGGCGACGCAGCGGAACTGACCGTGCTCCCGACCCTCCGGTTCGGTCTCGGTGCGGGCGATCCCGCCGCGGTCGTCGAGGTACTGGACCACACAGTCGGTGCCTCTGGTCGGCGGCTTGTCGGTCTGGGCCACGGCTGCGGAGGACGTGGCCAGCACCATCGCGCCGACCACCCCCACCACCGCGAGGTTGCGTGCCAAGCGACTCATCGAATGCTCCATTCCTGGCGAGGGAAACTGGTGCCCGAAGAGTGCCGGGCCGGGCTGAAACGGCCCGGAAACGGCGCTGAAAGCGCGGGGCGTCAGGACAGCCGGGTGACGTCGAGCTGTTCGAGGTCGGCGCGCAGCGAGTCGGCGTCGGCGTCGCCGAGGTCGTCGAGGATGCTCAGGGCGCGGCGCCACGCGGCACGGGCGGCACCCAGGTCGGCGAGCGCCCGGTGGCTGCCGCCCAGATTGACGTACGTGCTCGCCACCGCGTACCGGTCGTGGACCTGCGCGAAGAGTTCGAGGGCGTGCTCGTAGCAGGCGACCGCCCGTCGGTCGTCCCCAAGCTGGTGATGGGCGTGGCCGAGGCTGTCCCACGTGTCGGCCTGTCCCTGCACGTCGTCCACCTCCTGCAACATCCGCAGCGCCTCGCCGCACGACGTGAGGGCACTGTGGTAGTTGCCGAGCAGCCCTTCCTGCCAACCGACCGCGTTGAGGGTGTACCCCTGCCCGGCCCGGTTCCCAGCCCGCCGGAACAGCGTCAGCGCCCGCCGGGAGTGGCTGAGCGCCTGGTGGTGCTGCCCCTGCCGCTCGGCCAGCTGACCGAGGTTGAGGCAGGTGTGTGCCCGCCCGGCGTCGTCGCCGACCTCGGTGAACAGGTCGAGCGCGCGCCGCAGGTGGTCGTCCGCCTCGTCGTACCGCCGGAGCCGGGAGCAGGCGAGACCGAGGCTGCGGTGGGCATGGGCCTGCCCGGCCTGGTCGCCGATGCGGGACGCGGCGGCGAGAGCGATCCGCTGCGTGCCGAGCCAGTCCTGCCAGTGCCCCTGCCGGTGCAGGAAGCCGGCCATGGCCCAGGCGAGCCGCCAGGCGTGTCCCTCGAACCCGGACCGCGCGGCGAGCGGTACGGCGGCGAGCAGAACGGGGACCTCGGCGGTGAACCACGCCGTGGCGGCCGACTTGTTCCTGGGGTACTCCGCCGTCACGCCGGGCCGGGGCGGCGGAAGGCTGATCTCGCTGAAGTGCGGGTGCAGTGCGAGGTCCGCGGCGTGTGCCGTGCGCAGGCAGTGGTCCAGCAACCGGTGCACGGCGTCCTGTCGGTCGGCCGGTGACTCCGCGTCGTCGGCGAGGCTGGCGGCGTACGCGCGCAGCAGGTCGTGGAACGCGTACCGCCCGTGGGTGTGCTCGGTGAGGAGGTTCGCCCGGGTCAGCTCGGTGAGCAGCGGACCGGTCGCCGTCGGGGTGACGCCGGCGAGGCTGGCCACGGCCGGGGCGGACACGTCCGGGCCGGGATGCAGGCTCAGCAGCCGGAACAGCCGGACCGCGGGCGGGCTGAGCGTTCGGCACGACCAGGAGAACACCGTCCGGACGTCGGTAGCCTCGTCGCCTCCGTGGAAGGCGTTCAGGTCGCCCAGCTCACCGGCGACCGCGGCCAGTGAGAGCCGCCGGTTGGTGGCGGCTCGGGCCGCGACGATGGCCAGCGCGAGGGGCAGCCGCGCGCAGCGGTCGGCGATGTCGTCGGCCGCGGCGGGCTCGGCGGCGACCTGGTGCGCCCCGAGCCGGCGGACCAGCAGGTGGCGGGCCTCGTCAGGACTCAGCAGGTCGAGCATCACCGGTTGGGCGCTCTCGGTGACGACCAGCGGGGTGAGCTGGTCCCGGCTGGTGATGATCGCGAAGCAGTCGGGTGAGCCGGGCAGCAGCGGTCGGACCTGTTCCGCGTCGCGCGCGTTGTCCAACACCACCAGCAGACGCTTGCCGGCCACCGCCGTGCGGTACAAGCTCACCATCAGGTCCGATTCGCTGGGCATCCGCGCCGCCGCAACGCCGAGCGCCTCCAGGAATCCGTGCAGCGCTCGCGCCGGTTCGGTCGGAGCGGCCGCCGGGTCGAAGCCACGCAGGTTGACGTAGAGCTGGCCGTCGGGGAAGCGCCCGGCCGCGCGGTGCGCCCAGTGCACGGCGAGCGCGGTCTTGCCGACGCCCGCGGTGCCGGACACCACCACGGCGCCGCCCCGGTCGACGAGCGCGTCCAGGGCGGCGAGTTCCGCCTCGCGCCCGGTGAACGTCGGTACGGGAGGAGGCAGTTGCACCGCCACCGCCACCGGCCGTGCCGTCGGCGTCGGGGCGGGCGCGGCGATCGCGGTGTCCTGGCGCAGGATGGCGCGCTCCAGATCCCGTAGCCGCGGACTGGGGTCGATGCCGAGGTTGTCCCGCAGGGCGTCGCGCAACCGCCGGTACGTGGTGACCGCTTCGCCCTGTCGGCCGTCCCGGTACAGGGCGAGCATCAGCTGTGCGTGCAGGTGCTCGTCGAAGGGATGCTGCCGGACGAGCCGTTCCAACCCGGGGACGAGCCGAGCATGCTCGCCGACCGACAGCCGGGCCTCGGCGAGCGCTCGTTCGGCCTCCAACCGCAGGCGTGCCAGGTGTTCCGCCTGCTCCTCGAGCCAGGCGGACCCGGCCACGTCGGCCAGCGGCGGTCCGCGCCACAGTGCCACCGCCTCCGTCAGGTGGGCCACCTGTTCCGCCCGGTCCGTCGCGCGGCGGGCCAGTTCCAGGAGGTGCTCGGCGACCTGGACGTCCGTGGACTGCGGCCCGGTGTTGAGCACATAACCGGGTCGACGCGCCACGATCGATCCGGGCTCGCCGAGCACCCCGCGCAGGTAGGAGACGTGGCGCTGGAGCGTGTTCTCCGCGGTGGCCGGCAGGCGCTCGCCCCAGACCACGTCGATGAGCCGGTCGACACTCACGACCCGGCCCGCGTGCAGCGCCAACGTCGCCAGTACCGCCTTGCGGCGCAACCCGTTCACCGCCTGCGGGCCGTCGGCGGCGACCACCTCCACCGGGCCGAGCAGCCGGACGCGTACGCCCGCGCCAGCCATCGACATCACCGAATCAGGCTAAATCCGCAGCCCGCAGGCTCGATCTGTTCGTCGCGCAATGGACACGACGCCGGATCTGCCCGGTGTACGGGCCGTTGCGGGTGTCGCCTGACGTGCCGTCGTAGCGGGTCACGCGGGTCCTCGATCAGACCCCGTCGGGCCGTCGCCCCCGACTGGCGGCCTGGCGGATCATCTCGTCCGTCTCGGGATCGGGCATGAGCTCCCGGACGTCCTGCGCGCAACGGCACGAGGCCGCGACCTTGGCAGCCCACGCCAGCGCGTCCTCGCGTGTGGCCACGTCGACGACCGCGAAACCGCCGACGACCTCCCTGGTCTCCGGGTAGGGACCGTCGGTGACTGTTCCGTCCGTGGCCACGATGCTCGCCTGCTGCCTCTCCAGCCCGGCGCCGAACACCCACACGCCGGCGTTCACGGCCTCCTCGACCACCGCGTGCGAGGCCTTGCCCACGTCGGGCCAGTCCTCGGCAGGGATGTGGTCCATCGCGCCCTCGTTGAACGAGATCAGGTACCGCGGCATAACACGACTCCCTCGTCCCGGCGGTCTCCTCCGACCGCCTCCTGTCTGTACTACGAACGGCTCGCCACGGATTCGACGCTACGCCGCGCGGCCGGATCGAGGGGTCCCACCGAGCCGCTCCCGACGGTCGTGCCCGGCGCTGTCCCGGCTACTGGTTACCGTGTCGGGAATCGAAGCATCGAGAGGCCACTGCTGGCCGCCCTCGACCTGTTCGGGCGCCGCTGGAACCTCCGGATCATCTGGGAGTTGCCCCATGGGGTTGATCGTGGTGGATGCCTGCACTCGCGACGGACGAGGCGGTAGCCCTACCGCGGTCGTGATCGACGACGCCACCCGCACCGACGACGAACGGCGCGCTGTCGCATCGACGGTCGGCACCTCCCACACCGCATTCGTCGACAGCAGCAGCGAGGCCCTGCCCCGCGTACGGTTCTTCACCACCGAGGGAGAACTCCAGAACTGCGGCCACGGCACCATCGCCGCGCAGGCCGTCCTGCTGCACCGTGCCGGCGGCACCCAGCACCACGCCCTCCAGAGCACCGGCAACCGAATCGTCGCCGTGACCGCCACCCGCCGGCGCGACGGCATCGAGGTCTGGTTCGAACAAGGCATCATCACGCTGCCGGACAGCACCGACCCTGCCAGCAGCGCCATCATCGCGGCCCTCGGTCTGACGCCGAGCGACATCGTCGCCGACGACCTGCGGGTCGCCTCGCCCGGCACGCCCCGGCTTCTCGTCCGCGTCCGCGAACGCCGGACGCTGTCAGCGATGCGGCCTGATCCGGCCCGGCTGGCAGCCGAGTGTCGGCGGATCGGCTATCTCGGCTGCTTCGCCTACGTGCTCGCGCCGACCGCGGGACCAGCCAGCGCCCGCATGTTCGCCCCCGCGATCGGTGTCGACGAGGACATCGTCAACGCCAACAGCGTCGGCTGCCTCGCCGCCCACCTGCTCGACACATCCCGCACCAGCGACATCGAAGTTCACCAGGGCGACGCGCTCGGCCGCCCGTCAGCCGTCTTCGCCACCGCGACACAGACCCGAGACGGCATCGTGGCCAGAATCGGCGGCCTGGTCCACCACCCGAGGGCCCAGCGCAACGCGTTCGACCTGAGGGAGGTGCGGTGATGCGGGGGGACGACCGCCCGCTGCCGGACCGCGCGGCTCAGACACTCGGGATGGCGGGTTGGACGCCACGCCGCCGGGTGGACGTCGGCGAGCGGAAGCAAGGGCTCGCCCCGGAGGGCTTTGCCATGCACGCTCCGGCTCGTGCCTTCCTGACCGAGTTCCGCGGGCTGGTCGTGCCGGTGAGCGGTCCCGGTCGGGACTCCGCCCGCATTGGAGTACGGCTCGCCGTCACGGCACACCTCGCCGGAGGCGGTCCGCGTACCGCCCAGCTGATCTCACGGGCTGCGCCACCCGCCTACCCGGCTGTACCGTTTTGCGAGTGGAACGGCTAGCGAACCGGCGCCGGGACCTCGCCGGATGGTTGGTGACGCCGCTGTTCACCCTCGTGGCGGCTCCAGTGTTGGCCGGCATCGTCGGCGTGTTGGGAAACTTCGGGGACCACAACGGCCCGCCGGCCCTGTGCAAGAAGGCCGTGGCCGACAACATGTGCGAGGAGACGAGCCTCGGGGTGATCGGCACGCATCTGGCGATCTCGGGTGCCATGTGGTTGCTGCTCTGGATCATCCCGTGGTGGCGAGGTCTTCGCACCGTGCGCGTTCTGCTCGCCGTCGCCGCGACCGTCGTTCTGGTACTCCTGCCGGTGCGGATGTTCGATTGGTCCATCCCGTACATCTGACAATCTGCGTCGCGTTCCGGAGGAACTGCTGGTACCTCTCGTGCCGCTCGAAACGCGGAGTTTGAGCTGTTGAGCGCAACCGGCAGGCGGGAGACGCTTGACGCAAGGAGGAGCCCGGTCGGCCCCGTCTGTCGCGTCGTAGGGTCGTCGGAGCACCAGGTCTCTCGGCTTGATCCGGAACAGGCCAGTCAGGCCTGCTCCGGTCTCCCACACGACGGTCAGTCTGGTCCGGCCGGAACCTACTCTGCCCCGATGCCGGCGGCCCGCAGGATCTGGCGGACGCGCTCACGGCTGTAGCCGGTCCGCTTGACTAGGTCCACCTGTCGCGCGCCAGCCCGGTACTCCGCGACCATGGCGCGGTGCAGCTCGGTTCGCGCGGTCTCGACCCGGGCACGGGCGTCGGCCTTGATCTGCCGGGCGGCCTGCACGGCATGTTCGTCTGCCTGTGGCAACGCCTCCTCGGCGGCCTTCAGCGCACGCATAGCCCCGTCGAGATCCACTTGGCCATCTTCGCCCGCAACGGCACAGGCCAACCATGCCGGGGGGTACAGTAGGCCAACTTGTCTGTTTACAGATAAGGCCAAGTCGAATACCGTAGTGAGTTGGCAGCGTTGATCGACATCCCTCGGTTCGCGCTGCGCACGCTCACCGGGGGACTTGATCGCACATCGGAGGTGCGACCCATGCGGGATCTACCTTTCACCCTGAAGGACTGCGGAGAACGAGCGACCCACCGAATCGAGGTCTACAGCGGCGCGGCGGACCGCAGGTCGTTAGACGCGGTGGCCTACGTCTGCCCCACCCACCCCGATCCGGCGACCCGTGCGATCGCATCGGCTGGGTTCACGGCGTCCGTCGCGCCGGTCTCAGGGCGGGCGGTCACCCGAGGATGCGGGAGTGTCCACGTGTTTCCCACTGGCATGTTGGCGGCCCCGGACCGTCACCCTCGGTGGTGTGACCGGAACGGGTGCGTCCGGCGCGGCGAGCACCGGTCACGGATCTCGGACGTCGACACCAACCGACCCGAGGCGTCGATCCTGACCGTCGGTCTGGTGCAGGTAATCCACCCGGCGGTGGAACCGGTGGTGGCGTTGACGGCCACCGACGGCACGGCGTCTGACCGTGTGGTGTTGTCGATCGGGCAGGTCCGGGTGTTGCGCTACCGGTTGGCCACGTTGTTGGACGCAGCCAAGGGCGGCAGGCGGTGACGGCACGGCGGGGCCGGCGGGTGCCAGTGGACGACGCGCGGGTTGTGTTCAGGTCCGAGACCTCGGCGCGGATGCCGTTGCAGCGGCGGCCGACCGAGGCAGGCGGTAATTGCGCCACCGGGTGGGGGCGTTGGGGCCGACCGTAGCGCTCGCACCACGCGAAGATCGGCGATCCAGTGTTTGTGCTGGTGGGGCGGGCGGGACTCGAACCCGCGACCGAGGGATTATGAGTCCCCTGCTCTAACCGGCTGAGCTACCGCCCCGACACCGCGCGGATCTTATCCCGCTCGGTGGATCACGGGCCAGCACCGGTGTGGCCCCGCCTCATCCCCGCCGCCGTCGCCACAGCAGCACGATGGGCAACGCGAGGATAACAGTGAGCAGCCAGCCCGCCACGACGACGCCCCAGAGCCATTCCTCGCCCGGCTCGGTGCCGGCGGCGACCATGACGTACGTCAGCAGCAGGCTCACCGCGCCCGCCAACAGGACGGCCACGCCGCTGACCACGATCGCCGCGATCTCCCACCAGGGGCGGTCGGCGGGCGTTGCGGCCGGCTTTTCGGCGGCCGACGGCTGCGGGATGGAGTCCGGTGTGCGGGCCGGCATGGCGATGTGCCGGTCGGCGGGCACCTGGGCGTCGATGATCGGAAGCGCCGCCGGGTGCAGGTTGAACATCGTCGGCTCGACGTGCAGCACGATGGCGTCCGAGCCGATCAGTTGCCGCGCCCCGTCGGGCCAGGCGAGCATCGCGGAGCAGTCGGCGTACCGGACGGTCAGCGGCCCGTCGGTGCCCAGGTAGGTCACCCCGTCCACGCCGATGCGGAGCGCGCCGGCACCCTGCTTCGCCGCGTACGTGGTGCCGTCGACCGTGTCGCTGGAGTGGGTGGGCGCCGCGACGAAGCCGGCCCAGTCGGCGCGGAGCCCGCCCGGCACCATGAGCAGCGCGGACGACGTCACCTCACCGGCCACCTGGCGCAGGTCGGCGAGGCTGACGGCCTTCAGCTCGGCCCGGTGCTCGTCGATGCTGAGGTTCGGCTCGCCGGTCAACACGTTGAGGGCGTACCCCGGCAGTCGCGCGGCGTCGATCTCGGCGGCGCCGAGCACGTCCTCCCGCTTGGCGATGGTGGCGTCCAGGTCGGCCTGCTCGATCCGCCCGACCCGCAGCTTCGCCAGCACGTCGACGAAGCCGCCGAGCACGGCGTCCTGCTTCTCCGCCAGCGCGTCGGCGAGCGCCCGCAGCGTGGCGTACCCGTCGCCGCGCGGCTCGTACCCCGTCGTGGTGGTGTAGGAGAGCCCGGACTCCTGGCGCAGCGACCGGTACAGCTCCCGCTCCAGCACGCCGGAGAAGACGGCCGCGGCGGTGCTGCGCCGCACCACCGAGTCGAGCACCACGGCGCGGGCGCCGTTGACGAAGTACGCCGGGGTCTGCGGCAGCGCCGACGAGACCGCCGGCACCGGCTGACGGACGCCGCTGGGCAGCGCCAGGCGTAGCCCGGCGGGCACCCGGTCGCCGGCGATCCAGAGCACCGCGTTCTCCCGGGTGAACGAGCGGGCCGCCCACTCGCGCAGGTGGTCCACGGTGAGCGCGCCCAGGCCCCACTCCGGGTAGCTGCTCAGACCGAAGTCCCGCGCGCCGTGTCGCCACAGCGGGATGTCGTCGATCGCGGCGGCGCCCCGGCTGCTCCACTCGGTGCGCAGGATGTCCTTCTCCACGTCCAGCCGTGCCACCGGCAGGTCGGACAGGTGCCCGCAGACGGCGGTCATGAACGCCGCGATGTCCGCCTCGGAGCCCTGGGTGTGGAACATGGTGAACGCCGGGGCGGTCACGCCGTTGACGTGGTAATCAGCCAGGCCGAGCGGTGCGAGCGCGAGGTGCTCGATGAGGTGGGTGATGCCGGCGCGGCTGAGCGTCTCGTCGGCGGTGCCGACCCGGAAGGTCAGTCCGGCGCGCATCGGCCCGCCGGTGGGGGCGAGCAGCGTGGGCACCCCGTCCACGTCCAGGTGCTGGATCATGACTGGCCACCCTTCGCGTACGCCTTCGCGCGGTACTTCGTGTAGCCCTTGGCGTCGTCGACGTACGTCCAGGGGTATTCGGTGCCCAGGTTGCCCAGGGCGGTGAACTGGCTGGCGGCGGCGGGCCACTGCTCGGTGAGGCTGAACATCAGCGCGAACGTCGAGCGGATCCAGACCCAGCCCGGCCGGTCGACGAAGTCCGCGTGCAGCACGGATCGCTGCCCGGCCTGCATCACCTCGTCCACGACGGGCGTGCTGCGCACGTACGCGGTGCGCTCCCGGTCGGTGTCGAAGTCCAGCCAGCGTTCCAGGTGCGCCTCGGCGACCAGCACGGCGTTGGGCGCCCCGGCGGGCGCGGCCTGCGCGCACTCGCGGGCGAAGGCGAAGGCCCGGTCCCAGTCGCCGCTCCACTTCGGGCAGAGCTGCTGGAGCAGGGCCGCCTGTGCGGGGGCGTGGTGGGGGTGGTGCTGGGCGAGTCGGTCGTAGCGGCGGCGTGCCTCGTTCTGGCCCAGTTGCAGACCCCGGGCGATGATGATCCGTTCAGTCCAGGCGGCCGCGTCGTCGGGGTACCGGGCGGTGACGTCGATGAGCACCCGCTCGGCGCGACGCAGGTGTTCATGGAACTGTTCGAACTGCGACCGGCTGACGTGTCGGGCGCGGTAGGAGCTGCGGATCCGCCAGCCGTCGCAGATGAGGTGAGTGCCGTGCAGGGTGCCCGCCAGCCTGTCGGTGGGGTCGTCGTCGTACACGCGGTGCAGGAACGCGGCGGACCCGGCGTGGTCGCCGGCCTCCCTGACGAGCAGTGTGTGAAAGGCGGGGTCCCGGTCGGCGAACACGGCCCGGACGGCGGGCCAGTCGGCGGCGTCGAGCGCCTTGCGCAGGTCGTTGACCTCGGGGTACGCGGCAGCGGCATCGAAGGTGGGCGCCGGGAGGGGGGCGGGCATGGCGGCGATCATAGGTGATCAACTACGGCCGCGGGGCCCTCGTTCGAGGCGGGCTCAGCCGGCGCGCAGCTCCTTCAGCACCGCCCCGGCGGCACGCCAGCCGCTGGCGAGAGCGCCCTGGATCGATGGACTGTCGCGGTGGTCACCGGCCACGAACAGCCCCTCCCCCATTGACACGGGCTTGCGCAGCCGCCCCTGCGGCGGCGGCGCGGCGGGCAGCGCGTCCGGGACGACCACTGTGGTGAGGTGGGTCCAGTCGGCGGTGGATCGACCGTACAGCCGGGTCAACTCGGCCCGGATGGTCGACTCGGGCGGGGCCGTCGGACCCACGACCGACGTGGCCACGAGGTGCCGTCCGGCGGGCGCGTACGTGCTGACGGCGTTGCTGAGCACCACCGTGTTCGCGACGATCTCCCGGCGGTCGCCGTCGACGAGCAGGATCGGCTCGGCGAGCGGCGGCTCGGGCGCGCTGTGGTAGTACGTGGTGTAGCTGTGCATGCGTACCGTCGCCAGGGCCGGCAGCAGCGCGGCCGCGGCGGGCGGGTCGACGGCGACCACGACGGCTCGGCAGCGGATGTCGCCGGCCTGGGTGCGGACCCGGCCGGGCGCGACCTGCGCGACCGGGGTGTCCCGGTCGAGCAGGTCGGCGGGGAGCGGGTCGGCGATGGCCCGGGGCAGCGCGGCCATCCCCTCGGCGGGCAGACCGATCCGGCCCCGGGCGAACGAGCGCAGCACCATCGCGAGCACGTGGCTGGAGGTGGCCAGCTCCCGGTCGATGAACACGCCGGACAGGAACGGCCGCAGCAGCTCCTCGATGATCGCGTCGGAGAGACCGGCGCGGCGCAGCGCCGTCTCGGCGCTGGTCTCCGGCGCGGAGAGCAGCCGGGACACCGGCAGCGTGGCGCAGCCGGTGGCGAGCGCGGCGAAGCGCAGCCGGTCGAGCAGCGAGCCCACGCCGGCCAGCGCGGTACGCGGCCCGCCGGCCGGTTCGCGCAGTGGGTTGACCAGCCGTAGCAGGTCGTCGCCCCGGCGCACCAGCACCCCGGACGTGAAGTAGCCGAGGTTGAGCCGGTCGGTGTCGAGCAGCGTGCCGAGCCGCGGGTAGGCCGTGTTGAGCACCTGGAAACCGCGGTCGATCAGGTAGCCGTCGACGACGTCGGTGGCGACCCGGCCGCCGAGCCGGCCGCCGGCCTCCAGCAGCCGCCAGGGCACGCCGGCGCGGTGCAGCCGGCGGGCGGCGGCGAGGCCGGCCAGGCCCCCGCCGACGACGACCACGTCGGTCTCAGCCAGCATCGCGCGCCTCCCGCTCGCCGTTCGCCCGGGACAAGCGGCCCGGCCACCAGATCTTCGGCCCGATGTCGTACGCGAGCGCGGGCACCAGCAGCGACCGGACGATGATCGTGTCGATCAGTACCCCGATCGCGACGGCGGTACCCAGCTCGACGAGCACCACCAGCGGCAGGACGGCCAGGGCGGAGAAGGTCGCGGCGAGCACGATGCCGGCGGAGGTGATCACCCCGCCGGTGACGGCGAGGCCGGCGAGCACACCGGCGCGGGTGCCCCGCTTGACTGACTCCTCGCGGACCCGGCTCATCAGGAAGATGTTGTAGTCGATCCCGAGGGCGACCAGGAAGACGAACGCGAACAGCGGGAACGACGAGTCCACGCCGGGGAAGTCGAAGACGTGGCGGAACAGCAGCGCGCAGAGACCGAGGGTCGCCGCGAAGCTGAGCAGCACCGTGCCGATGAGCAGCACCGGAGCGAGGAGGGCCCGCAGCAGCAGGGCCAGGATGACCGCGATGACCACCAGCACCACCGGGATGATGACGTTCTGGTCGCGCTTCGCGGCGTCCGAGGTGTCCACGTTGATCGCGGTGAAGCCGCCCACCACGGCGTCCGCGCCGGGCACCTGGTGTACGGCCACCCGCAGGTCGCGGATGGTCTGCTCGGCGCCGTCGCTGTCGGGCGGGTCGGCGAGCGTCGCCTCCAACTGCACCCGCCCGTCGACGACCTTCGGGGCGGCGTTCTCCTCGGGCGGGCCGGTCTGCGGGCCGCTGGAGAGCGGACGGACGTCGGCGACGCCGCGTACGCCCTGGGCCACCTGCGCCACCTGCCGTGCGCTCTGCTCGGTGGTGAAGATGGTTGCCGGGCTGCCGGTGCCGGCCGGGTAGTGCCGGGCGATCACGTCCTGGCCGTCCACCGAGTCGGTGCGCTGGGTGAACAGGTCGGACTGACCGAGGGTGGTGGCGCCGAGCTGGGTCATGCCGAGCGTGAGGAGAGCCAGGACGACGGCGGTGCTCAGCCAGATCGGTCGGGCGTGCCGGGCCACGAAACCGGCGATGCGACTCCAGATGCCGTGCTCGGCCCGCGGGTCGGCCTGGTCGGCTCGGGGACGTCGGGGCCAGAACGCCCACCGGCCGCCCAGCACCAGCAACGCCGGCAGGAAGGTGAGCATCATCAGCAGGGTGGCGGCGATGCCGATGGCGGCGACCGGGCCGAGCGCCCGGTTCGAGTTGAGGCTGGACAGCAGCAGGCAGAGCAGGCTGACGATGACCGTGCCGCCGGACGCGATGATGGCCGGCGCGGCGCCCCTCCACGCGGTGCGCATCGCGTCCCACGGGCGGTCGTGCCGGTGCAGCTCCTCGCGGTAGCGGGCGATCATCAGCAGCGCGTAGTCGGTGCCGGCGCCGAAGACCAGCACGGTGAGGATGCCCTGTGCCTGGCCGTTGAGCTTGACGATGTCGGCGTCGGCGAGCAGGTAGACGAAGACCGAGGCCAGCGCGTACGACATTCCGGCGGCCAGCAGCGGAAAGATCCACAGGACCGGGCTGCGGTAGACGATCAGCAGGATGATCAGCACCACCACGAGCGTGACGAGCAGCAGTGGCCCGTCGATGGCGGAGAAGACCTCGATCAGGTCGGCGAGCAGGCCGGCCGGGCCGGCGACGTCCACGGTGAGCCCGTCCCGGTCGCCGCCGGCGATGTCGCGCAACTGTTCGACGACCGAGCCGATCTCCTCGCCCTCGGCGTCGTCCACCGGCACGACGACCTGGAGTGCCTGGCCGTCCTCGCTGGGAATCGGCGGGGGCAGCGGGTTGACCACGCCGGGCACCTGGGCGAAGCGGGCAGCGTCGGCGCTCACCCGCTGCCGGTCCGCGTCGGTGATCCCCGCCGACCGCTCGTAGACGACAAGCGCCGGCACGGTCTGCCGGTCGACGAAGCCGCCGGCGAGGTCCTGGGCGCGGGTCGCCTCGGCGTCGGTGGGCAGGAAGGCGGCGTTGTCGTTGGTGGCGACCTCGCTGAGACGCCCGGCGTACGGGCCGGCCACACCGCCGATCACCAGCCAGGCCAGCACGACCGCCACCGCGACCAGTGTGGCCCGGCCGAAGCCGCCTCGTCCGGACATTGCGCTCACCCCAAGAATCGACGCATCAATCGACGCAGCTGGAGTCTAGGTCGACATCGACCATCCTGCCGGGCACGGGAGCCGCAAGCGGCCCAAACCTCCCATTCCGCCCCGCGCCCCGCGCCGTGCGCCGCCAAGATCGTCGCAACAACGGGGATGTTGCTGCCTCCGGCACGCGGGAGGCAGCAACATCCCCGAAGTTGCTGCCACGATCGCGCGGGCAGGGGTTCGGGCCTGCCGAGAGGAGTTGCCGGGGCCGGAGGGCGCGGGACGTGGGGACAGCAGAAACGCCCGTCGGCGTGCTGCCGACGGGCGTTGGTGGAGAAGCTCCCCCGATTGGACTCGAACCAATAACCTGCCGGTTAACAGCCGGCTGCTCTGCCAATTGAGCTACAGGGGATCGTGCACCGCCTGGAACCGGATCTCGCCGGTGCCCTGCGACGGGACAAGAGTACAGGACATCCCCCGGTGGTGGTCCAGTGGGTTGCACCCGCAGCCGCCTTGATCCAGATTCGCAGGTCAGCGCCACGGCCTGATCGCAATCGGGGCAAATCGCCATCCCGGCACAAGCAGGCTTGAGCGGGGAGCAGGATGGGTAGTTAGCTGCGGACAGAGGACGCAGGCGCGAATTTGTCGCGCCCGACGGGGCAACCCGGCGGGGGCGACGGCGCGTCAGGTACGGAAGGAGCCGCCATGCGCGGAAAGATCATGTTTCTTGGCGGGCTGGCTGCGGGATTCGTCCTGGGCGCCCGTGCCGGCCGGGAGAAGTACGAAGAGCTCGTGGTTCGGGGCCGCAAGGTGCTCGACCACCCGACCGTCCAGGAGGCGGCCGGGGTCGCGCAGGCCCAGGCCAACCGGCTCTACAGCGAGGGCAAGGACAAGCTCGGCCAGTCCAAGCTGGGCGAGAAGCTGGGCAACGGCAGCACCGGCAAGCAGGAGCTGACCGCCGCCGACGACGCGTTCGCCGGCACGCCCGCCACGGTGGGCGCCAAGGCGGGCTCCGGCTCGACGGGCAGCAGCACGGTCGGCACGACCTCCGGGTCGCCGTCGGCCACCACCCCCCGCACCAAGCCGTCCGGCTCGGGCACCAACGGCAGCACGCTCTGACCCATCCGCACGTACACGGGCCGGTCGCCTGACGGCGACCGGCCCGTGGTCTGTCCGAACGGCAATCTGCTCCGAGCTGTGGTCAGTCCTTGCTGCTGAACGCCGCGTCGAAGGCGGCGCTCGGGGCGTCGAAGGCGAGCCGGCGGACGAACTGCAGTGCCTCCGGGGCGCCGACCAGGCGATCCATCCCGGCGTCCTCCCACTCGACGGAGATCGGGCCGGTGTAGCCGATCGCGTTCAACGCCCGGAAGCAGTCCTCCCAGGGCACGTCGCCGTGCCCGGTGGAGACGAAGTCCCAGCCGCGACGCAGGTCGGCCCAGGGCAGGTGCGAGGCGAGCCGGCCGCGCCGGCCATCGCCGGTACGCACCTTCGCGTCCTTGCAGTCCACGTGGTAGATCCGGTCGGCGAAGTCGAAGATGAAGTTCACCGGGTCCAGCTCCTGCCAGACGAAGTGCGACGGGTCCCAGTTCAGCCCGAACGCGGGCCGGTTGCCGATCGCCTCCAGCGTCCGCTTGGTCGTCCAGTAGTCGTACGCGATCTCGCTGGGGTGCACCTCGTGCGCGAACCGCACCCCGACCTCGTCGAACACGTCGAGGATCGGGTTCCACCGATCGGCGAAGTCCTGGTAGCCGCGCTCGATCATCGACGGCGGCACCGGCGGGAACATCGCCAGGGTGTGCCAGATCGACGACCCGGTGAAACCGACGACGGTCTTCACCCCGAGCTTCGCCGCGGCCCGCGCGGTGTCCTTGATCTCCTCGGCGGCCCGCTGGCGGACCCCCTCGGGCTCCCCGTCGCCCCAGATCCGGGCGGGCAGGATGTCCTGGTGCCGCTCGTCGATCGGATGGTCGCAGACCGCCTGACCGACGAGGTGGTTGGAGATCGTGAAGACCTCGAGGTTGTGCTTCGCGAGCGTCTCCCGCTTGCGGTCGACGTACGAGTCGTCGGCGAGCGCCTTGTCGACCTCGAAGTGGTCGCCCCAGCAGGCGATCTCCAGACCGTCGTAGCCCCACTCGGAGGCGAGCCGGCAGACCTCCTCGAACGGAAGGTCGGCCCACTGGCCGGTGAAGAGCGTGATGGGTCGCGCCATTGTCCTTCTCCCCTGATGTGATGGGGATTCCGTTGTGCGGACCGGGGCGAGGGTGACCGGTCAGACCGGTACGTGGCACCGAGGCGGAACACCGGTGGATGCCGAGCGCACCTGAGCCCGGCGGGTTGCGCCTCCCACCGGGTCACCGGCCACCGTCACGGTCGCCACCTCCACCCTATTTCCGTTGGGCCCCATCGCGAAAGCCCCGGATCGTCACTCGGCCGCTTCTTCGGGCGCGGGCAGGACCGCCCGGACGGTGAACCCGCCGCCGGGATTCGGGCCGGCGGAGAAGGTGCCACCGACCCGCTCGGTGCGCCCGCGCACCGCGGCCAGCCCCCGCCCGGCGCCCCGGGTCTCCCCGGCCGGCGTCGCGGCATCGGCGCCGTCGTCGCGTACCTCGATGGTGACGCCCTCGGCGTCGTAGCGCAGCCGGACCGCCACCGCCGCGCCGGGGGCGTGTCGACGCGCGTCGGCCAGCGACTCCTCGATGATCCGGTACGCCGCCACGTCGACCGCGCCGGGCAGCGGCCGGGGTGCCCCGCCGAGGCTCCAACGCACGGGCTGGCCTGCGGCGAACTCCTCTGCCAGCGCGTCGAGACGGTTCAGGCTGGGAGCCGGCCCGGTCAACGGGTCGGGCTCCTCGGCCCGGTGCAGCGCGCCGCGGAGGCGGTCTCCCTGCGACCGCACCACTCGGCGCCATCGCGCGAAACGCCCCATGCTGGTCAAGGTACGGCAGCCGGCTGAGAGTAGGCCTCCGGCGTCCAGGCAACGCGCCCAGCGGCTCCGGCGGCTCCGACCACCCCGGCCGCTCCGGCCGCTCCGGCGCTCCGGCGCTCCGGCGCTCCGGCCGCTCCGGCCGCTCCGCGATGGATTGTCGAGAGGGGTATACCTGTGAGTCATAAATATGACTCACAGGTATACCCCTCTTCGGTGACATTGGCCTCGGCAAGGACGCGCCCGGTGAGGCGGAGCGCGTTCGCCGACGCTGCGGTTGCCACCAGGAGCGGGTGGCGTCGGGAGCGGGTGGCGTCGGGAGCAGGTGACTCGCAGGCGCCGCCGGCCGTGACCGGCGGCGCCTGCGCGTTCAGTGAGCCCGGTGGGCTCGGCGCGTTCGGCAGGTCAGGGCAGGGTCCACTTCTGGTTGGCCGCGCCGTTGCAGGTCCAGAGGTGGACGATGGTGCTGTCCGCCGAGTTGTTGCCGGAGACGTCCAGGCACTTGCCCGAGGCCGTGTTGCGCAGGCTGCCGTCGGACTGGGCCGCCCAGTTCTGCGCGCCGGTGCCGTTGCAGGTCCAGAGCTGGATCTTGGTGCCGTCGGCGGTGCCGCTGCCGGACACGTCGAGGCACTTGCCGAGCGCCTTGATCGTCGAGTTCGGCGTCACGGTCCAGGTCTGCGCCGTACTGCCGTTGCAGGTGTAGATCTGGATCTGGGTGCCGTCGGCAGTGGCGCCGCTGCGCACGTCCAGGCACTTGCCGGCGAGGCCCTTGACCGGGCCGACCCCGGTGCTGCCGCCGGTCCCCTTGACCAGGGTGAAGTCGTCCACGTCGAAGAGCCCGGTGCCGCTACCGCCAAACGTGAGGTAGAGGTTCTGGGTGCCGGACGGGACGTTGGACAGCGCCGCGGTGACGTTGGCGAACGTCGTCCAACTGCCGGTGTTGGGCACCGTGACCGTGCCGAGCACCGGACCGGTGGCCGAGCCGGTGCGGACCTGGATGGTGCCGCCCGCGCCGCCGGAGACGACCCGGGAGGTGAACGAGGTGACGCCGGTCAGGTCCACGCCGTTGTACGCGGCCCAGTCACCCGGGTCGATGTAGCCGACGGTCTGACCACCGTTGGCACCCGCCTTGGTGAACGCGGAGACCCCGTTGGCCGAGCTGAACGACTCGGCCTGGATGGTGGTGTTCCCGCTCGGGGGAGGCGTGGTGCCCAGCTCCTTGATCCGGATGTTGCGGAACGAGGCGTCGTCGCCGGTGCCGTGGTTCTGGATGCCGATGTGGCCGGCCAGCGACCGTACCGGATTGGTGTTGGTGAAGTCGTTGATCTTCACCCCGTTGAGGAAGATCTGCAGCCGCTCGCCCTCGACCAGCAGCTCGTAGGTGTTCCACTCCCCCGGCGCGTTGAGCGCCGCGTCGCGGGCCGCGAGGTCCGCGGACTTGAAGGTGTAGACCGAGCCGGTGGTGCGGTCCGCCGCGTCGGTGGCGTCGATCTGGATCTCGTAGCCGTTGTCCACCGCCGACCACGGGTCGCTCGACGGCGGGAAGCCGATGAACACGCCCGAGTTGTCGTCACCGGCCAGCTTCCAGTCCAGCTTCAGCGAGTAGTTGGTGAACTGCTTCGCGCTGTACCAGTACAGGCCCATGCCGCCCACCGAGGTGAGGGTGGCGTCGGAGTTGGTGAAGTTGCCCGGCCCGGCCTGCGACCAGCCGGTGGTGGAGCCGTTGTAGAGCGGGGTGTAGCCGGTCTCGGGCCGGCAGTCGGCCTTGCTCCGGCCGGCCGCGTACCGGATGCCGCCGAGCAGGTGGGCCCGGAACGCCGGCTCGGCGTACGACGCCTGGGTGTGCCCGCCGCCGGTGTAGAAGGACCGGCCGCCGCTGTAGCTCTTGCACCAGGAGTGCGGGTGGTCGGCGCCCATGCCGCCCCCGGAGTACGACGATTCGTCGAGCGTGGCCAGCACGTGTGCGGTGGACCGGGCGTTGGTGCGGTAGTTGTACCACTCGTCGGTGCGGGTCCAGGTCTGCGGCAGGTGCCCGGTGGCCGCGTTCCCCCGGTCCTCCACCTTGACGTTGGCCTGCTGGATGGCCGGGTGCGAGGCGAACCACGCGCCGACCAGGTTGCCGTAGAACGGCCAGTCGTACTCGGTGTCGGCGGCGGCGTGCACACCCACGTACCCGCGGCCGGACCCGATGTACGACTCGAAGGCGGTCTGCTGGGTGGCGTTGAGCACGTCGCCGGTGGTGTTGAGGAAGACGACCGCCTCGTACTGGGC
This sequence comes from Micromonospora sp. NPDC005194, assembly GCF_040608335.1. Lineage (NCBI taxonomy): Bacteria > Bacillati > Actinomycetota > Actinomycetes > Micromonosporales > Micromonosporaceae > Micromonospora > Micromonospora sp. NPDC005194. The sequence continues at coordinate 35,221 of NZ_JBEXIA010000005.1, read as the reverse complement.
GAGGTTGGCGGTGGTGAACGCGGCGGCGTCCTCGGTGGCGGTCACGGTGAAGTTGTTCGCGGCGCCCAGGTCACGGATGGTCTGGATGCCGACCGGTATCGCGTCGTGGCGGAAGCCGGCGGTCTTGGAGAACACCAGCACGTCGTACGGGGCGTCGGCGGCGCTGGCCGGGGTGGCCGGGGTGGTGCAGGCGATGACGGCGAGGACGGCGGTGGTCGCGCCGAGGACGGTTCGCAGGAGTCTGCGCATGGTCGCTCTCCTTCGGGACGGTGGGGAGGGGCTCCCGTGCGGTGGGAGCCCCTCCGCTCAGCTCAGGGCAGGGTCCACTTTTGGTTCGCGGCGGCGGTGCAGGTCCAGAGGTTCACCACGGTGCTGTCCGCGGAGTTGCTTCCGGAGACGTCCAGGCACTTCCCGGACGCCACGTTGCGGAGCGTGCCGTCGGCCTGCCCGGCCCAGTTCTGCGCCCCGGTGCCGTTGCAGGTGTAGAGCTGGATCTTGGTGCCGTCGGCGGTGCCGGCACCGGAGACGTCCAGGCACTTGCCCAACGACTTGATTGTGGAGTTCGGCGTGACCGCCCAGGTCTGGGCCGCACTGGCGTTACAGGTGTAGATCTGGATCTGCGTGCCGTCGGCGGTGGCGGCGTTGCGCACGTCCAGGCACTTGCCGCCCAGACCCTTGATCGGACCGGTCCCGCCGGTGGGGGCCGAGCCGGTGGTGAAGGTGAACGCGTCCAGGTCGTAGAGCGCGCCGGTGCCCGTACCCGCGAAGGTCAGGTAGAGCGTGGTGGTGCCGGTCGGCGGGTTGGTGATCGCCCCCGTGACAGTGGTGAAGGTTTCCCAGCCGCCGGTCACCGGGACGGTCGCGGAGCCGAGCACCGTGCCGGTGGCCGAGCCGGCCCGCACCTGGAGGGTGCCGCCGGCGCCCGCCGAGGAGACCCGGGCGGTGAACGAGGTGACGTTGCCGAGCCGGTACGGCTGGAACGCGATCCAGTCGCCGTTGTTGATGTCGCCGACGGTCTTGCCGCCCTCGGCCGGGGTCTTGCTGAACACGTTGATCCCGGACGAGCTGCCGAAGAACTCGGCCTGGCGGTGACGCGGCGGCAGCGTGTGCTGGGTGTGCGTGGTCAGCCCACCGGCGTCGGTGTACTCGGCGTCGAAGATGGCGAAGATGTTCGCCGCGTCGTCGTGCTCACCGTCGACCGGGATGGTGATCGAGCCGGAGCAGCCGGTCTTCGAGGTGATCTGGTGCCCGTGCTGGTCGTGCCCGAGCACGTAGGTCATCTTGACCTTCGTGCAGTCGATCGTGCCGTCCTCCGGGTCGGTCACCGTGATGCTGTACGGCACGGTGTCACCGAAGCTGAACAACTGCCCGTTGCCGGGGTTGTTGATGGTCACCGTGGGCGCGGTGTTGCCGACGCTGATCTGCACGCTGGCGCTGCCGGTGGCGCCCTGCGGGTCCCGTACGGTCAACGTGGCGGTGTAGGCGCCGTTCGTGCTGTACGTCTTCGTCGGGTTCGCCGTCGTGGAGGTGGTGCCGTCGCCGAAGTTCCACGAGTAGGTCAACGCCCCGCCCTCGGGGTCGGACGAGCCGGCCGAGGAGAACACCACGGTCAGCGGGGCCGCGCCGGAGGTCTTGTTCGCGCTCGCCGCGGCGCTGGGCGCCCGGTTGCCGCCGCCGACGTAGTCGAAGCGGTAGAGCGCCGAGTTGGCGTCACCGTTGAAGTAGCCGGTGCCGTAGTCGAGCACGTAGTACGAGCCGTCCGGGCCGAAGGCCGAGTCCATCACCTGCTTGCCGACCCAGGGAAAGGCGTCGATGGTGCCCCGGGATCCGTCGGAGTTGACGTGGATGGGCTTGATCCAGCCCCGGCCGAACTCGGTGGCGAAGAACTGGCCGTCGAACGACTGCGGGAACTTCGTGGTGGAGGTCGACGAGGCGTTGTAGCGGTAGACCGGGCCGGCCATCGGCGACTCGGAGCCGCCGCCGAACTCGGTCGGGGTGCCGGCGTCGCCGGCGTACCGGATCCAGGCCGGCTGGGCCGGCGGCAGGGTGGTCAGGCCGGTGTTGCGGAACGAGTTGTTGGTCGGCCCGCCGGCGCAGTTGTACTTCGCTCCGCTGGCGTTGGTGGCGAAGTCCCACTCGTTGTACGTCTCGGTGGTGGTGTTCGTGCCGGTGCAGTACGGCCAGCCGAAGTTGCCCGGCGCGGCGACCCGGTTGAACTCGACCTGGCCCGACGGCCCGCGGGTGGAGCTGGTGCTGCCGGCGTCCGGCCCGTAGTCACCGACGTAGACGACCCCGGTGCCCTTGTCCACGCTGATTCGGAACGGGTTGCGGAACCCCATCGCGTAGATCTCCGGCCGGGTCTTGGCCGCGCCGGGCGCGAACAGGTTGCCCGACGGGATGGAGTACGTCCCGTTCGCGTTCACCTTGATCCGCAGGATCTTGCCGCGCAGGTCGTTGGTGTTGCCGGCGCTGCGCTGCGCGTCGTACCCCGGGTTGCGGTTGGTCCGCTCGTCGATGGGCGAGTAGCCGGCGGAGTCGAAGGGGTTGGTGTCGTCGCCGGTGGACAGGTAGAGGTTGCCGGCGGCGTCGAAGTCGATGTCCCCGCCGACGTGGCAGCACAGACCGCGGTCGGCCGGTACGTCGAGGACGTCGACCTTGCTGGCCTGGTTGATCGTGAAGTCGCTGTTGAGGGTGAACCGGGAGAGGCGGTTCACTCCCTGCCAGGCCGAGAAGTCGGTGCCGGTCGCGGGCGCGTCGCCGGCGGGGGTGGACAGCGGCGGCGCGTAGTAGAGGAAGATCTGCCGGTTGCTGGCGAAGTTCGGGTCGACTCCGACGCCCTGCAACCCCTCTTCGTCGTGGTTGTAGACCGACAGGGTGCCGATCACCGACGTGGTGCCGTTCGCGTCGGTGCGGCGCAGCGTGCCGTTGCGGGCGGTGTGCAGGACCGAACGGTCCGGCAGCACGGCCAGCGACATCGGCTCACCCATGTCGGACACGCCCCGGGCGAGTTCGACCTGCTGGAAGTCGGTGGCGTTGATCGTGTGCGCCTGGGCCGGTGTCGGGCTGGCCGCCAGCGTGACCGTGCCAGCCGCGGCCACGAGGAGCAGGGCCGATCCGGTGGAGAGCCATCGTCGGGATCGACGAGGGGGTGCGTCCTTGTTGGACATCTGTGCTGTCCCTTCCTGACGAATGAAGCCAGGCCGGGCGCGCGCCGTCGCGCCGGATGCCGTAGCGGTGGTGGGGTCGATGGGTTACCGCGCCGCCGGTTCACCTCGACGAAACAATGTCGTGTTGGCCCCGACACTAAGTCGCGCATGTCGATGTGTCCATACCTTCCGACGATCCAGCATCAACTTTCGTCGATTTGATCGAAAGTTGCCGGGTTGGGACCCCAGAAAGGGCGTCGCGTGCCGCACCCGACGAGGGGCGGCACGCGACGCCGACACGTCACGACTGTCGACCGGTCACCTGACTGGCCAACCCCACCAACGCCGCCCGTACCGAATCCGGGAGCGGGATCGCCGCCAGCGCTCCCGTCGCCGCTTCCTTGCGGATCCTGATCATCTGTTCGATCCGGTCCCGCGCGCCGGTGGCCTCGATGATCTCGCGCAGCTCGACCGCGCCGTCCGCGTCCAACTTCGGGTTGCCGAACAGCTCACGCAGCCGCAGGGTCTGCGACCGGTCGGCGGCGCTGCGGGCCAGCGCCATCATCACCGTGGGCTTGCCCTCGCGCAGGTCGTCCAGGATCGACTTGCCGGTGACCGCCGGATCACCGAAGACGCCCAACACGTCGTCGCGGAGCTGGAACGCGTCACCCAACGGATCACCGAACTCGCCGAGAGCCGCGATCAGCTCCGGCCCCGCCCCGGCCAGCGCCGCGCCGATCTGCAACGGTCGGGTGACCGTGTACCGGGCAGCCTTCATCCGTATCACGGTGAGCGCGCTGGCCACCGAGCCGTCACCCACCCCGGAGACCAGGTCGAGGTACTCCCCCGCGATCACCTCGGTACGCATCAGCGCGAACACGGCGTAGCCCCGGTGCACCTGCTCGGTGTCCAGCCCGCACTCGTGGAACATCTGATCCGACCAGGCCGCGCAGAGGTCCCCGCAGAGCAGGGCGGTGTTGCGCCCGTACGCCTCGGGGTCGCCGCGCCACGACGAGCGGGCGTGCAGGTCGGCGAAGAGGCGGTGCACCGACGGTTCGCCCCGGCGGCGGTCGCTGCCGTCCAGGATGTCGTCGTGGATCAGCGCGAACGCGTGGAACAGCTCCAGCGCCGCCGCGGCCACCACGATCGGGCGGCCGTCGGCAGCCCCGGCAGCCCGCCAGCCCCAGTAGCAGAACAGCGGACGCAGCCGCTTTCCGCCGGCCAGCACGAACCGTTGCAGCGCGGTGAACACCCCGCGCGGCGCTCCGTCGGGCCAGTCCGGGCCCTGCCGGTCGAGGAAGGCGGCCAACTCCGCGTCGAAGCGCTCCCGCAGCCTGCTCGCGTCCGTCGGGGCGACGGTGGACGTCACGATCCCACCCCGGTCCGGCCACCGTCGCCGTTGGCCAACCCGGCCAACTCCAGCAGCAGCGCCTTCACCTCGGTGGCCGCGACCCGGTCCCGGGCAGCGGACGGGTCGGAGCAGAGCAGCACCGGGGCGTCCGCCGGGTCGCTGGGCAGCCGCCCGTGTGAGCCGCGTACCGCCTGGGCGCCGGCGTCCAGGCCGACGGCGCTCATCAGGTAGCGCATGCCGAGCTTCTTGCGGGCCAGCGCCACGCCTGCGCGCGCCTTCGCGGCACCGGGGTTGGCCGGGTCGAAGAACAGCTCGGCGGGGTCGTACCCCGGCTTGCGGTGGATCTCGACCAGCCGGGCGAAGTCCGGCGCGCGGGCGTCGTCGAGCCAGTAGTAGTAGGTGAACCAGGAGTCCGGCTCGGCCACCAGCACCAGCTCGCCGGCGCGCGGGTGGTCCAGCCCGTGCGCGGCCTTGCCCTCGGCGTCGAGCACCTCGGCCACCCCGGGTAGCCCGGCGCAGAGCTTCGCCACCGCCGGCACGTCGGCCGGGTCCTTGACGTAGACGTGCGCGACCTGGTGGTCGGCGACCGCGAACGCTTTCGACGTCCACGGGTCGAGGTACTCCATGCCGGCCTGGGTGTGCACCCGCAGCAGCCCCTCGGCACGCAGCAGCCGGTTGACGTCCACCGGCCGGGACACGTCGGTGATGCCGTACTCGGAGAGCACCACCACTGTCGCGTCGCGGGCCCGTGCGGCGTCCAGCAGCGGGCCGAGCACCGCGTCCAGCTCGGCCGCCGCGGCGGCGGCCTGGGCCGACGAGGGGCCGAAGCGTTGCAGGTCGTAGTCCAGGTGGGGGACGTAGACCAGGGTCAGGTCGGGTGACACGTCGGCCAGGATCTGCTCGGCGGCCTGGCAGATCCACCGCGACGACGGCAGCCCGGCGGTCGGCCCCCAGTAGGTGAACAGCGGGAAGGTGCCCAGCCGCCCGGTGAGCGCGTCGTGCAGCTCCGGCGGGTCGGTGTAGCAGTCCGGCTCCTTGCGGCCGTCGGCGTAGTACACCGGTCGCGGCGTGACGGTCCAGTTGACGTCCGCGCCCATGGCGTACCACCAGCAGACGTTGGCCACGGTGTAGCCCGGTTCGGCCCGACGGGCCGCCTGCCAGAGCTTGTCCCCGCCGACCAGCGCGTTGTGCTGCCGCCACAGCAACACCTCGCCCAGCTCCCGGAAGTACCACCCGTTGCCGACGATCCCGTGCCCGCTGGGCTGCTCGCCGGTGAGGAAGGTGGACTGCACCGAGCAGGTCACCGCGGGCAGCACGGTGCCCAGCTCGGCCCGGAAGCCGCCGTCGGCGACGCCGCGCAGCCGAGGCATGTGCGCCAGCAGGCGGGGGGTCAGCCCCACCACGTCGAGTACCACCAGTCGTCGGCTCATCGCGTCACTCCCGCGGTCACGGTGTGTTCCGGGGTCAGCCCGAGGCCGACCAGTTCGTCTCGGGCGAAGGCCAGCTCGGCGGCGATGCCGGCGGCCAGCTCCGCGTCGGTGCCCGGCCGCCGCGCGGCCGGCAGAACCCCCCAGGTGTACGTCTCGACGTCGAGGTGGTCGCACCCGGCGGTCGGCCCGCTGTAGAGCGCTCTCAGGGCGGCACGCAGGACGGGCAGGGTCGAGCCGAGCGGTTCCTCCGGTGGGGCGTGCAGCGGCACGTGGTAGTGCACCCGCCACGGGCCGGGCAGCTCCCGGTCCAACGCCTCGTCCAGGTCGTCGGCCGCGTACGCCGCGTCGGCCGGGTCGGCCAGACCGGCGCAGCCGGCGCTCCGGGTCTGGTGCAGGAAGCGCGGCTCCACCCAGCGGCGCAGCGCGTCCGCGCCGCCGGCCGGGTCGGCCGCCTCGACGGCGGCGGAGACCTGCACCTTCACCACGGGCAGTCCGGCCGCCCGCAGTCGTTCCAACGCCTCGGCCGGCTCCTCCCAGGCGCACGCCAGGTGGGCCAGGTCGAGGCAGACGCCCAACCGGTCGGTGTCGATGCCGTCCAACAGCGTGGCTGCCTGCCCGGTGCTCTCCACCACACAGCCGGGCTCCGGCTCGAAGGCGACCCGCACCTCGCGGCCGGTGTCGCGCTGCACCGCGGCGAGGCCGGCTGCGAGCTGGTCCAGCCGGCGTCGGGCGGCGTCGGCCCGCTCGGTGTCCCAGGGCCGCCGCCAGGCCAGCGGCAGGGTGGAGATCGAGCCCCGGGCGGCGTCGTCGGGCAGCAGGTCGGCGAGCACCCGGGCCAGATCCACTGTGTACGTCAGCCGCTGCTCGGTGGTCCAGTCCGGGTGGTACACGTCCTGCTTGACCACCGGCGCCTGGAAGGCCGCGTACGGGAAGCCGTTGAGGGTGACCACCTCCAGCCCGCGCGCGTCCAGCTCGGCGCGCAGCCGCAGACGCAGCGCCGGGTCGGCGGCCAGCTCGGCGGCGACCGGGGCGGCCAGCCACAGGCCGAGGCCGAGCAGGTCGCTGCCGAGCGCTTCCCGCACCGGCACGGCGTAGGTGTCCAGTTGACCGAGGATGCCGGCGAGGTCCTCGGCGGGGTGCACGTTGGTGCAGTAGCCGAGATGGACCGTGTCGCCGCCGGCATGTCGCAGCCGCATCAGCTGCCGCCGCGCAGGATCGAGTTGCCGGTCTGCGGGTCCACGGCGGTGACGTCGAGGTCGCTCAGGTCGAGCCGACCGGACTGGCCGTAGAACTCCACCGGGTTGCGCCACAGCACCCGGTCGACGTCGTCGTCGCTGAACCCGGCGAGCAGCATCGCCTCCGCGGTGGCCCGGGTCAGCAGCGGATCGGAGCGACCCCAGTCGGCGGCCGAGTTGACCAGCATCCGCTCCGTGCCGTACTCGCGCAGCAGATCGACCATCCGCTGCGGCGTCATCTTCGTGTCCGGGTAGATGGAGAAACCCAGCCAGCAGCCGCTGTCCCGGACGAGCTTGACGGTCACCTCGTTGAGGTGGTCGACGACCACGCGACCCGCGTCGATGCCGGATTCGGCGACCACGGCGAGGGTGCGCTCGCAGCCGCGCGCCTTGTCCCGGTGCGGGGTGTGCACCAGCGCCGGCAGGTCGTACGCCACGGCGAGGGCGAGCTGAGCGGCGAACGCCTCGTCCTCCTCCGGCGTCATCGAGTCGTACCCGATCTCGCCGACCGCCACGACCGCGTCCTTGTCCAGGTAGCGGGGCAGCAGGTCGAGCACCGGGCGGCAGCGCGGGTCGTTGGCCTCCTTGGGGTTGAGCGCGATCGTGGCGTGGTGCCGCACCCCGAACTGCCCGGCCCGGAAGGGCTCCCAGCCGATGAGCGAGTCGAAGTAGTCGATGAACGAGGCGGCGCTGGTACGCGGCTGGCCCAGCCAGAACGCCGGCTCCACCACCGCGCGCACCCCGGCGGCGGCCATCCGTTCGTAGTCGTCGGTGGTGCGTGAGGTCATGTGGATGTGGGGGTCGAAGATGCGCATTCACGCCTCCCGGGGCAGTGCGGCGGTGAGCCGGTCGAGCAGGTCGGTGGCGTCGGCGGGCATCTCCCGGCCGGCGGCGTGCCGCTCGGCGGTGAGCGCGGCCAGCATCGCGGCCAACTCCCCGTCGGCGCGGGTCTCCAGGTCGGCGACCACGGCCAACGGCACGCCGCTGAACACGCACTTGAGCACCGCCTGCCGCCAGGCGGCCGGGTCGAGGTGCCGGGCGTACGGGCCGAGGGCGGCGGCGATCAGCCGGGTGTCGTTGGTCCGGATCGCGTCGTGCAGCAGCGGCACCCCGGCGGCGCCGATCGGCAGCAGCGGCAGGGCCCGCAGCACGGCCCGCCGCTCGGCCGCGTCACCGTGCTGGTAGAGGCTCTCGGCGTACGAGGCGTGCTCGCCCGGCAGGACGGTGAGCAGCAGCACCCGGGCCGCGTCGTCGGCGGTCCAGCCGGGGGCGTCGGGCAACGCGGCCCGACCGCAACGCCGGCCGACGGCGGGAAAGAGCCGGGCGATCGCGGTGGGCTCGGCCGCGACCTGGCGCAGCGCCTCGTCCAGCCAATCGGGATCGGGTACGCCCCGCAGCGCGGCCCGTAGTGAATCCGGTGTCATCCCGTCTCCTCCCCTTGTGCTGCTGCGCCGCTCCGCGGGTGCCCGAGCGCGTCCTTTGCTCTGCTTCACTCCACGCGACGGTTGGTGTCCCGATCTGTTGCGTCCGTTGAAGCAGAGCAAAGGGCGTCGGCGGGTACCTCTTGTCGCCGGCGGTCACCGATTGTCGAAGTGGCCGCCGCGCGCAGGAAATCAATGGACCGGGCGGCCACGTCCGGTGCGGCGTGCGAGTCGCGGGGCAACTCGACGGCGACCAGCCCGCGGTAGCCGGCCTCGGCCAGGGCCGCCAGCACCGGCGGGAAGTCGATCTCACCGGTGCCGAACTCCAGGTGCTCGTGCACGCCCCGGCGCATGTCGTCGATCTGCACGTTGACCAGGTGGTCGGCCACCTCGGCGACACACTGCGGCACCGGCCACGGCTCCAGGCACCGGCAGTGGCCGATGTCGAGGGTGATGCCGAAGCGGGCCGGCGCGTCGAGCGCCGCGTGCAGTCGACGCCAGTCGGTGATGCTCTCGACAAGCATGCCCGGCTCCGGCTCGAAGCCGAGGGTGACGCCCGCGCTGTCGGCGGCGTCGATCACGCTGGCGCAGCCGGCGACGAGCCGGTCCCAGGCGCACTGCGGTGACACCGTCTCGGGCCGCACGCCGGCCCAGAACGAGACCGCCTCCGCCCCCAGGTCAGCGCCGATCCGCACCGCCCGGCGAAGGAACTCGATCCGCCGGGTGGGGTCGTCGTGCAGCAGCGTCGGTGCGTGCTTGTGCCACGGGTCGAGCAGGTAGCGGGCCCCGGTCTCGATCACCACCCCCAGACCGAGCGCGTCCAGCCGCCGGGCGACCGCAGCGATCCGGCGGGTGAGCCCGGGTGCGAACGGGTCCAGATGGTCGTGGTCCAGGGTGAGCGCCACGCCGTCGTAGCCGAGGTCGGCGAGGACGGCGAGCGCGTCGTCGAGCCGGTGGTTGGCGAAGCCGTTGGTGCCGTACCCGAGGCGCAGCGTCGTCGCGTCGCCGCTCGGCGGCACGACCGTCCCGTTGCCGGACTGCGCGGGTCGAGGCCGAGCGGTTCCGGACTGCGCGGGTCGGGGCCGGGGCACGGTCATGTCGGGGAGACCTTCCGGGCCAGCCGACGGCCCAGCGGCGCCGCCGCCGCGACGGCCAGCCCGAGCAGGCCGGCGCCGCCGCGTGCGGTGAGCGCTCCCTGCAGGGCGGGCAGGCCGGTGATCCCCGCGCCGACCGCCGCGCGGACCTTCCCGGCCGAGGGATCCCGGACGACCTGGGCCTGGGCCGCGCCGTAACGGGCGGCGTACCACCCGGCCAGCAGCGCGGGCAGCGCGACGGCGAACCCGGCCGACCGGGCCCGGCCCCCGCCCACGACGGCCCGCCCGTCGGCCCCGGCAGCTTCGGCGCCGGGGACGACAGCGGTACGGGTGCCAGGGACGGCAGCGCCACGGGTGCCAGGGACGGCAGCGCCACGAGCGGCGGGCACGACAGCGCGACGAGCGCCGGGGACGGCGATGGCGGCACTGGCGGCGACCAGGGCGGTGCCGGCCAGGGTCCGCATCGGCAGGGCCGCGTCCGTGCCGGTGACCTCGCGCCGGGACAGGGTGGTGACCGTCCAGGTGTGGGCCGCCACGGTCGCCGCCGAGGGGAGCGCCCGCCACAGGTGGCCGCCGGATGCGCCCAGCAGCACGTCCAGCCCTCGGCAGGCGGCCATCACGGCGGGGCCGGCGGCGGTGTTCTTGGCCAGCAGGTCGTACCCCCAGATGCTGGCGGCCAGCGGCACCGCGAGCGCGGCGGCGCGGCGACCGCCCACGGCGGCGGCCAGGCCCACGCCGGCGGCGGTGAGGCCGGCCGCGAGGCCCAGCGCGGCAGTCGGGGTGACGCGGCCGCTGGGGATCGGCCGCTCGGGGCGTTCGACGGCGTCCAGCTCCCGGTCGGCCCAGTCGTTGGCGGCCATGCCGGCCCAGTAGAGCAGCACCGACGCGCCGGCGAGGGCGGGGGTACGCGGGCTCAACGCGCCGGCGGCCGCCGCGCCGGCGACCACGTCACCGGGGACCGAGAGCGCGGCCGGCGCCCGGACCAGCTCGGCCACGTCAGCCAGCGTGGTCATGGCCACCGTCCAGGCCGGCGTGCAACCGCTGGGTGAAGTCGGTCAGCCGGGCCCACTGCTCGGCCAGCGAGTGGGTGGGCGAGCCGAGCGGGTCCTTGAAGAAGAAGCCCAGGTCGGCCAACGGCCCCACGTGCCCGGCGGCGTGCGCGGCGGCGGTGAGCCGGGCGAGGTCGAGCACCAGCGGCGCGGCCAGCGCGGAGTCGCAGCCGTGCCAGGTGAACTCCATCCGCATCCCGGTGCCGAGGAAGCCGGCGAACGTGATCAGATCCCAGGCGGTCTTGAAGTCGCCCAACTCCTCGACGTACTCGATGCGGGTGTTGCCCTGCGGGACGTAGCCCAGCGTCTCGCCGAGCACGCGCTGCTTGCTCTGCACCTTGGCCGCGTTGGCGGCCGGGTCGGCGAGGGTGGCGCCGTCGCCGCCGCCGAGCAGGTTCATCCCGGACCAGGAGCGCACGGCGAGGTTGCGCATCGCGAACATCGGCGCGAGCACCGACTTGACCAGGGTCTCACCGGTCTTGCCGTCGTGCCCGGCGTACGGCAGGCGCCGCTCTTCGGCCAGCGCGGCCAGCGCCGGCAGCCGCAGCCCGGTGGACGGGGTGAAGTCGACGTACGGGCAGTCGGCCAGCAGCGCCGCGTACGCGTACAGGGAGCTGGGCGGCAGCACCTCGTCCGGGCCGGCGAGCGCGGCACGCAGCGCGGCCGGGTCGGCGTGCCCGGGGTGCGGTCGAGGTGCGGGTTCGGTGGCCGAGACGTTGACCACGACCACGCGGTCCAGCCGGTTGCGCGCACGGAAGGAGGTGAGGTCACCCACGACGGTCGCGACCCGGTCGGCCTGGGTGCCGCCGAGCGGGGCCGGACGCAGTTCCTGCTCGACGGCGGCCAGCTCGTCGGGGAGCGCGGCGACCAGCCGACCGGGTATCACACCGGTGTCGGCGAGGGCCTCCGCGCGCTTGCTCAATGGGGTGGTGGCCACATCGTGCCCACCGAAGACCAGGTCCGCGAAGGACGGGAGGGCGGGACCGCGCAGATCCGGCAACTCGGTGACGCAGCCGGTCGGCCCGGCCAGGCCGGCCCGCAGCGCGAGCCCTCCGACGATGCTGGTGGTCGCGACCGAACCGCGTGCTCCTACCAGCCAGACACCCGTTCGCATGGTGCTCCTTCCCGTCCAGGAGGAACCGTCGGTGTACTTAAATATAGGAATATCAGAATATTTTTCGAAAAGCTACGGCCTTGGCGGATGGGCCCCGCCCGCCCGACCCGTACCGGAACGACACCGGATCCGGCGTCGGCGTCGGCGGCGACGACGACGGACCGGTTTCCGGTACGGGTGCGGGCAGACGGGGCTGGCAGGCAGGGTCGGTCGGCGTCTCGACCCTGCCTCCCCCGCATCCGGCCGGCCGGGGCGTTGGCGTGCCCCGACCGGACGTCTCAGGTGGTGGCGGTCCTCCGGTGCGGCCGGGGAATCCCGGTCCGGTCGCACCGGACGACCGTCCTGCTCGTGCGCCACCGGGCCACACGGCCCGGCTGCACACTCTCCGGAGCCGACCTCGTCCCGACCGCGGGGCGCAAACCGCGGTCGGTCCCTCGCCGGTCGGCTCCGGAAAGCCGGTCGGGCGACGGCGGCGCGAACACCGCCGTCGCGGATGGTCAGGGGGTCAGACGGCCACCGCGGTCAGCGCCGGTTCCACGTCGGTCCAGGACGAACCGACGTCCGCCGAACGGGTCACCGCGTCCAGCACGAGCTGGACCTGCAACGCGTCGGCGAAGGAGGGCGCCGGGTCGGTGCCGGTGGCGATCGCCTCGATGAGATCGCGCATCTGATGGGTGAAGGAGTGCTCGTAGCCGATGATGTGGCCGGGCGGCCACCACGCCGACATGTACGGGTGGTCGCTCTCGGTCACCAGGATCCGGCTGAAGCCCTGTTCCAGGGTAGGCCGGGTGGCGTCGTAGAACTCCAACTCGTTGAGGCGCTCCAGGTCGAAGACCACGCTGCCCAGCGAGCCGTTGATCTCGACTCGGAGGGCGTTCTTGCGGCCCGTGGCGAAACGGCTCGCCTCGTACGTCGCCAGGGCGCCGCCGTCGAGCCGGGCCACGAAGATCGCGGCGTCGTCGACGGTGACCGGCCCGGTGGCCGAGCCGTTGCCGTCGACCGATCCGTTGCCGTCCACCGTGGCCGCCAACCCGCTCGACCCGGCCGGCAACGGCCGCTCCTTCACGAACGTCTCGGTGATCGCGCTGACGCCGGTGATCCGCTGACCGACGACGAACTGCGTCAGGTCGATGATGTGCGCACCGATGTCACCGAGCGCGCCGGAGCCCGCCCTGTCCTTCTGCAACCGCCAGACCAGCGGGAACTGCGGGTCCACGATCCAGTCCTGCAGGTACGTCGCTCGGACGTGCCGGATCACCCCGAGTCGTCCGTCGGCGACCATCTGGCGCATCATCGTGACCGCGGGGACCCGGCGGTAGTTGAACCCGCACATCGATCGCACCCCGGCGGCGCGGGCGGTGTCCGCCGCGGCGGTCATCGCCCGTGCCTCCGCCACTGTGTTGGCCAGCGGCTTCTCGCACAGGACGTGCTTGCCGGCGGCCAGTGCGGCGAGGGCGATCTCGGCGTGACTGTCGCCGGGTGTGCAGATATCGACCACGTCGATGTCGGCGGAGTTGATCACGTCACGCCAGTCCGTCGTGTACGCGTCCCAGCCGAGCCGGTCGGCGGCCTCGGCCACCTTCGGTGTGTCGCGGCCGCAGATCAGCGCCATCCTGGCCCGTGCCGGCAGGTCGTACACGCGGTTCACGGTGCGCCACGCCTGCGAGTGCGCGGCGCCCATGAACGCGTAACCGACCATGCCGATCCGCAGTTCTCTGTCTGTCGTGGACAAGGTGGGTCTCCCCCCGGTATGTCAGAACCCGAGCTTGTCGTAGCTGCTCGCGTTCTCCTTGGTGATCGTCTCGGAGGCGAGGGTCATTTCCTTGGGCACCTGCAGCTCCGTCAGGTCGCCCAGGCCCCGACCCTGCGCGATGAGCCGCGCCAGCGAGATCGCCGAGGACGCCATCGACGGGTTGTAGGTCACCGTCGCCTTCAGCACCGAGTTATCGGCCTTGATCGCGTCGATCGCGAGCTTGGAGCCGGCACCGCCAACCATGAAGAACTCCGACCGGTTGGCCTGCTTGATGGCCGCGAGCACACCGATGCCCTGGTCGTCGTCGTGGTTCCAGATCGCGTCGATCTTCGGCAACGCCTGGAGGAGCTGGGCCGCCTCGCGCTGGCCGCTGTCCGGGGTGAACTCGGCCGAACGACGGTTGGTGACCTTGAACCCGTACGTCGCCAGGGCCGCCTTGAAGCCCTCGCTGCGCTCGACGGTCAGCGGGATCTCCAGACCGGCGATCTCACCGATGACCGGGTTGGTGACGCCCTTGTCCTTGAGCTGCTTGCCGATGAAGTGCCCGGCCGAGACGCCCATGCCGTAGTTGTCACCCTTGATCACCAGCCGGGAGGCCAGCGCGTCGGGGAACGCCCGGTCGAGGTTGACGATCGGGATGCCGGCCTGCATGGCCTGGAGGGCAACGGCGTTGACCTCCTTGCCGTCGTGCGGCAGCACGACGATGATGTCCGGCTTCTGGGCGATCAGGGTGCCGAGCGTGGAGCGCTGGGCCTCCGAGTTCGACCCGCCGTCGACCTCCTTGAACTCCACGTCCGAGTACGCCGCGGCCTGGGCCTTGGCGTTGGCGTGGATGGCGCCCATCCAGCCGTGGTCGGCCGCCGGGGCGGAGAAGCCGATGACGACCTTCTTGCCCGGGGCGTTGTTGCCCTCGGCGTTGCCGGCGGCCTTGGTCTGGGTGCTGGCGGCCGGTGTCTCGTTGCTGGTGCAGGCGGTCAAGAGGGTGGCGGCGCCGACCGCGGCTCCACCGAAGAGCAACCGGCGGCGCGACAGGTCGCGACTGTGCTGGGTCATGAACGACCTCCTGGGAGCGTTTTTTAGGGATGAGGGTGTGCGAGGCCCGGCCACTGTCGAAGATCTCGACGTCGCCTGGACAACGGTGCGGTGCGTCAGGTTGCGGTGGTGACCCTGTTCCGCGCGAGGAGCCGAGTGACGGACTTGAACTGGAACTGCTGGATCAAGACGGCGGCGACGATGATGCCGCCCTTGACCATGTTCTGCGCCTCGATGGAGAGGCCGTTGATGGCGAAGAGGTTCGTGATCGTGGCGAAGATGATGACGCCCAGCAGCGAGCCGACGATCGTGCCGCGCCCCCCGCTCAGCAGCGTCCCGCCGATGATCGCCGCGGCGATCGCGTCCAGCTCGTACAGGTTGGCCATCGCCGCCTGCGCCGAGGTGGCCTGCGAGGTGAGCATGATGGCGGCGATGCCGCAGCACAGACCGGAGAGCGCGTAGAGCAGCATGGTGTGCCGGCGCACGTTGATGCCGGCCAGCCGGGCCGCCTCCGGGTTACCGCCCACGGCGACCGTCCGCCGGCCGAAGGTCGTCCGGTTGAGCAGGACCCACCCGGCCACCACCACCGCGCCGAGGATGTAGACGAGGATCGGGATGCCGATCACCTTGCGGGCCGCGATGTCGTTGATGAACGTGCTGCTCGACACCTGCGTCTGCTTGTTGGAGATCGACGCCGCCAGGCCGCGCGCGGCCACCAGCATCGCGAGGGTCGCGATGAAGGGCACCAACCTGCCGTACGAGATGAGGACGCCGTTGACCAGGCCGACGCAGATGCCGACCACGAGGGCCGCGAAGATCATGCCGCCGGCGCCGTAGCTCTGGGTGGCCACCGTGGTGCACCAGACCCCGGCCAGCGCGACGATCGCTCCGACCGACAGGTCGATGCCACCGCCGATGATCACGAAGGTCATGCCGACCGTGACCACGCCGACGACCGAGGCGAGCTGGAGGATCGCCAGCACGTTGTTCCAGACCCAGGTGGGGTCGCCGTACAGCTCGGGCTTGGTGACCGCACCGACCACGATGAGCGCGGCCAGCACGCCGATCAGACCGAGGTTGCGCTTCGCGCCGTCGCCGCCGTCGCCCCGCCACCAGGAGAGCTTGCCGGTGGATGCGGCCTTGTCGCTGGTCACCGCCGTCTCCGCGGGGTCCACCGGCGGCGACTGCGCCGGAAGCTGTGGGCGTTCCGGTGTCGCGGTGGGTGTGGGAGTCGCGTCGCTCATGCCGGTGCGCCTTCCATCAAGGACCCCGCCATCACGAGGTCAAGCACAGTGTTCTCGTCGAGTTCGCCGGCCGCGGCTTCGCGGACGACCCGGCCCTCCCGCATCACCAGCACCCGGTCGGCGAGGCCCAGCACCTCGGGTACCTCGCTGGAGACCAGCAGCACGCCGACGCCCTGCGCGGCCAGTGATCGGATGACCTGGTACAGCTCGGCCCGGGCGCCCACGTCCACGCCCCGGGTGGGCTCGTCGAGGAGCAGCAGCTTGGTGCCGCCGAGCAACCATCGGCCGACCACCACCTTCTGCTGGTTGCCGCCGGACAGGGTGCGTACCGGCCGGTCGACGTCCCGGGGCCGCAGTTCCAGGGTCTCGGCGATCCGGTCCGCCTCGGCGCGTTCCGCCGCCGCGTTGGTGAAGCCGAGCCGCGCGTACCGGCCGAAGGTGGCGAGTGTGACGTTGCGGTAGATCGGCTCGCCGAGCAGCAGCGCCTGGCTCTTGCGCTCCTCCGGGGCCATGCCCATGCCGGCCCGCACCGCCGCACCGACGCCGGGGCGCAGCACCTTGCCGTCCATCCGCACCGTGCCAGCCTCCGCCAGCCGGGCGCCGTAGATCGTCTCCAGCAGCTCGGACCGGCCGGAGCCGACCAGGCCGGCGATGCCGACGATCTCCCCGGCCCGCACGTTCAGCGAGACGTCGGCGAACTCGCCGGTGCGGGTCAACCCGTCCACCTGGAGCAGGTCGGCGCCGGCGGTGTCGTCGGCCGGCCGGTCCGGGAAGACGTACTCGATGGTCCGGCCGGTCATCCGGCTGACCAGGTCGCGGGTCGGGGTGTCGCGTGCCGGCAGGTTCGCCGCCGTGGTCCGGCCGTCCTTGAGTACGGTGACCCGGTCGCCGATCTCGCGGATCTCCTCCAGACGGTGGGAGATGTAGATGACGGCGATGCCCTGCGCGGCCAGCTCGCGGATGATCCGGAACAGGTTGCCGACCTCGTCGTGCGCCAGCACCGCGCTCGGCTCGTCCATGATGATCAGTCGCGCCTCGTGCGACAGCGCCCGGGCCATGCTGACGATCTGCTTGCCGGCCGCCGGCAGGGAGCGGACCATCCGCCCGGGCGGGATCTCGCCGTGACCCAGCCGGCTGAGGATCTGCCGGGTGTGCCGGGCCATCCGGCCGCGCCGGACGAAGCCGAGGCTGCGGTACTCGTGCCCGAGGAACGCGTTCTCCGCGACCGAGAGGTCTTCGACGAGGTCGAGTTCCTGGTAGATGGTGGCGATGCCGGCCTTCATGGCGGCCTGCGGGTTGGCGAAGGTGACCGGTTCGCCGCGCCACTGGACGAGCCCGGAATCCGGTTGGTGCACTCCGGCCAGCACCTTGATGAGGGTGGACTTGCCGGCGCCGTTCTGCCCCAGCAGGCAGTGCACCTCTCCGGCGCGTACCTCGAGCTGCACACCGTCAAGGGCGCGTACGCCGGGGAAGGTCTTGACCACGTCGGTGAGGCGCAGGACCACCTCGCCCGCGACGGTGTCGGGCGGAGCTTCGACCAGCGGCGCGTCGGCGTCGGCCGACCCGGTGGTGGCGGTCTCGTCGGACAGGGCCACGGTCTCCTCCTCGCTCATGATGCTTCCCCGAAGGCGACGTCGCTGGCGAGCACGGCCGCGCCGGCGACGCCGGCCCGACCACCCAGCTCGGACAGCACGACGGGCAGGTTGCCGGTGGCCAGCGGCAGCGACCGGCGGTAGACCACGCTGCGGATCTCGGCGAGCAGGATGTGCCCGAGTTGGGCCAGCCCACCGCCGATCACGATCATCGACGGGTTGGTGAAGCTCACCAGACCGGCGAGGACTCCGCCGACCCGTCGCCCGCCGTCGCGGATCAGCTGGATACAGGTCACGTCGCCCTCGACCGCGCCCTCGGCGACGTCCAGAGCGGTCACCACGCCGCGCAGGCCCAGCCGCTCGGCCAGTGCCGGCGACGCCCCGCTGCGGGCGGCGGCGGTCGCCTCTTTGGCCAGCGCGGCACCACTGAACAGCGCCTCCAGACATCCGACGTTCCCGCACGAGCACATCGGCCCGTGCGAGTCGACCTGGATGTGGCCGATGTCCCCGGCGCAGCCGTCGGTGCCGCGGTAGACGTCGCCGGTCAGGTAGATGCCGCAGCCGATACCGGTGCCGATCTTCACGAAGAGGAAGTCGTCCACCGAGTGGGCGACCCCGCCGTGCCGCTCACCGATCGCCATGATGTTGACGTCGTTGTCGACCACCGCCGGGCAGCCGTGCTCCCGGCTGAGCAGCTCGCGGACCGGAAACCGATCCCAGCCCGGCATGATCGGCGGCGAGACCGGGACGCCGTCGCGGAAGCTGACCGGGCCGGGCACACCGATGCCGACCGCGTCCAACCGCTCGTACGCGCCGTCGACCCGGGCCTTGTGCAGCAGCTCGTTGACCCGTTGCAGGGTCACTTTCGGTCCATTGCGGATGTCGGCCGGCTCGGCGTAGTGGGCCACCGGTTCGAGTCGACCGTTGACCACCTCGACGTCCATCGAGCTGGCGCCCAGGTCGACGGCCGCGAAGCGCAGTTTCGGGTTCAGCTCGACCAGGGTGGAGCGACGCCCGCCCCGGGAGGCGGCGAGCCCGGCCTCGGCGACGTAACCCAGGGCGACCAGCCGGTCCAGCTCGGCCAACAGGCGCGGGCGGGGCATCTGGAGGCGGTCGCCCAGCTCGGCGCGGGACACGGCTCCCTCGTCGCGGAGCAACCGCAACAGTCGGACGTGCAGGGGCTCGACGGTCCGCACCGGGGAGTTCACCTCTTCATCGAACTCGTTCACATCGACGCAACGCCGAGGTGTTGTGTCCGACACAGTAGGAGCGTTCCGCACCGCCTGTCCAGAGCTTCGACCGTTCCGGTGGCAACTTTTGTCCGTAAGAGCAAAAGCTAATAGTGGATCAAGAAAAGGGCCTGCGGAAACGAACCGGGGGGCGGGAGCGCCTCGCGCTCCCGCCCCCCGGGCGGTGATGGACGTCACACATCTGGTCGAGGCGTGCTGGGACGATGCCGGGCCATGGGCCGCCCGCAAGCAGGTGCAGAACCAGGTCGGGGCGCTGCGGCTGCGGGAGCGGCCGCTGTGCGATCAGGTCAGCGCTTGGCAGCCGAATTCCGCTTCTTCCTGAGCTTGCGGTCGTCGCGCAGTTCGAGGTACGGCTCGTCGTCGACGGCGTGGCCGGCCGAGATGGCCCGGCCGCGCTCCAACTCCGCGTCGAACTCGGCGCCCAACAGGATCGCGATGTTGCTCAGCCAGAGCCAGACCAAAAAGATGATCACGCCGGCCAGCGCACCGTACGTCTTGTTGTACGAGCCGAAGTTGCTCACGTAGAAGGCGAAGAGACCGGAGATCACCAGCCAGATCACCACGGCGAGCACCCCACCCGGGCTGACCCAGCGGAACCCGCCGTGCCGGGCGTTCGGCGAGGCCCAGTAGAGGATCGCGAACATCAGGCTGACCAGGAGCAGCAGCACCGGCCACTTGGCGACGTCCCAGACCGTGACGGCCGTCGAGCCGAGGCCGACCACGTCCCCGACCACCTCGGCGAGCCGGCCGGTGAAGACCACGATCACCGCGCAGGCCAGCAGGAGCACGCCGATCACCGCCGTCACGCCGACCCGGATCGGCAGCGTCTTCCAGATCGGCCGGCCCTCCGGCACGTCGTAGATCGTGTTCGAGGCGCGCATGAACGCGGCGACGTAGCCCGACGCGGACCAGAACGCCGCCAGCAGACCGATGATCGCCGCGACGCTGGCCAGGCCTCCGCTGTCCCGCGCCTGGTTGATCGCATCCTCGATGATCTTCTGGATGCTCTCGTTGGGCACCGCCTGGTTGACCGTTTCCTTGACGCCCTCGGTGGCGCTGGTGCCCAGCAGGCCGAGGATGGAGATCAGCACCAGCACGCCCGGGAAGATGGACAGCACCCCGTAGTAGGTCAGCGCCGCCGCCCAGTCGGTCAGGCTGTCGTCCTGGAACTCGGTGACCGTGCGGCGCAGCGCAGCCTTCCAGCCGCTGCCGGGCAGATCGGTGGGGCTGTCCGGCCCAGCGTCGGGCCCGACCGGCCCGCTGCGCTCACGGTGGGCGGACGTCTCGTCGGAGGCCATCGCCCCTCCTCTTGGTCGGCGGTGTCGCCCCCAGGACATGCCCCGCGAACAGCGGCTGATAACCCCTACGGGTAGAGCAACCTGCCCATCCGGCGCGACGCCACCAGCAGGCCGACCGCCAGCATCGCCAGCAGGTAGAGCACGTCGAGCAGCCAGAGCCAACCCCCGGTGCCGAGCGCGACGCCACGGATCAGGTGCACGGCCCGGTACAGCGGGGTGACCTCGACCAGCCAGTGCAGCAGGGTCGGGTACGCCTGCGCCGGCACGAAGGTGCCGGAGAAGAGGAACAGGGTGAACTGCGCGGACGCCACCAGGTCGAAATCCTGCCAGCTGCGCATGAAGGTGGAGATCGCCATGCCGAGCGCCCCGAACGCGAACCCGACCAGCACCGCGGCGGGCAGCGCGGTGAGCGCGTGGACGACGCTGGTCAGATCCAACGCGACCATCACCCCGAGGAACGCGGCCGAGTAGGCGCTGCCTCGCAACATCGCCCAACTCAGCTCACCGAGGGCGATCTCGAACGGCCGTACGGGGGTGGCGATCATCCCGTCGTACAGCTTCATGTACTTCATCTTGCCGAAGAAGTTGAATGTGGTCTCGGCAAGCGCCCCGGTCATCGCGGACGCGGCCAGCATCGCCGGCGCGACGAACGCGGCGTACGACACCAGCCGCCCGTCGGGCAGCGGCAGGTCACCGACCAGCGACCCGACGCCCACGCCGATGGAGAGCAGGTAGAGCAGCGGCTCCACGAAGCCGGAGAGCAGCAGCAGCCAGTAGACCGACTTCAGCGCGGCGAGATTGCGCTCGATGACCGACCCCGACCGCCGGGACGCGGCGGAGACGTCGACCAGCCGGGGCAGGACCAGCGTGACCACGAGATCTCCCTAGACGACGAGCTTGCGGCGGAAGGCGCGCAGCGCCAGCAGCCAACCGACGGCCGCCCACGCAGCCAGGTAGAGCAGGTGCCCGCCGATCGACCACTGCGGGGCGACACCGAGCGTCGCCGCACGACAGAGGTCGACGGCGTGCCACAGCGGAGTCGCGTACGCCAGCCAGCGCAGCGCCTCCGGCAACGACTCGACCGGGAAGAACACGCCGGCGAACAGCGTCATCGGGATGACCGCGAACCGGAACAGCATCGCCAGCCAACTGTCGCTGGACACCACCGCGGCGTACGCGAACGTCGGCGTGGCCCCGGCCAGCCCGAGCAGCGCCACCACCGGCAGGGTGGCCACCGCCCACGGCGACCGCAACGCCCCGAACAACCCGGTGACCAGCAGGAAGGCCGCGATCGTCGTGAGCACCCGGAACAGCACGAAGGCCAGGTGCCCGGCCAGGATGTCGCCCACCCGTAGCGGCGACGCCGTCTGCGCGAAGTAGATCTTGACCCACTGGAAGTTGCTGAACACCGGCCACGTCGAGTCGCCCACGGTCACCTGGAGCGCCGTCGAGGCGAACAGCCCGGGGACCAGCCAGTCGAGGTAGCGCACCCCGTCGACGCCTTGGTCGATGTACGCGCCGACGCCCAGCCCGAAGCCGAGCACGGTCAGCACCGGCAGCAGGAACGACGAGAACACCCCCGCCCGCCAGGTGCGACGAAGATTCACCAGGTAGTGCTCGAACACCGCGTACGCCGGCACCCAGGGCAACCGCGTCCGCTGCGCCACACTCACCATGACCACCCCCCGTCCCCGACCTTCCTACCCCCGGGGTACGACAGGCCGCCGGTCACCCTACGGCGACCCCGTCGACGTGTCGCCCGGGTTTCCGCCGGGTCGCGCGCCACGCCCACGGCCTGCCGGCGCGATGATCCACTACAGATCGGCGATGTGGCGCCATCCCGTCGCCCGGACACCGCCGTATCGCCGATCCGGAGTCGATCACATCGCCCGGACAGCGTCGGACCCGACGAACGTGCCCCACGCGTCGGGCGTGAAGACGAGCACCGGGCCAGCCGGATCCTTCGAGTCACGAACGGCCACCAGCCCCGGAAGGTTGTCGGCCACCTCCACGCAGTTACCGCCATCCGGGCCGCTGCGGGTGCTCTTGCGCCACCGGGCGCCGGTCAGCTCCATGTCTCCGCCACTTCCTGCGCTCCCGTCGGATGACTGCTGCTGCGGTAGTGCCTCATGGCAGATCAACTCGGGTTCCTGGAAACCGGGGTATCCCGGTCCCGCGGACACCCCGGTTTTCAGGAAGCCGAGTTGACCTTGGGACTGGGCAGGCCCAGGCGGTCGGACCGCGCGACCGCCGAGGGATTTACCGGGCCGGGGACCTACCGGACACCGGCACCGAGCCCGACGAACGCGCGCCACGCCTCGGGCTCGAAGACGAGCACCGGGCCAGCCGGATCCTTCGAGTCACGAACGGCCACCACCCCCGACAGATTCTCCGCAACCTCCACACAGTTGCCGCCGCTGCCGTTGCTGCGACTGCTCTTGCGCCACCGGGCGCCGGTCAGCTCCATGTCTCCGCCATTTCCACGATCAGTTCGAGGGACTGCTGCTGCGATAGTGCCTCACCCCGGATCGACTCCCACACCTCGACCATCTGCCGCACGTACTCGGCGCGGTCGATGACCTGCCCGTGGCGCTGCCCGTCCAGGTAGACCACATCTTCACCGGTCGCGGTGGTGGCGATCACGAAGGGGCCATCGAGCCCAGCGTAAGCACCGGCGGACAGCGGCACTACTTGGATTCTGACCCGGGGCAGGGCCGAGCCGAGCTTCGCCAGGTGCCGCAACTGCTCGCTCATCACCTCCGGCTCGCCGACGCTGCGGCGCAGCGCGTACTCGTCGACGACCACACTCAGCAGCGGTGGCCGGTCCCGGGTGAGCACGGCCTGCCGGTCGAGCCGGGCTGTCACCTGCTGCTCGACCTCATCCGCCGCGAAGAGCCCGGCACCGGCCAGGATGGCGCGGGCGTAGCCCTCGGTCTGCAACAAGCCCGGCAGGTAGAGCGGCTCGAACGAGCGCAGTGCGGTGGTCTCCTGCTCGATGCCCGCCCAGTCACGGAACCACGGCACCACGGCCTCGCGGCTGATCCGCCGCTGGATGCGCTCGAAGCGCCCGTCGGCAGTGAACACGGCGTCGCACCGGCGCGCGAAGTCCAGACTCGGCCGGCGCTCGGAGGTCTCCACCTTGGCGACCAGTGCCCCGGAGTAGCTCAGCGCCTCCGCCAGCGTCGCCTGGGACATGCCACTGGCAGCCCGGGCCAGCCGTAGCTCCTCCGCGAAATGCTCCAGCATGGACGAACTCTCCACGGACACCCTCCGTACATCCTCGTACCGTGCCGGGCCGATCACCGTACGCGCTGGTCGTCGGCGCGCGGAACCCCCCACGGTAGTCGCGTCCTCAGCAGACTGTCACGCAGCGGGACCGCTCACGGGATCGGACGGCGGGCGGAACCAGGCCGGGGGCGCCCCGTGACCCCCGATCCGGGGCGCTCCCATCCATCGAGCACGCCGGTCCACGAGAAAGGGAGGCTCCGATGCCCCGCTACCGCTCGCACGTGGCGGCGCGACCGTCGTGGCGCTGCCGGGTCTGCGGTGCCGCGTGGCCCTGCTCCCCGGCTCGCCTGGCACTGCTCGGCGAGTACCGCGAGAACCGGACCGGCCTGCTCATCTACCTCGCGACGCTGCTCGACGAGGCGACCGGAGACCTCCCCGGCACCGACCAACTACGCGACCGCTTCCTCACCTGGGCAAGAGCCCGATGAACGACACCTAGAGCAGATCTTGGACAGTTTCCGTTAGCAGCTAACGGAAACTGTCCAAGATCTGCGAAGCGAGCGGCGGCACGGGCTCAGTCGACCAGGGTGCGGCCGGTCAGGTGCAGGAAGACGTCCTCCAGGCCGCTGCGCCGCACCAGGACGTTGGCCGGGTTGAGCCCCAGCGCGCCGACCTCGGCGACCGCCGCGTCGCCGTCGGGCACGTAGAGCAGGACGCGGTCGGGCAGCACCTCGACCCGCTCCCCCACACCGTCGAGCTTGCCGGCGAACGGCTCCTGCGACTCGGCGGCGAAGCGCAGCTCGACCACCTCGCGGGTGGAGTGCTCCTCGATCAGCGCCCGGGGTGAGCCCTCGGCGACGATCCGCCCGCCGTCCATCACCACCAGCCGGTCGCAGAGCTGCTCGGCCTCATCCATGTAGTGCGTGGTGAGCACCAGCGTCACGCCCTGCTGCTTGAGCCGGAACAGTCGCTCCCACACCAGGTGCCGCGCCTGCGGGTCGAGCCCGGTGGTCGGCTCGTCGAGCAGCACGATCTCCGGGTCGTTGACCAGGGCGCGGGCGATGGTCAGCCGGCGCTTCATCCCACCGGAGAGCGGCTCGACCTTACTGTCGGCCCGCTCGGTGAGCTGGACGAAGTCGAGCAGCTCGGCGGCCCGTTCCCGGGCGACCCGGCGCGAGATGCCGAAGTAGCGGGCGTACACCGTGAGGTTTTCCCGGACGCTCAGCTCCGGGTCGAGATTGTCCATCTGCGGGCACACGCCGAGCCGGGCCCGGATCGCCGGCCCGTCGCGGACCGGATCCAGGTCGAGGATGCGCAGCTCACCGCCGCTCGGCGGAGAGATGCAGCCGACCATTCGCATGGTGGAGGACTTGCCGGCGCCGTTGGGCCCGAGGAAACCGAACGCCTCACCCGAGCGCACCTCGACGTCGATGCCGTCGACGGCGGTGAAGTCACCGAACCGCTTCACCAGCCCACGAGCCTGAATCAGTGGTCGCCCCGAAGTCACCGCCCGACCCTAGCGGCCGGATCCGACAGCTTTCCACGGAAATTCGGGCCCAGCGTGCAGATCCGGCATGCGAAAGGCCGCGGCACGGGCCGTGAACACCCCGAGGAGACACGAACACTCTTCGCTGCCCCACCCACCAGCCAATCGACGTGTATCGTCCGATCGTGTCGCCCATCCGTTCGCCCGACGGTTCGTCGCCACCCTCACGACCAGCCAACTCTCCCGTCAGTGAGCCCGGCCCGGCCGAGAACGGGTCGCCACCTCGCCCCAGAGCGCCCCACGCCAGCTCAGCCGACACCAGCACGCCCGAAGGCACCGATTCGGCCGAGCGGCTCGGCGATGATGCTCGGGCCGTTGACGAGCGCGCCACCCGGGAGCTGGCCGCCCAGTTCGAGGACGAGAAGCCGGGCCGGGTGCTGTCCGGGCCGGCCGGCCTACTCTTCACCGCAGCGGCGCTGGCGGTCGGCCTTCTCGCCCTGTGGCAGGTCTTCCGCCCTCTGGCGCAGGGCAGCAAATACTATTTGATCATCTTCCTGGCGGGCATGCTGCCGCCGGTCTTCCTGGTCCACCCGGCGGGCCTGCGAATGCCGGCCTGGCGGCGGCGCAGAAGCGACAGCGACAGCGACGGCAGCGCTCTGGCGCGGCCCACCGCCGTGGACTGGGCACTGGCCGTCCTGGCGGTGGCCGCCTGCCTCTACCCCGTCCTACCGATCCCCCTGGGTACGGGTGGCGGCGGTTACAACGCCTTCCTCGACCGGCAGGGTCTGCTGGCACCCCCGGATCTGGTGCTGGGCACCATCCTGCTGCTCCTGCTGCTCGAAGCCTGCCGGCGCACCACCGGGTGGATCCTGCCCGCGGTCTGCCTGCTGTTCCTCGGCTACGGCTACTACGGCGGGTTGCTGCCGCAGTCCTGGCCGGTAGCCCACGCCGGGCTCGACTTCAGCCAACTGGTCGACGCGTTCTACAACTCCGACAGCGGCTTCTACGGCACCCCGCTGGACGTGGCGGCCTCGTACATCGTGCTGTTCACCATCTACGGCGCGGTTCTGGAACTGTCCGGGGCGGGGCGGTTCTTCGTCGAGCTGTCGGCGGCGGCGTTCCGCCGCTCGCGCACCGCCGCCGGGCGTACGGCGGTGGCCTCCGGCTTCCTGCTCGGTACCGTCTCCGGGTCCGGGGCCGCCACGACGGTGAGCATCGGGGCGGTCACCTGGCCGCTGCTGCGCCGCGCCGGCTACCCGGCCGAGCGCGCGGGCGGCATGCTGGCCGCCGCCGGTGTGGGCGCGATTCTCTCCCCGCCCACCCTGGGCGCGGCGGCGTTCATCATCGCCGAGTATCTGGGCGTCTCGTACCTGCAGGTGCTGAGCTGGGCAACCGTGCCGACCGTGCTCTACTACCTCGGCATCCTGCTCTCCGTGGAGATCGATGCCCGCCGCTCGGGCGTACGCCCGGTGGTGATCGACGTCGGCTCTCCGTGGCGCCTGCTGGCCCGGTTCGGCTACCACTTCGCCTCGCTGATCGCCATCGTCGTGTTCCTCGCCGTCGGCATGTCCGCGACGAGGGCGGTCGTCTTCGCCACCCTCCTGGCCGCCGCGCTCTCCTTCCTGGACCGTACGCACCGGCTCACGCCACCCCGGCTGATGACCGCGCTCGTCACCGGGGTGCGCGGCGCGCTCGCCGTGACCGCCGTCTGCGCCGCCGCCGGCATCATCACGGCGACCACCACCAAGACCGGCCTCGGGCCGCAGGCGGCGGCGCTGCTGGTCGGCGGGGCCAAGGCGGCCACCTCCAACCCGACTGTCGTGCTGGCGCTCACCGCGCTGCTCGCTGCCGTCGCACTGAGCCTGCTGGGCCTGGCCGTGCCGGTCACCGCCTCGTTCGTGATCGGTTGGGTGATCGTCGGCCCGGCCCTGCTCGACCTGGGCGTGACAGCGCCCGCCGCGGCGATGTTCGTCTTCTACTTCGCGGTCCTGTCCGAGGTGTCCCCGCCCACCGCGCTCGCGGCAGTGGCCGCCGCCGCCGTCACCGGCGGCCGGTTGGTGCCGACCATGTGGCAGACCCTGCGCTACGCCCTGCCGGCCTACCTGATCCCGATCGCGTTCGTGATCACGCCGGCCGGCCTCGGTCTGCTGGGCATCGGCGGCGTCCTGCGGATCGCCTTCGCCGCCGTGGTGACGGCGCTCAGCGTGTCCGTGCTGGCCGTCGCCGCCGGTGGCTGGCTGCCCGGCGTGGGTCCCGCCGGCGCCCCGGAACGCGTGCTCGGCGCCATCGCCGGCGTCACCCTGCTCTGGCTCGAACCCGTGCCGGTCGCGGTCGGCGTGGCGCTGGCCGCCATCGCCGCAGCGGGAGTGCTCGTCCGACGCGGATCCACGGGCCGACCGCGAACACCAACAGAGGAGAAACTGTGCGACGAATCGACGTACGACTCGCGGCGGGCCTGAGCGTGCTCGCCCTCGTCACGACCGCGGGCTGCGGTGGCCAGCAGGGCGGCGCCGCCGAGGACGACACGTCCAGCGCGGTCACCTGCGAGGTGGCCCGGGAGACCCGGGTCGGCATCGCCACCGGTAACGCGACAGGCGTCTACTACCCGATCGGCAACGCCCTGGCCGGGCAGTTGTCCGGGTCGACCGGCGGCAAGCTCACCGGCACCGCCGCCGAGACCGGCGCCTCGGTCCAGAACGTCGAGCAGTTGGTCGGCGGCCAGTACGACGTGGCGTTCTCGCTGTTCGACACGGCGGTCAACGCGGTCGAGGGCAAGGGCAGCTTCTCCGCGCCGCAGCCGGTGCAGGCGTTGGCCCGCCTCTACGACAACTACACCCAGGTGGTGGTCCGTAAGGACTCGGGAATCACCTCGGTGGCCGGCATGCGCGGCAAGCGGATCTCCACGGGCTCCCCGAAGTCCGGCACCGAGGTGATGGCGAACCGGCTGCTGGAGGCCGCCGGACTCGACCCGGCCAAGGACGTTCGGGCCCAGCGGCTCGACCTGACCAAGACGGTCGAGGGAATGAAGGACGGCAGCATCGACGGCTTCTTCTGGTCCGGCGGTCTGCCCACCGGCGGCCTGACCGACCTGTTCACCACCGCCGGCGACACCGTGCGGTTCGTCGACATCGCGGCCCTGCTGCCGAAGCTGACCGCGCTGAGCCCCGGCTACCAGGCCGGCACGATCGGTCGGGACGTGTACCGGACGGCGACCGACACCCCGACCATCGTCGTACCCAACGTGCTGCTGGTCCGCGAGGACCTGGACGCCAACGTCGCCTGCGCGATCACCCGGACGGTGTTCGACAAGCGCGACGTCCTGGCCCAGGCCAACCCGGCGGCCAAGGGGATCTCGCTGGAGAAGGCCCGCAGGACCCTGCCGGTGCCGCTGCACCGCGGCGCCGAGAAGGCGCTGAACGACCTCGGCGCGAAGTGACGGCCGGTCAGCCGTCGGCCGGCGCGGTGGCGGCGCGGGCCGCGGCGACCAGCCGGTCGGTCTCGGCGAGCAGGGCCGCGTCGTCCGCCGGTGTGCCGGGATCGAGGCGGACCGTCCAGGTCAGACCGTCCACGCCGGCCACCCGCCGGGCCGCGACCCGGGCCGCGCCGCCGGGCACCGGCTGGTGTTCGGTGTACGCGACGGAGCGCGTCACCCGTGCCCGCACCTGGTGCGGCAGCTCACCCGGGTCGAGCAGCAGGTACGTCTCAGCCGGCCCGTCGGCGACCACGGTGTAGCCGTCGCGCTCGACGACCGTCTCGGCGGGCGTGACGGTCAGCTCCCGACCGGACCAGACCGCCTTGAGCACGTCGTGCCAGCCGATGCGGTGCCCCCGGCCGGGCAGCCACAGCCCGAGGTTGCTGGCCACGACGACCCCGTCGCCCTCGCCGTTGCCCGCCGCCGACCAGGCGAGCACCCGCTCGTCGGCGGCCAACGGTGGCCGGTCGGCCGGCGGCAGCTTCGGCTTGCGGCTGAACAGTCCCATCTAGAGCCCTCCCGCGGCCTGCTCGCGCAACGCCCGGGCATGCTGCTCCAGCGACAGCAGTTCGCCGAAGGCGGCGAAGTACTCGTCCTTGTTGTTGACCGGGTTGATCCGCTGGATGCGCGACTTGAGGTCGCGGATGCGGGCCGTCACCGACCCGAACTGCACGCGGGCCATGGTGATCGAGACGTAGCGTGGGTCCGCTTCACCGTCGATCCGCAGCGGCTCGACGGCCAACTCGCCGACCAGCGCCGCCGAGGCCAGGTCGTCGCAGGCGTCACGGACCTTCTCGATCCAGACGGCGCCGCCGGTCGCCGACGCGGCCCCACCGGCCGCCGCGACAGCAGCCCGCACGGCGACGTGCACCGGGTTGCGGTATTCCGTGGCCTCGACGGCGTCGAACATCGGCCCGGCCAGCACCGGCTGTTGGAGGGCGAGCTTCAACGCCTCGCGCTCGACCATCGACAGCGGGCTGTCCAGTGCCGGTTCGGGGCGAGCCGACTCGGGCCGGGCGGCGGGTGCGGCATCCCGGGTGCCGGGCGGCGGGGTGTTGGCGGCGGCGAGCACCGCCCGCTGCACCGGCTCGATCTCCATCCCGAGGTCCATGGCGAGCTTGCGGACGTACTCCGGACGCTTCTCCCGGTCCTTGAGTCGCGCGACCAGCGGCGCGGCGTGGCGCATGGCCTCGACCCGGCCGTCGACGGTGTCCAGGTCGAAGCGGCTGATCACGTGTCGCAGCGCGAAGTCGACAAGGGGCTCGCGCCGGGCGACCAGGTCGCGGACCGCCAGGTCGCCCTTGGCCAACCGCAGGTCGCACGGGTCCATGTTGTCCGGGCTGACCGCGATGAACGTGCGCCCGACGAAGCGCTGGTCGTCTTCGAAGGCGCGCAGCGCGGCCTTCTGGCCGGCGGCGTCGCCGTCGAAGGTGAAGATGATCTCGCCGGCCACCTCGTCGCTGTCGAACAGGAGGCGGCGCAGAACCGAGATGTGGTCCGCGGCGAAGGCCGTGCCGCAGGTCGCCACCGCCGTCGTCACCCCGGCCAGGTGGCAGGCCATCACGTCGGTGTAACCCTCGACGATCACCGCCCGGCCCTGCTTGGCGATCTCCCGCTTGGCCTGGTCGATGCCGTAGAGCACGTGCGACTTCTTGTAGATCGGCGTCTCGGGGGTGTTCAGGTACTTCGGGCCGTCGTCGTCGTCGAAGAGCTTGCGCGCGCCGAAGCCGATCACGTCGCCGGCGAGGTCCCGGATCGGCCACAGCAGCCGGCGTCGGAACCTGTCGATCAGCGTGCCCGAGCGGGACTCCCGGGACAGCCCGGCGGTGACCAGCTCCTGATGGGTGAAGCCCTGCTGGCGCAGGTGCTTGGTGAGCAGGTCCCAGCCATCCGGCGCGAACCCGCACCCGTAGCGCTCGGCGGCGGCCCGGTCGAAGCCCCGTTTGGCCAGGAACTCCCGGGCCGGCCGCGCCCCGGCGGTGCTGAGTTGCGCCCGGTAGAAATCGACCGCGGCGGCGTGCGCGGCGACCAGGCGCTGCCGTTGCCCCTGCTGCGGGCGGGGACGCGGGGTGCTCCGGTCGTCCTCGACGTAGCGCAGCTGGATGCCGGCACGCCCGGCCAGCCGCTCCACCGACTCGACGAAGCTGAGGTGCTCCGCGTCCATCAGGAACTTGATCGCGTCGCCGCCGGCCCCGCAGCCGAAGCAGTACCAGACGTTGCGGGCCGGCGAGACGTTGAACGACGGGCTCTTCTCGTCGTGGAACGGGCACAGGCCCTTGAGGTTGCCGCCGCCAGCTGACTTCAGGGTGACCGTCTCGGAGATCACATCCCCGATCGAGGTGCGTTCCCGGACCAGTGCGATGTCCTCGTCCCGGATCCGCCCAGCCATGCGCCACCCCCTCGGCGTACATCCTGCCCTGCCGGGCCGAGGACACGCCGGCCGGGGGACACCGGTGTGGCGGGGGCCGCCGTCGGGCTCACCCGTTCCGGCCCGGCCGCCGGGACCGCGCGGGGACCATGACCAGATGCGCAGGGTACGCGGTGACGGCGCTCGCCGGCGGAGCCGGATCCTCGGGCGGCTGGGGCTGCGTGGCGTGGCGCCCGCCCAGGACGAGGCCGGCCACCGGCACGCCACCTGGCTCGAACTCTTCCTCGACCTCATCTTCGTGTACGCGCTGGCGGCCGTCGTACGTCGGCTCGGCGACGACCCGACCCCGGCGCCGACGGCCGTGCTGGCCGTGATCGGGCTGTTTCTGGTGGTCCAGTGGTGCTGGCTGGGGCAGGTCTTCTACGACAACCGGTTCGACCCGGACGACGCG
This sequence comes from Micromonospora sp. NPDC005194, assembly GCF_040608335.1. NCBI lineage: Bacteria > Bacillati > Actinomycetota > Actinomycetes > Micromonosporales > Micromonosporaceae > Micromonospora > Micromonospora sp. NPDC005194. The sequence goes on along the minus strand of NZ_JBEXIA010000005.1, from coordinate 4,207 downwards.
CCGCACCGGCTGCTGGTGCTGGTCGCCCTGGTCGGCGCCGGCGCGATGACGCTCGGCGTCGACGAGGTGCCGGAGAGCGTGCTGCTTCCGGTGGGATACCTGGTCGTGCGGGGTGTGCTGCTCCTGCTGTATCTGCGGGCCCGGCCGACCAGCCCGATGGCCCGGACGGTGACCACGATCTACCTGCTCGGCTTCGGGACGGGCTGGCTCATCTGGCTGGCCTCGCTGGTCGCCCCCACCGGGTCGCGCCCGACGCTGTGGATCATCGCGATGGTCATCGAGCTGGCCACCCCCTGGGTCGGCCGACGTTGGCTGAACGACTGGCCGGTGGACAACCGGCACCTGCCGGAACGCATCGGCCAGTTCACGATCATCGTGTTGGGCAGCGCGATGGCAAACCTGCTCTTCGCGGTGCCGGATCACCCTCCACCGCACATGATCCTCACGGCCGGGTTGGCCTTCCTCATACCGGCGGCCGTCTGGTGGGCGTACACCGCCTTCGTCACCACCCGGGTGCTGCAGAGCCGACTGCGCGGCGGGCAGGCGTACGGCTACCTGCACTTTCCGCTCGGCGGTGCGTTGTTGCTGCTGGGCTGGGCCCTCGGCCAGGTGGTCCGACTCGTCGACGACAACGTGCGCCACCTGCCGCTCGAACTGCGACTGGTGCTGGCCGCCTCCGTGATCGTCTGGACGTTGTGTGGGCTGGCCCTGTCCTGGTTGTGGTGCCGGCCGAGCGCGGGCCGGCTGGCGATCACCGGGTACGGGATTGTCTCGGTCGGCGTGGTCACCACCTGGGTGCACGAACCGAAGCTGATGCTGCTGTTGCTCGCGGTGGCGATCGTCGGGTACGCCGTGCTGCTCAGCCGGGCCCTCGGCAAACTCGACGAGGACCCGGCAGTCGGCGCCTGACGCTCAGGCAGCGGCCGGCTCCTCCGCGGCGACCTGCCGGTTCCAGTCCGCCTTGGTGGAGCGCCAGCCCTCGTCGTCCATGCCGCGCCGCCAGTAGCCGGAGATGGAGAGACGGTCGGCGGGCACGCCCCGCTCGCCGCGCAGCAGCCGGCGCAGCTCCCGGACGAACGTCGCCTCGCCGTGCACGAAGGCGTGCACGGAACCGGGCGGGAACTCCAGCTCCCGCACCGCCGCCACCAGGGCGTCGCCCACCGGGCGGTCACCCCGGTGCAGCCAGGTCAGCTCCACGGCGCCGGGGCTGAGCAACTGCTGCTCCTCCGCCGGGTCGGCGATCTCGACGAGGACCCGGGCCGGAGCGCCCAACGGCAGCCGTTCCAGGGCGGCGGCGATCGCCGGCAGGGCGCTCTCGTCGCCGACCAGGAGGTGCCAGTCCGCGTCCGGGTCCGGCGCGTACGCCCCGCCGGGGCCGACGAAGTGCACCGGGTCACCCGGGCGCAGCGCCGCGGCCCACGGGCCGGCCAGCCCCTCGTCGCCGTGGTGCACCACGTCCACGGTCAGCTCCCCGGCCAGCGGGTCCCACCGCCGCACGGTGTACGCGCGCAGCCGGGGCCACTGCTCCCGGGGCAGGTCCCGGCGGATCGCGGCGAGGTCCAGCGGCTGCGGGTACGCGACGCCGGGCGCCGGAAAGACCAGCTTGATGTAGTGGTCGGTGAACTCGCCCACCGGCAGGCCGGTCAGCTCGTCCCCACCGAGGACGAGCCGGATCAGGTGCGGGGTGGGTCGCTCGGTGCGCAGCACCTGGACCGAGGTGACGTTCCTTGGGCGTTCCGTCATGCACTTAGGTTAGCCTAAGTTGCTGTGGTCGCCTCCGGCGGTGCGCCGCCGCCGACCAGACGGGTGTGCCAGCTCATCGCCGCCGGGTCGGTGAGCGAGGCGATCTGGTCGATCACCACGCGCAGCCGGGCGGCGTCGTCCGGCGCGGCCCGCCACAGCGGGGCGAACACCGGGTCGAGCCCGTCCGGGGCCCGTCCGACCAGCGCCGCCGCCAACTCGGCCAGCATCGTCCGCTGCCGCTCGTAGCGACCCCGGAAGCCGGTGCGCCGCATCACGTAGCGCAGGGCGATGCCCTTGAGCAGCGCGCACTGGGCCCGGACCCGTCTCGGCACCACCAGATCGGCGGCGTAGCGGCGGTGCGGCCCGGGGCCGTACCGCTCCTCGGTGGCCGCCACCGCCGCCGACACGAACCGACCGGTCAGGCCGCTCGTGGTGGCCTTCAGCGCGACCTGGGCGCGGTGGCTGCCGTCGTAGCCGACGAGGGGGGCGAGCAGCGGGTCAGCCAGCAGCTCGACCAGCACCTCGGCCAGGTCGGCCGGAGACTCCCCGGAGTAGGCGGCGGCCACGTCGGCGCAGAGCGCGGCCCGCTCGTCGGCGTCCGCGAGCAGCGGGCGCAGCGCGACGTACCCGCCGTGGATGCCGTCCTCCACGTCGTGCACCGAGTACGCGACATCGTCGGCCCAGTCCATCACCTGCGCCTCCAGGCAGCGCCGGTCGCCGGGCGCACCGGCCCGGATCCAGCCGAAGACCGCCGCGTCGTCGGCGTACACCCCGAACTTGCGCTGCCCGTCGCGGCGCGGCCAGGGGTACTTGCCGATCGCGTCCAGCGACGCCCGGGTGAGGTTCAGCCCGGCCGACGAACCGTCCGGGGCGAGCACCTTCGCCTCCAGCCGGGTCAGCACCCGCAGCGTCTGAGCGTTGCCCTCGAAGCCGCCGCAGGGCGCGGCCAGCAGGTCCAGCGCCGCCTCGCCGTTGTGCCCGAACGGCGGGTGCCCGAGGTCGTGGGCGAGCCCGGCGACGTCCACCACGTCCGGGTCGCACCCCAGCCGGGCGCCCATCTCCCGGGCGATCTGGGCCACCTCCAGCGAGTGGGTCAGCCGGGTCCGCAGGAAGTCGTCGGTGCCGGCGGTGTGCACCTGGGTCTTGGTGGCCAGCCGGCGAAACGCCGCGGAGTGCAGCACCCGGGCCCGGTCACGCTCGTACGGCGACCGGCGGTGGCCGGTGTCCTTGGGCGGCTCCTGGACCAGCCGGGCGTCCGCGGGGTTCACTTTTGGCGCAGAACGCAGAACTCGTTGCCCTCCGGGTCGGACAGGACCGTCCAGTCGACGTCACCCTGGCCGATGTCGACGTGCCGGGCGCCCATGTCGACCAGACGCTCGACCTCGGCCTCCTGGTCGGCCGGGCGGAGGTCGAGATGCAACCGGTTCTTGCGCTCCTTGCCGTCGGTCACCGGCACGAAGACCAGCCCGGGAAGGCGGTCGGCGGACTGGCGGATCTCCACCTCGTCCGGTCTCTCGGTGACGACCTGGTATCCGAGCGCCTCGGCCCACCAGCGGGCCAGTCGGGCCGGATCGCGGGCATCGATGGTCAGGTTCTCCCAGACGCTGGTCATACAACCACCTTTCCCGTCGACGGCGGACACAGTCGGCCGTGTGAGCGAGCCAAGGTTACGCCCGCCGATGCCGCTCGGCCTGCCCGCGACGCAGCACCGGCGCGCGCGCAACCGCCGATCGGTCCCCAGTTGTGGACCGATCGCCCTGGGTTACGGGCTCGCGGGCGGAAGTGGCCACCGGTAGCGTTCCCAGCGCGGAAAGTGACCAACCGACCGAGACGCGGAGCCGACCGCTAGGGAGACGCTCGTGGATGCAGACACGGTGGTGGGAACGGAACTGCTCGGGCTGCGTCGACGCCGGCCCGAGGTCGCCGGCGCCGTGCTGGCCGGCACCGACGGGCTGCTCATCTCCAGCGACCTGCCGAGCACCGACGCCACCCACCTCGCCGCGCTCGCCGCGGCCAGCTACGGGCTCGGTCACCGGGTCGCCGACACGGTCCGGCGGGGCGAGTTCCGCGAGTCGGTGGTGTGCACCACCGACGGCTGCGTGATCACCTACCCGGCCGGGCGCAGCGCCCTGCTGACACTGGTCACCGGGTCGGCGGCGAAGGATCTGGAGGGGCTGCACGAGGAGGCCCGGGTGGTGGCGCACCGGGCCGGCCGTGTGCTGGACACCCGGGGCGGCGGGATCGGCGCCACGGCGGTACCCGACGCGCACGCGCCGCTGGCCGTGCGTACCCCGATGGCGACCCTGCCGACGCAGCTGCGCCGCTCGGCCCGACCCACCTGGCGTCGCCCGCCGATCTGAGCGCCATCGACGGCCCGGCCCGCCGCAGATCTGGGCGCGCTGGCGGCGGCCCGGCCTGCCGCCGATCTGAGCGCGCTGGCGGCGGCCCGGTCGTCCGGGCCGCC